>JBEBFX010000038.1:0-20250 GCA_040081735.1 Alphaproteobacteria bacterium | reverse complement strand
GTGTATGCACAGGCTCATCCCCGCGCGCGGGGATGAGCCTTGATTGGCGTTCGTCCCGGGGGGACTAAACCGTGGGGGGCTTGCCCACCGCCTTGGATTCAACCAGCGCGTCGATATCACTGGATGAATAGCCGTATTTCGCCAGCACTTCGTAGGCGTCCGCGCCCTTGCGGGCCGGGTGATGGCGGAATTTGGCGGGGGTTTTGGTGAAATTCACCGGATGCTTGGTGGTGAAATAGCCGCCTTCGGTCGGATGTTCGCGCCGGGTAAAGAATTTGACGTCCACCAGATGCGGATCCTGCTGCAAATCTTCCAGCCGGTTGATGCGCATACAGGGGATGTCATGCTCGTCCAGCAGGTTCATCCATTCCTGGGTGGTCCTGCTTTGGGTCACTTCGCCGATCAGCGCATACAGGCTGTCGATATTCTTGGTGCGGTCTTCAAAGCTCGCGCCGCGCCACGCGTCCCACAGCTCCGGCCTGCCCGAGATTTCGAAGAACAGCGGCCAGTGCTTGTCGGTATAGGGCACAATGCCGATATAGCCATCCTTGCTTTTGAACGGCTTGCGGTTGGGGGTCAGAATGCGGGTATAGCCCCATTGCCCCACCGGCGGATCATAGGCGTGGCCGTAGAAATGCTCGGCCAGGGTAAAGCCGACCAGCGCCTCCAGCATCGGCACTTCGACAAACTGGCCCTCGCCGGTGCGCTGATGATGGAACAGCGCCGCCAGGGTGGCGTACATCATATGCAGGCCGGTCGCCTTGTCGGCGACGATCGAGGGCAGAAAGCGCGGCTGCTCGATCTTGTCGGTCTTGGGCAGCAGATCGGCGATACCCGACGCGCCCTGCACCAGATCGTCATAGGCCTGACGCCCGGCATAGGCGCCGCCCGCGCCAAAGCCCACGGCATGGACATAGATCAGGTCCGGCTTGATCTTGATCATGTCGTCATAGGTGAAGCCAAGCCGCGCCAGACCATCGGGCCGCACATTGGTCATGAAGATGTCGGTGTCGGCGATCATCTTGCGGAACACTTCCTTGGCCTTGTCCTTGGTCAGGTCCAGCACCACGGATTTCTTGTTGCGGTTCAGGGTCAGGAAGATCGGCCCCATATCCCCATGCGGGCTGGGCCCGGCGGTGCGCATCAGATCGCCGGTGGGGGTTTCCACCTTGATGGTCTCCGCGCCCATATCCGCAAGTAACTGGGTGGCGTATGGCCCCAATACGACACTGGTCATATCCAGTATCTTTACGCCGGTCAGCGGACCGTTGCTGCTGTCAACCTTGCTCTGCGCCATGTGGGCCTCTCCCTGATTTCGTTTCTGGTTTCTGATGCCGTGAATTTCAGTAGCGGAATATGCCTGTATCGGCGGCTTTTCGCAAGGCCTTGGCGTGGTTAATGGGTCAGGCCTGTCTGAATGAATGCCCCGCCGTTGCTGCATGCGGTTTCACCCCTCACCCCAAACGCCTCTCCCGCAAGGGGAGAGGGGCTTTCCCGCCTCTTTCACCCCCATCGTTTTTTATCACCCCACCTTATCAAGGAGAAGAGCTTTCCCTCGACATACTGGGTCTGCTCCCTCTCCCCTTGGGGGAGAGGGCTGGGGTGAGGGGATGGCCGCGCGCGATCTGTGCTGGACGCGGGGCCGATCCGCGCTATCATTGCGCATGACCTGCGCCTGCTTATCCGTGCACAAATTCCCCTGCCAGTTTCCGGTGGAGACGGAATTTTTTTCCTTCGATGGCAAGCAATGGTGCAGCTTTCACCTGCCGTTACGGGACGCCGCCGGGAACGACAGCGTCAAAGGACGCGGTGAAGAAGGATGGGAAGAGAAAGGTACGGAATGGCAAATGTTTGAAGCCGAAATCTATGCCCGCCTTCGCGCCGGGCAGCCTTGGAATCGCTTAGATGACGTTGACGACAACCGCGCGGACCTTCAAGGCGTTGCATTTCCGCACAACTTCAATTTTACCGGCATTACCGAACCCCTCCAGGTCAATTTCACGGACGCGGCATTCGGTGACAATGCCAATTTTGAAGACGCGACATTTGGTGACTGGGCCAGTTTTGATAGGGCGACATTCGGTGACTCGGCCCACTTTGGTCGCGTGACCTTCAGTCGCGTGGCCGGTTTTGAAGGCGCGAAATTCGGTGACTATGCCTTTTTTAACGGCGCGACAGTCGGTGGCAACGCCGTTTTTTCTGGCGCGACATTCGGTAACGGGGCCGATTTTTCCAATGTGACTTTTCAGGGTGTTTCTGATTTCTCGGCGGGTGAACGTAGGGATGCAAAACCGGATTTCCAGTATGTGGGTTTTTACAACACCACATTCACCGACGAGTGTACGTTTGAAAATCGTTCTTTTGTGAGTCCCGCTGATTTCAATGACGCGACATTCCACGATCTGGTGGAGTTTCATGGCTGTACTTTTCATCCGGGCATGTCGTTTCACCAGGCGAAATTCCTGAAAACCAAAGGCTGGGATGACGAAGCAACCGAAAAACTGGAGCGTTCCTACCGCACCCTGAAACTTGAGATGGAAAAGCTCCGCGCCCGTAATGAGGAGGCGGATTTTTTCGCGCTTGAAATGGAATGCCGCCGACAGCGGGGCACGGTGCCCCGGTTGGAACGTTTCGCCGCCACGGCTTATAAACATCTGTCCGACTACGGACGCAGCATCGCCAAACCCCTGTTATGGATGGCATTTCTGCTTGGTTATAGCTTTGCCTATTTCTATCATTTGGCGCAGGCAAAATCTTTTCACGCGCCAGCGCGTGTTTTACGCTTTGTCATGGAGCAGATAACTACGCCCTTCAGCATCTGGCGCAATGAGTACAAATTCGACCCGTGGATGATCGAGTATCTGAAAGAACAACCCCTGCTGTTACGCGCCCCCGCCACCCTGATGACCCTGATGGCCATTACTTTAGCGGCCCTGTTCCTGCTCGCCCTGCGGCGGCGCTTCAAGATGGATTGAGGGGCGGCGGGGCCTGAGCAACATAGTGTCATCCTGAGCCAAAGGCGAAGGATCTCCGTCAGCGGAATTCTGGCAGGGGGATCCTTCGCTGCGCTCAGGATGACACCAGGAGGGGCTAAACATTTTGTGTGACGCCAGAATACCTCGCCGCCGCCCCGGCGATAAACTGATTCTATCTTATGGCAATCTGTTCTACGATTACCCCAAACGAAACAGGGAGAAAGCATTATGGGCGCACGCACCGGGGCTGAGTATATAAAAGGTCTGAACGATGGCCGCCGCATTCACGTTAACGGCGATCTGGTGCGCGATGTTACGCAATATCCGGGCTTTCGCGGCGTGATCGGCGAGCTGGGCCGGCATTATGACCGGCATCACGATGCGGAATTGCGCGACAGGCTTACCTTCGCCTCGCCCAAAGACGGCGCGCCCGTCAGCAATTCGTTTCTTGCGGGCATGGACCGCAAACTGATGGAACAGCGCGTGGCCGGCGACCGGCTGCGTGCCCAGTACACCTATGGCCTGATGGGGCGGCTGCCGGATTTCATGAACGCCTGGGTCACCGACATGGCGATGGTGCCCCATGTGCTGGGGGCGAAGGACAAGAAGTTCGCGGATAACGCCGCCGCCTATTATGAATATTGCCGCGATAATGACGTGTGCATGACGCATACGCTCGCCGATCCGCAGATCGACCGCTCAAAAGGGCCGGACCAGCAATTATCCGTGCGCATCGTCAAGGAAACCAGCGCGGGGATTATCGTCAACGGGGCGCGCATGCTGTCCACCCTGGCGCCGGTCAGCGACGAAATCCTGCTGGGCCCGTTCATGCCGCGCAAGGCTGGGGAAGAAGCCTATGCGGTCGCGTTCTCCGTGCCTGTGGCCATTGAGGGGCTGCGCTTCATTGCCCGCGAAACCTATGATCATGGGCGCAGCGCGTTTGACCGGCCCCTGTCACGGCGCTTCGATGAAGGCGACGCCATCGCGATTTTCGATGATGTGCTGATCCCGTGGGAGCGGGTGTTCGTCGCGGGCGACGTGCGCGCCTATAATCAGATGATCATCGCCTTTCCCGGCCATGTGCTGTTGCAGGCAGCGATTCGCGGCACCGAGAAACTGCGTTTCATGACCGGGCTGGCGTGCAAGCTCGCCACCGTCAGCGGACGCCAGAACATGCCGCGCTATCAGGAAATTCTGGGAGAACTGATCGGGTATGTGCAGATTGCCGAGGGCATTGTCACGGCGACCGCCAATGAAACCCTGCGCCGCATCGCCGGGACGGAAGACCTGAATGGCCGGCGGGGGGATTTTACGCAATCCTTTGAAGTGTCGCCCGGCGTGAACCCGTTCCAGAGCTTCACCGGCGGGGCGGCCATGCGGCAGTTTTTCCCGTATGTGAACACCCTGGTGTGCGACGTGATCCGCCGCATCGGGTCCAGCGGATTTGTGATGACGCCAACCGAAGGTGATTTCGGCAATCCGGAAATCAGCGGCGCGCTGGAAACCATTTTGCGCGGGCCGGATATGGAAGCCCAGAAAAAGGTGCGGCTGCAAAAGCTGGCCTGGGACGCCGTCGCCACGGAATTCGGCAGCCGCCAGGAACATTACGAAATCTTTTACAGCGGCGACCCGTATGTTGTGCGCATGGCGCAATTCCAGGCCTCGGAACGGGGCCGCTGCGAAGCCATCGTGGAAAGGCTGCTGGCGGAGGGGCTTTAGCGCGATATAAGTTTAGACCAAGTTGAACCAGCCCAACCTCCCCCTGAAAGGGGAAGGTTGGGAGGGGCCTGATTCAACCCGGTCACAAAACACTCCAGCAGGCTGCTGAAAAACCCGGAATTGTCATCCTGATGGCGCGCAGCGGCTGAAGGATCTCGAGCGTTTATGGCGCCTCTGAGATCCTTCGCTCTCGCCGCGCAAGCGCTGGCGCAGGGGGTCGCTCAGGATGACAAAAAGAAGCTCAGGATGACAAAAAGAAGGGTTTTTCAGCTGCCTGCTAGCGCAAATTCATCGCCGCCACCTGGGGGATCACTTCGGCAATCAGCAGTCTGGTTTGCTCGACCATTTCATCGGCGTCGCCTGCTACGGGGCGCAGGATGAATTTATGGGCGCCTGCGGCGATGAATTCGCGCAGGCGGGCCAGAATTTCATCTGCGCCGCCAACGGCATAGTAACCGCGCGGGTCATCCTTTACCCGCTTGGCCAGAACGGCCATGTTTCGCGCTACGGGCGCGTCATCCCAACTGCCAAAGCGGAAGGCGAAGCCCGCGCCATAATGATCTTCGTCAATCTTGCGGCCGGTTTCGGTCAAAGCCTGTTTGATGCCTGCAATCACCGGGGCGATCTGGGCCGGGGTTTCCAGCCCCGCCTGCCAGCCGGTGCCCAGGGTGGCGGTGCGGCGAATCGCCCCCTCCGCCGATCCCCCGACCCAGAGCGGAATGTCAGTCTGTACCGGGCGCGGCGAGATGGAAACATCGGTATATTGAAAGAACTCCCCATTAAAGGTGACGCTTTCCTCGCTCCACAGGCGCGATATCAGGGTCAGACATTCATCGGTGCGAATGCCGCGCCGTTTGGTGGTGCGGCCCGTGGCCTCCCATTCCGGGCCGATGGCGCTGCCGACGCCAAAGGCCGGCAGCAGGCGGCCCTTGCTCAGGACATCGATGGTGGCGCATTGCTTGGCCAGCAACAAGGGGTCGCGAAGACCGGCGGAAGCGACATTCATGCCAAATTTGAGGCGTTTGGTGGCGCCGGCAAGGGCGGCCATCACGCTCATGCATTCCAGATGGGGGTCTTTGGATACAATACGATCGGATTGCCAGATCGAATCGACGCCGCCATCTTCACACAGGGAAACCCAGCGCCAGAAGCCATCGGCGTCCGCAAACGGAAAATTGGCAATACCCAGTCCAACGCCATAGGTCATACTGTGTTCTTTCAGGAGAGTTACGATCCGGCCAGACTAGCAAAGAAACCGGGCCAAGGCCAAGCGTAACGCGCATCAGCGCGAGGTGATATCTGCGCTCGGGATTTTCAGCACGCTTTCAACCATATGCCGCAGAAAACGGTCCATATCGAGGGAGGGCTTCGGCGCGAACTGCATCAGGGCCACCATATGGGCGTCGCCCACGGCGATTCTGGCCGCGTCTTCGGGATCGACATCGGCGGCAACAGTGCCAGCCAGCTTGCCGGTGACAATCACCTGCCGGATTCTATCGATGATTCTTTCCTGAAATTCGAGATATTTTGGCCAGGTGTCGTCCCGGATGGATGTGCTCCATTCCAGCCAGACCCGGATCATGTCGCTATCGGTTTTGGCCGCCGCCGCAAAGCTGCTCATCAATCCGTAAAGGGCGAGGGGCGCGGTATCGTTGACCTCAATATTAGCGGAGATTTCAGTTAGAAAGTCATCAACGTGGCTTAGCACCTGCTCAACCAGGCTTTCCCGGCTGGGGAAATAGTTGAATACGGTCGCCACCGACACCCCGGCCACACGGGCCACCTCGGCATGGCTGGCGCGGCCAATGCCCAGATGAGCAAATACCCGCACCCCGCACATCAACAGTTGCGCGCGCCGGTCATCGGGGTTCATTCTTTTGCGGGGCATATGAATATTCATGGGCGTTATGTACAATAATATTTATTCCCTGTCGATCTATGATCATAGAATGACAGGGAACATAGTGCGCCAAATTTGTATTGACACTATCTTCGATATTATATTGACTGATTACACAATAGCGATCAGGACCGTAGGGGCGGCAGCGTGCGCCGGTCAGACGATGTCTGTGATCAGGCCGGACATGATCAGGCGAAAATTGACGGAGGAAAATTTCATGGGCGTGGATATCAAGGTTGGCAAGCTGACGCCGTTACCGGGCGATGTCCCCAGCAGCGCCGAGGCGCTGGAAAAATACGAGCGGGAATTCCATTCCCACAGCCAGGTGTGGGGCGAAATTCTGCAAACAAATTTCGAACGGCTGAGCAAGGGCAATTATTCGCTGCACTGGATGAACGGGGACGCAAATAACTGGGGCGGCCAGAAACCCAAGATCTCGTCGCGTGGTTTGACCTATATCGATATTAACCGGGTAAAAGGCTCCGGGGAAATCGGCGAAGTGACGGCGTGGAAAAGCTTTGCGCCGCGCGGTTCGATCCGGGAACCCTACAAAAACATGATGCCTGTGCTGGAAAGTTATGACGTGACCCACAAAAATGATGTGTGGTCGGATAATGTCGCGCCCCTGTATGAAGAAGCCAAGGCCCGGCAATGGAACGCCACCCGTGACATTCCGTGGGATGAGATCGGTGACCTGCCCGAAGACATCGCCAAGGCGTCGTGCCAGCTGTCCACGTTTCTGAGCGAAATTGAATTTGCCGCCGCTGATTTCCCGGCCCGCTGGCTGTACCGCATCCCCCAGGATTATCTGGAAGTAAAAAGCTTTCTCGCCACCCAGATCATGGACGAGGCGCGCCATCAGGAAGTGTTCCGCAAGCGCGCCCTTATGGGCGGCGGCCTGCTGCATGCGTCGCCCGGTTTCGAATGGGCGTTGAAATCCATTCTTGAGGCGCCCAATCACGTGATGGGCACGTTCCTGCTCAATCTGCTCGGCGAAGGACTGGTGCTGTCGCTGTTCCGTTCCGGTGAAATGATCGCCAAGACATCCACGGACAAGGAAATCTTCCGCCTGTGCATGCAGGATGAGGCGCGCCATGTGTCCTATGGGGTGCTGCAATTCAAATATTACCTCGACCACCATGCGAACCGCCCGCAGGCCGAGGAGGAACTGCATCGATTCTCCGATCTTGGCGAACAGATCATCATGACGGCGTTCAGCGAAGCGACATTGAATGAGCCGATAGCGATACTGCTGGGCGGCGGCCTGAAACATATCGACAAAGGCATGGATGGCCTCGGCAAGCTGTGGGCCGTGTTCATCGAGGAATATCTGCAACGCTGCGACCGGGCCGGTTTTGACCGCCGCGCACGCTGCACGATTCCGAAGGAATTCCCGTGGGGCAGCGCGAGAGCGGCCTGAGGGAAAGCGCGATGACGCGCGCAGAAAATGACGCGTCCGCAACAGATGCGCCGCCGGCGCGGGTGCCGCTGAGGTTTCCATCCCTGGCCTGGTTCGAGGCGCTGGTGAGGGTGATGCGCGGCAATGCGGCGCGTTATGAACATCTCGGCTATACGGACTGCGTGATACAGTTCACCGTTACCGACGGGGACGAGGGCAAACCCTGGAGCGTACGGCTGACCTTTGACACCTATGATGTAACCGAGGTCGCATTGGCCAGTCCAGCGCGTGAAGCCATTACCGATTTTGCCTTTGAGGCGCCGCTTGCCGTGTGGCGGGCCGTGCTGGAAAACATCGCCAGGAATGGAGGCAAGCCCGATCTCACCTATACGCTGAATTATCTGAGCCTGCAGGAACCACTGTTCACCGTCGCGGCGGAGGACCAGCTGCGCCGGGATTATTTTTTCCGGTATAACCAGACCATGCAGCAAATGATGAACGATTCGCACCATCTCGAAACCAGATTTTCCTGACAGGCGTATGCGTGAACCTACCGGGAATCAATCATGACAAAGCATCGGGCCGGGCATTATTATATTGATCAAACCTGCATTGGCTGCGGCGCGTGCGATGAAATGTGCCCTGGCAAGGTGGATGCGGTGCAGGCCATCCCTGGCGACTTTCAGGGCCGCTTCAAAATCATTCTGGAGGACTGCATCGATTGCGGATTTTGCGTTCCTGTCTGCCCGGTTGACTGCATTCATGACGCCCGCAAAGAAGGTATCGTCGAAGGCGAGGGCGGCTATATGCAGATCAGGGAACTTCAGGCCTGGGCTGAAACCCTGAAAAATCCGGATAGCTGACCTTCTGCCCGCTATTTAAGCGGCCCCCCATCTGACTGGCGAGAAAAATGGCATGCGGCCTGATCGCCGGGCCTTAAATTCCCAAATAATAGTTCCTTTTCCGCCAGTTTTCCGATTGGCCCATTAGTTGCTTCTAACCCTGTGTAGCAGTGTAGAACAGCAGGAAAAGCAGCAATGAAACCAAGACTGGTCGTCATCGGAAACGGCATGGCGGGCATGCGGGCGGTCGAGGAATTACTTGAGCGGGCGCCCGGGGCTTACGACATCACGGTGTTCGGCGCCGAACCCAACGTGAATTACAATCGCATTCTGCTGTCGCCCCTGCTGGCCGGGGAAAAATCCTTTGAGGACATCGTAATTAACGGCCGCGAATGGTACGCGGACAACGGCATCGTCCTCCATATGGGCGCAAGGATCGAGTTTATTGATCGTGAAGCGCAGGAGGTTGTTAGCGTCTGCGGCATCAGGGTTGGCTATGACAGATTACTGATCGCCACCGGATCGGACCCGTTCATGCTGCCAATACCTGGCGCCAATCTGCCCGGCGTCGTGACATTTCGTGATGTGCAGGACGTCGAAAAAATGCTGGCGGCAAGCCGTAAGCATACCCGCGCGATCGTGATCGGCGGCGGCCTGCTGGGCCTGGAGGCAGCCAATGGGCTGCGCGCCAATGGCATGCAGGTCAGCGTCATTCATCTGATGCCCACCCTGATGGAGCGTCAGCTGGACGAAGCGGCCGGGTACCTGCTGCAACGGGAACTGGAAGCCCGCGGCATTGAAATTAATACCCGAGCCAACAGCAAGGAGATCTACGGCGCTGAAAGGGCCGAAGGCATTCTGCTGGATGACGGGCGCCGCATCGACGCCGATCTTGTGGTTATGGCGGTAGGCATCAAGCCCAGCATCGGCCTTGCCAAAGCCTCGGGCCTTATCTGCGAACGGGGCATTGTGGTGGATGATCACATGGTCACGTCTGATCCCGCGATCCTGTCCGTTGGCGAGTGCGTGCAGCATCGCGGCGCGGTGTATGGCCTGGTGGCCCCGCTGTTCGATATGGCAAAAGTTGTGGCGGCACAGCTTGCCGATGATGCAGGCAGCGCCTATTGCGGTTCCGTCACCAACACGCGGCTGAAAGTTTCCGGCATCGATCTGTTTTCCGCCGGGGATTTTTCGGATGGCGAAGGCACGGAAGACATCATTCTGCGCGACGCCCATCGCGGCGTTTACAAACGCCTGGTGCTCAAGGAAAACCGTATTCGCGGCGCCGTGCTGTATGGCGACACCAGTGATGGCGGCTGGTATTTTCAGCTGCTGCGCGATGGCGCGGACGTTTCGCCCATTCGCGACAGCCTGATTTTTGGTCAGGCTTTTTCCGGAGGCGCCCAGCAAAACCCTAGTTCCGCCGTTGCAGCGCTGCCGGATACGGCAGAAATCTGTGGCTGTAACGGCGTATGCAAAGGCAAAATCGTTAATGCGATTAATGAGCACGGGCTGACCAGTATTGATGATGTGCGCGCCAAAACCAAGGCGTCCGGTTCGTGCGGGTCGTGCACGGGGCTGGTTGAACAGTTGCTGGCGCTAACACTGGGAGAAGCTTACAGCGCCGGCGCGGCTATCAAGCCACTTTGCAAGTGCACAGACTTGTCCCATGACGATGTGCGCCGGCTGATTCTTGCCAGGGAATTGAAGAAAATCCCCGCTGTAATGCAGGAACTGCAATGGAAATCCGCCGACGGCTGTTCCACCTGCCGTCCCGCGCTGAATTATTATCTGGTGTGCGACTGGCCGGGCGAATATGCCGATGATTACCAGTCCCGTTTTATCAATGAGCGGGCGCACGCCAATATTCAGAAAGACGGCACCTATTCCGTCGTGCCGCGCATGTGGGGCGGGCTGACCAATTCCCGGGAACTGCGCACCATCGCCGATGTTGTCGATAAATTCAACATCCCGACGGTGAAAGTAACCGGCGGGCAGCGCATCGATCTGCTCGGCGTCAAAAAGGAACAGCTGCCCGAAGTGTGGAAAGATCTGAATGCAGGCGGCCTGGTGTCGGGCCACGCCTATGGCAAGGCGCTGCGCACCGTAAAAACCTGTGTCGGGTCGGAATGGTGCCGTTTTGGCACCCAGACTTCCCTCGCCATGGGGGTCTTAATGGAAAAAATGACCTGGGGAAGCTGGACCCCGCACAAGGTGAAGATGGCCGTGTCCGGCTGTCCGCGCAATTGCGCCGAGGCCACCATCAAGGATTTTGGCGTTATCGCCGTTGATTCCGGATGGGAACTGCATGTCGGCGGCAATGGCGGCATCAGGGTCCGTGTCACCGATCTGTTATGCAAGGTTGAAACCGAACAGGAGGTTCTGGAATATTGCGGCGCCTTCATGCAGTTGTACCGCCAGGAAGCCCATTATCTGGAGCGCACGGCCCCCTGGCTTGAACGGGTTGGACTTGACCATGTCAGGGAAAAGGTCGTTACCGACGGCAAAAACCGCGCGCGCCTGAATGCAAGATTTTTGATGTCGCAAAAATTTGTGCAGAACGATCCGTGGGCGGAGCGCGCCTCCGGAGGCGTCCATGCCCATGAATTCAAATCGCTTGAACTGGCCGGTTAAGTGGGAGCCGATGACATGAACGACTGGCTGGAAGTTGGCGGCATTCTGGACGTGCCCAGGCTTGGCGCGCGGGTGGTGAAAACGCCGGGAATGAATGTTGCGATTTTTCGCACGGCGGACGATAAAATTTTTGCCCTTGAGGACCGTTGCCCGCATAAGGACGGACCATTGTCGCAAGGCATTGTGCATGGCCATTATGTTGCCTGCCCGCTGCATAACCAGGTATTTCATCTGGACAGCGGCGTTGGCGCCGATCCCGGTGACGGCTGCGCGCGCACCGTTCCTGTCAAACAGGCCAATGGGCGCATTTATATCGCCCCCAGGTCCCGGCAACAGGCGGCGGAATGAGTACCGCAACCAGCTGTCCCTATTGTGGGGTCGGCTGCGGGGTCGATGTCACGGTCACGGAGTCCGGCGCGATTAACGTGAGCGGGACCGGGGATCACCCCGCCAATTTTGGCAGGCTGTGTTCCAAGGGAACCGCGCTGGGTGAAACATTTGGGCTGAATGGCAGACTGCTGCACCCGATGATCAAGGGCATGGCAACAGACTGGAATCATGCGCTCGACCATGTGGCGGCGCAATTCCGCGCGGTCATCGCCCGGCACGGACCCGATGCAATCGCGTTTTATGTTTCGGGACAATTGCTGACCGAGGATTATTACGTAGCCAACAAACTGATCAAGGGCTTTATCGGAACCGCCAATATCGACACCAATTCCAGATTGTGCATGGCCTCAAGCGTTGCCGGACACAAGCGCGCCTTTGGCGAGGATATCGTGCCCGGCAATTATGCGGATTTTGATCTGGCCGATCTGGCGGTGCTGGTTGGGTCGAATACCGCATGGTGTCATCCTGTGCTGTATCAGCGGTTGATGCAGCGCCGCGAGGCGGGCCAGGTGCGCATCGTTAATATCGATCCGCGCCGCACCGCGACGTCGCAAGCCGCCGATCTGCATCTGGCGCTTCGTCCGGGTACGGATGTGCATCTGTTTAATGGCCTGTTATGCTATCTGGAGGAAGCGGGCGCCGTCGATCACGCCTATGTCGCTGGCAGCACCAGCGGGTATGCCGCGGCGCTTGCTCAGGCGCGCCAGCAAAGCGGCGCCATCAGGGCCGTTGCAGACGCCTGCGGCCTTGCGGGGGCCGACGTCGCGAAGTTCTTCAGCTGGTTCTCGGAAACGCGCAAAACCCTTACGCTGTATTCCCAGGGCGTCAACCAGTCCACTCAGGGTACGGACAAAGTTAATGCGATTCTGAATTGTCATCTGGCTACCGGGCGTATCGGACAGCCGGGCATGGGGCCATTTTCCCTGACCGGGCAGCCCAACGCCATGGGCGGGCGCGAGGTTGGCGGCCTGGCAAACCAGCTTGCCGCGCACATGGATTTCGCAAACCCGCAGGATATTGACCGTGTCGGAAGATTCTGGGGCGCGCGGCGCATGGCCCAGGCCCCTGGACTGAAGGCCGTAGATATGTTTCGGGCCATCGGCGACGGGCGCATTAAGGCCGTGTGGATCATGGCGACCAATCCGGCGGTCAGCCTGCCGGACGCCAATGCCGTACGCGCGGCGCTGGACGGATGCGAATTCGTCGTGGTTTCGGACTGCGTGGCAGGCACCGACACGGCAAAATATGCGGATGTGCTGTTGCCTGCCGCAGGGTGGGGCGAGAAGGACGGCACGGTAACGAATTCCGAACGGCGCATATCGCGCCAGCGCAGCTTCATGCCCCCGCCCGCCGACGCCAAACCTGACTGGTGGATTATTACCGAGGTGGCTCAGCGCATGGGCTATGGCAAAGCATTCGGCTATACAAAACCGGCCGACATTTTCCGCGAACATGCGCAATTGTCCGGTTTTGAAAATACCGGCACCCGGCTGTTTGACGTCAGCGCGCTGGCGGCGCTGGATGACGCCGCCTATGACGACCTGACGCCGGTGCAATGGCCGGTTACGGCCGCCTGTCCCGGCGGCGCGCAACGCCTGCTTGGGGATGGAAAATTTCCTACGCCGGATGGGCGCGCGCGGTTTATTGCAACGGCATCCGGCATCCCCGCTTATTGGCCGGTGTCCGACTATCCCATGGTGCTGAATACCGGACGGACGCGCGATCAATGGCACACCATGACCCGGACCGGGCCGGTTCCCAAGCTCGGCCGTCACAGCCCGGAACCCTATGTGGAAATTGGGCTGGCGGACGCGGCGCGGTATGGCTTGACAGACGGTGGTCTTGCGAGGGTGCGGACTGAATTGGGCGAGGCAGTTTTACGGGTGCGCATTAACGAGGATCAGCGGCCCGGAATGATGTTTGCGCCAATGCACTGGAATGACCAGTTCGCGTCCAGCGCAATTATCGGCAGTTTGATTCCGGCGGCGACGGACCCAATTTCAGGACAGCCTGAATTCAAATGCACGCCCGCAAACATCGGGGACGCCAATTTCCGCTGGTCGGGTCTGTTGCTGTCGCGCCAGCCGTTTACCCTTGACCGGGTTGGTTACTGGAGCAGACGCGCAGGCGCCGGTTGTCATATTTATCAGCTGGCGGGGTACGACGATCCGTCCCTTGCGGGGCAATGGGTGCGCGATTCCTTCGGCGCGGCGCTGGGCAGCGGTGATATTGTCTATCAGGATCGCGGTCGCGGGCTTTATCGTGCTGCCCATTTTGGAGATGAAGGTATCGAAGCCTGTCTGTTCATCGGCCGGGGCGAGGGGCAAGCCGACAGTGACTGGCTCGAATCCCTGTTTGACGAAAAGGGGCTGGCGCAGGACGTGCAGGCCGCCGTCCTGTATGGCCGGCCGGCAGGGCGGGCCTGCGACAGCGGGCCTGTGGTCTGCGCCTGTTATAATGTCGGACAGAAGACCATCATCAATGCGATTCTTTCACAGGGTCTGCAAACCGTGGCTTCCGTTGGCGCTTCGCTACAGGCCGGGACGAACTGCGGTTCTTGCCGCCCGGAAATTCAGGCCTTGCTAAACGCCATTCCATCCCGGCAGGATGCCGCATAAAGGATTTGCAGGAGTTGCAGGATCATGTCCCGTTTCGATGACGCCATTGCAGCGATGGATGACGCCCACGCCCTGGACCCCGGCCGGATTATGCATGACGGCGAACTGTGTCCGGCCGAACTTGTATATGCCCGGCGCATGAGTGAAATGCTGCGGGCGGTTTATCCGGACGCATCCGAGCCGTTGCGTCTTGCAGTGCGATGCCAGCATATAAAACGCTGGGAACTGCCACGTACTGATTTCGCCCTGGGACGCGCGGGATATCTGCACTGGCGCACGGAAGAAAAGCGCCGCCACGCGCTGCTTGCCGGGGATATTCTGCGTATGGCCGGATATGATGACACCCTGGCGGGGCGCGTAGGGCAGCTAGTCCGCAAGGAACGGCTGAAACAGGACGAAGACGCCCAGCGCCTGGAAGACGTGGCCTGTCTGGTGTTTCTGGAAGACCATCTGTCGGTGTTCGCACCCAAACACGCGGAAGCCAAAGTCGTCGATGTGATCGCCAAGACCTGGCCGAAAATGTCGGCGCTGGGCCAGCAGGCGGCGCTCAGGCTTGAACTTCCTGCGGCTTCGCGCCGTCTTGTGGAAATGGCGTTGACCTTGGGAATGGGCTGATCAGGTTTTCAGGTGCGCCATCAGTTCGGCGCGGAATTCGCCGATATCGACATTTTCGCCGCTTTCGACGTCAAAAATTTCTGCGACCTCGGATAGGGAAAAGCGATGCTCCTGGTTGGAGCTGACGCCCATGCCCTGTAAATAGAAATCCCCCTGTTCGCTGTAAATGCGGGTCAGGTTCAGCCGCCCGCGCTGGCCCTCACCGTCCGGCGAAACGACCAGCAGCTCAAGCATTCTCGAAATTTTATCAAACAAAATTTCAGTCATGTCGGTCCTGTTGCAAATCTATTTCCAGGTGCGGGAACGGATATTCTCCGCCTGAAGCAGGATTTATAATCCCGTGCAGAATGGCTTTTTCTTTCAGGGGTTTTGGGGCACGGCATCCATAGAGTATGAAGCGTCATCAATGCGCCGGTTTTTGGTTTGTGCCGCAAGCGCTTTATTCACCGCCGTTTCAAGCCCCATCAAAATGCCAAGCAGCATATAATAATATTCAAAGAAGCCGTGGTTTTTGGTTATGCCCCCGACAAAATAACCAACCAGTGAAATCATGATATAGAACGCCAGGTCGTGGGCCCATACCAGTTCGCTTATACCCTTGGTGCGTTTGCGAATCCGGAAGATTGTGGCGAATGCAAGCAGTCCAATGACGATGTAAACCGCAAGGCCGACGAACCCTGATTCGCCTAGCACCTCAAAATAACTGCTATGGGATGCGATGCCATGCTCCCTTTCAAACGTATGTGGCCCGCCGCCAAAAACCGGGTTGTTCAACGCGTAACTCCAGCCAAACGCCCATGCATTGGTTCGCGACAGGAACGACGAATCTTCGCCGGCATTCTCAATCGTGGACGTTCGATTGGTAAAGCTTTCCAGCCGGTTCGGCGGCAGCACGAAATATGCCCCGGACACGAATATAACGATCAACAGCGCCGAAACGATTTTTTTGCTGCCGTACATCCACAAAACGGCGCACATCGCAATAAAAGCAACCAGGGCGCCGCGTGAATTGGTTCCGATCAACGTGAAAACCGCCATCGTGGCAAGCACGCCATGCCCAAGACGCACATAATAGTGCGCGGAGTGGCGCGCCAAATAAATCATCAACGGCCAGGTGTAGATGACTACGCGCGCATATTCATTGGTTTGGCCAAGAAAATCGGGTCCGAGAATGACCCCGCCGCCGCCTGTCACTACGGTCAGTAAGCCAGTCCGGAAGCTGACGCTGCCAATACATATTACGACAATCCAGACAAGGGCGTGAAGCCGGGCCCGCGTGTTGATGACACAGGCGGTGACCCAGCACATCACAATCAATTTTACAAAATCCGTGGCCAGTGCGAATTCGGCGGCGTCAACATTATTGGCCAGGGCTGCCAGAACATACCACGACGCTAAAAGCGCCAGGAAAAACAGGATGGCGTTATTAGGAGTCTGACGCTCCTTTCCGACGAATAGATAGCCCATCATGGAGGTCAGGGCGATCAGCAAGGTCCAGCGTAACGAGAGACCGCCGTACATTTGCTCTTCAGGATGCATCCAGACAATCAGATAATATACTAATGGTCCCGCCACCGGCTGCATCAGGGCCAGCAGGGTAATGCCCAGCAGCCACACTGTAATAATAATTCCTGACATTCCGCGTTAATCCACAGGTTTCCGGTTATATTCACGTTTTCCGGACTGATTCGCACTATATATAGTAGAATCGAGCGATAGTAACCTGAGCCGAATGCGGCACGAAAGCCATGGTAGAAAGATTACTTTTATACAGCGCGTTGATCGGGGCCATGTGGGCGGTGATATGGCTGATCCGCCAGGAACAATCCCCGGGATCAAACGAAAATGATTCCACGCCATTTGCGATGCGGCCTGGAATGGATTTTCTGCGTTCCCGGTTAAAGGGCCGGGAAAATAAGCGCAAAGATCCCGGTTAATCGAAAACCCGATCGGACCCGATTCAAACGGCGGCATGCAGCGCGCAAAGCCGGCATTCTGATTCTGAAAGCACCCATCCCTCTATGATGACAGTGCGCCCCGATGCAAAATCGGCCCTGATAAGTTCGCTAAACCCTTCGGCCAGACCCGTAACGCTTGTGCCGGACGGCAGGGAAATTCCAGTTTCGCGCAGGCTGCGTGTAAGCGACGCCATCAGGTTCTCCCGGCCGGTTTCATCTGGCCGTTGCCCCAGATAGGCGGCGCCCACGCGCCGCGCGCTTTGCAGGGTAATTTCGTCCCGGGCCTCTGAAGCGGTGGCGCCCCGGTATGTCCCGTCAAAAAAGCTTGCCGCCGCCGCTGCGATCACGGCCGACATAAACTGTCTTCGCTGCAATGCCATGGTCACAGGTCCTCCAGTTTTTGGCGAAAATGACGCGCCATCCTGATGGCCAGAGCGACAATCGTCAGAGTTGGCGGAACATGGCCGCCCGTCGGAAATACGGAGCTGCCGGCGATATACAGATTTGCAACGCCGTGGACTTTCAGATTGCCATCGACCACGCCCCGATGCGGGTTCGCATGGGCGCGCGTAGTGCCCATATGGTGGTCTCCAAAGCTCATCATATCCCCGAAAGTGCGGCCCCCATGCTGTCCGTCAATCCGCATTCTGCCCAGTCCGGATTTGCCGAATTCCATGGCCATCAGTTCCAGGCAGCGCCACAAATTCTCTTTATCCGCATCGGACAAATTCCAGCCGATAACGGCTTTTCGCAAACCCAGCCGGTCACGCTCCGATGACAGGGATATGCGATTTGACGGCTCGGGGCGCTGTTCAATCATGATATCGCTAAACAGGAAGTTCATGTCATTCGCAGAATCAAACAGCCGGGTATTGAAGGTTTTTCGTGAAATCCCTTCAATGACCATGTCAAGGTTCCGCACCACTTTTCCAATATGTCCGCCCAGATCGTCTGGGATTTCTCCCGCTGCAAGCGCTTCGGACAGGATGTGAAAGGACTCAACGCCTTCGGACGCCTTGAAACGGCTTGTCCGGATAATGGGCGCACGTATATTATTCAGGCCATGCGCGCGAATGGCGGCATCGGATAATTTGAGATATCCATAGGCCACGGGCGTATCCCCGGCCGGACCGGGCAGGCGCGCCCCGTCGTGATACAGCCCCATATCAATTTCCGGGTCGGTCAGAAAGAACGTTGCAGCAGATACAACCACATGATCCATGAAATAGCGTCCAACCAGATCATATTGATTGCCAATGCCGCCATGGTGAACCTTGTCGCAGTTTAACAGCAAGCGGGCGTTTTCGATGCCGCCAAGCGCCAGCACGAACATTTTCGCCTTAACCTGAAATCGCTTGCCATCCAGTTGACCCGCCAGCACCGTTTCGACATTTGATCCATCCGGGTGCAGGTTTACATCGATCAGATTTGCGTTCAGATAGACCTGAACATTCTCGCTGGCGCCGATGCCGTTCCGGTAGACTTCGCCAAATCGTGTCGGGGGGCTGGGCTGGGTGAAACCGGTTCCGATGATATTCGGGTCAAGTGGCAGCGGGTTGAACCCGCGCAGCTTTGTCCAGTAGCCAGCTTCATAATTGAAAGTTCCGAGTTGACAATAGGACTGGGCCTTTTCGTAATACGGCGCCAGAGCTTTCAGGCTGAATGGCCAGCCGCTGTTGGGCAGCCAGGGACGGACTTCAAAATCAATCTTGTCAAGGGGGCCGCAATTTCCCGCCCAGTGATTCGTCGATCCGCCAAAGAAGCGTAACCGGCTGGTTTCAGGATCATTGTAATATCTGTTATTCACCTGCGCCTGGTATAGCGCCTGGACTTCTTCGTCAAAATCCAGCCCGCCGCTTTCCAGCACGATTACATTAAGTTTGCCGCCGGATAATTCGTGGGCCATCGTAATGCCGGCGGCGCCCGCGCCTGCAATGCATATATCGCATTCGAGCAATTGCCCGTCTTCAAGGCTTCGCGCATTGCGGATCATGCGTGGCGTCGTGCGCTTTGCTGGCGTTTCGTGCACGCCCAGCCGGGCATGGGGGCGCCGGGGCCATTTACATCAGGCGGCAGTTTCATAAACAGATGGGGCACTTCTACTTCAACTCCGCTTGCAGCGTCAGGCCCCCGGCGCCGGAGACGTCAGCATGCCCGCATCCTACTGCGCCACCAGGCCGCCATCAACCGCCATTGCGTGACCGGTAACGAAGGAGGCGTGATCCGAACATAACCACACCGCCGCTTCACCGATTTCCGACGGCTTGCCCATGCGGCCAATCGGTTCGGAGGCGATGAGCTGGCCGAGTATTTCCGGATCGGCGGTGGTGACGCGGGCCAGCATGGGGGTGTCGATGGCGCCGGGGCATACACAGTTCACCCGGATGCCGAGTTTGGCATATTCCAGCGCCGCCGTTTTGGTAAGGCCGATCACCCCATGTTTTGAGGCGCAATAGGCCGACATGCCCGGTATGCCGATCAGGCCCGCCGCAGACGCGGTGTTGACAATGGCCCCGCCGCCGCTTTTCAGCATCGCCTGAATTTCATATTTCATGCACAGATAAACGCCTCTCAGATTAGCCGAGATGATCTTGTCAAACTCGTTCACCGGCATGTCGGCGGTAAATGCCTGGGCGCCCTCGACGCCTGCATTGTTATAGGCGGCGTCGAGCCGCCCATGGGCGTTGATTGCGCGCTCGATCAGGGTTTTGACGTCGGTTTCCACGGTGATGTCGGTTTTTACAAACATGCCCTGATGGCCCTGTTTGTTGATCAGGGACAGGGTTTCCTCGCCGCCTTTTTCATTGACGTCCGCGATAATGACGCGGGCGCCTTCGCGCGCGAAAATCTGCGATGTGGCGCGGCCGATACCCGATGCCGCACCGGTGATAATCACTACCTTGCCTTCCATGATACCGGCCATGACAGCTTTCCTTTTTCAGAATTGAACCTTATTGCGCGACCAGCCCGCCATCAACCACCATCGAATGGCCCGTGACAAAGGAGGCGTGATCCGAGCACAGCCAAACAGCGGCTTCACCGATTTCCGACGGCTTGCCCAGCCGCCCTACGGGTTCCGTCGCCGACAACGCTGCAAACAATTCCGGATTGCTTCCAGCCAGGCGGCCGACCATGGGCGTATCGATGACGCCAGGGCAAACACAGTTAACCCGGATGCCGAGCTTGGCGTATTCCAGGGC
>JBEBFX010000313.1:0-1404 GCA_040081735.1 Alphaproteobacteria bacterium | reverse complement strand
CAGGATTGATTCGTAATTTGCGTAAACGATAAACGCCGGACCGTTGGGGGATTGCGGAATTGCCAGGGACCCGTTCAGATTATGGCGGGGCATGTCTGCACCATCGGCGCGGCGCACGCCTTTGGTCTGCCATTCAGCAAGCGGACGCGAGACACTCAGTTGGTCCATCGCACGGCAGCCTGATGTTCCGGTTCGCTTCAGTTGGGGCAATGCCGCGCTAATTTTCTGCGGTAATTTTACTTCACGGCCCCAGGTCTGATCTCCCGACCAGCCATGGCTGGCCAGATAATGCGCGATGGAGGCAAACACATCGCCTGAATTGTTCCAGATGTCCCGTTTGCCGTCCCCGTCCCAGTCCTGGGCGTAGGTCATGTAACTGGAGGGCATGAATTGCGGTTGCCCCATGGCGCCGGCCCATGACCCGTTGAGGTCGCCGGCATCGGCATAGCCCGCATCCAGCATACGCATCGCCTGCATCAGTTCATTGCGGAAAAACGCCGGGCGGCGCCCGTCATAGGCAAGCGTCGCCAGTGCCGGGATCACAGGCATCGTTGGCTTCACAGCGCCATAGCGTGTTTCGATACCCCAGATGGCAACGATAAAGCGTTGTTGAACACCATATTTTGCCGCTACCGCCGCCAGCAATGGGCCATTCTGCACCAGCTTGCGCCGCCCTGCGGCAATATTCGCAGGGGTCAGGACGCGATCACGATAGGTCGCGAAATCGAGCGTGAATTCCGCCTGGTTGCGGTCACGGGTGACGACTTTTTCAACCGGCCGCACGTCGCGCAGTGCCGCGTCGAGAATTTCGGGCCGGATGCCCTGTCCCGCAGCTTCCGCCCTGAATGTGATAAGCCACTGGGCAAATGACGGATTTGACGGCAATTTGACAGATTCAGCCGGCTGAGTTTGCGGATGTGGAACCAGCGGCGCGCCGGCAGCCACCGGACGCTGGGGCGCACATGCCGCCAGCACCAGCAAAATGAGCGAAATTATCCCTGTCCCGCGCCGCATTCGCGCTCCCGTTATGCCCGAATCTTTCAGTTTTTCCTATGAATCGCTTGTGCCATGGGTGGAATATCTGCGCAAGTGGGCAGGGCTGCCCTAACGGGCGGTTCCCCGCTTGATACCCCCTGCCCGGCCATGTAAGAAGGCGCACTGGAATAACCGCTAACCAGAAACAATCCCCGATGGATGGGTGGCCGAGCGGTTGAAGGCACCGGTCTTGAAAACCGGCGTGGGTGCAAGCTCACCGTGGGTTCGAATCCCACCCCATCCGCCAGCCCAGAACAGAACTGGGCACTCCGCCCGCAGGTGATCGCGGCGATAGCCCGCCCGCGGGCGGATGCGGGTCGACGGCGGGGGCTATCGCCGCGCTCAGTTACCATTTTAACCGCCTCGATC
>JBEBFX010000192.1:0-5755 GCA_040081735.1 Alphaproteobacteria bacterium | reverse complement strand
TCGCAAGGCGCATAAAGGCCGGATCAAGGGTGTCGCCAAAGCCGGCTTCACTTTGAACTTTGGCGGTTATGGGCTGAAAGCGATGCAGCCGGAACGGGTTACGGCGCGGCAGATTGAGGCAGCCCGGCGGGCGATCACCCGGCACATGAAGCGTGCAGGCCGGGTCTGGATCCGTATTTTTCCGGACGTTCCGGTGAGTAAAAAGCCTACCGAAGTCCGCATGGGCAAAGGCAAGGGAACGCCGGAATTCTGGGCGTGCCGGGTTAAACCCGGACGCATTATGTTTGAGATTGATGGGGTTCCCGAGCCAATTGCGCGTGAAGCGCTTCGGCTGGGCGCCATGAAACTGCCGATCAAAAGCCGTGTGGTTGGCCGGACGCTATAGAGGTGATGCTGATGAAGGTCGCGGAGTTGCGGGAAAAAACAGCCGATCAGTTACAGGATGAAATCCTGAAGCTGAAGAAGGAGCAGTTTAACATGCGCTTTCAAAAGGCGACAGGACAGCTGGAAAACACAGCGCGTGTGGGCCAGGTGCGGCGCGATATAGCGCGGATGAAAACGGTTTTGACTGAACAGGCGGCGAAAGCCAGGTCTGGCAAGGCAGGGAGCGAGTAAGAATGCCGAAACGTATCCTGCAGGGCGTCGTGGTGAGCGACAAGGGCAACAAGACGGTGGTGGTAAAGGTTGAGCGGCGGTTTCCTGATCCTGTGATGGGCAAGACGGTGCAGCGCTCCAAGAAATACCATGCCCATGATGAGAATAATGTCTTTTCAGTCGGTGAAAGTGTGCGCATCCGGGAATGCCGCCCAATTTCAAAAACTAAAAGCTGGGAGGTTATCATAGCTGACGCCTGATCCGGATGGTTCAGATGTGGGTATTTGATGACTGTGTTTGAAATTATGTTTTTTGGTCTGGGCGGTTTTGTCCCGGAAACAACTTTGATGAATGGTATCCGGCAATGATCCAGATGCAATCCAGGCTAGATGTAGCCGACAATTCCGGTGCACGTGAAGTGATGTGCATCAAGGTGTTGGGCGGCTCCAAACGCCGTTACGCAACCGTGGGCGACATTATTGTTGTCAGCGTCAAGGAGGCTATACCACGTGGCCGCGTCAAGGCCGGTGACGTGTTGAAGGCGGTGATTGTACGCACGGCAAAGGCGATCAGCCGTCCCGACGGCAGTGCGATCCGGTTTGACCGCAACGCGGCCGTGCTGATCAACAACCAGGGCGAACCGATCGGGACGCGCATCTTCGGTCCGGTTGTACGGGAATTGCGCGCCAAGAACCATATGAAGATCATCTCGCTCGCGCCGGAGGTGCTGTAATGGCCGCGAAATTCAAGATTAAAAAGGGCGACAAGGTTGTTGTTCTGGCCGGCCGCGACAAGGGCAAAAAGGGTGAAGTCGTCAAAATGATTTTGACGGAAAACCGTGCGCTGGTTTCCGGCATTAATCAGGTGAAACGGCATACCAAGCAGAGCCAGACGTCGGCGGGCGGCATTCTGGTCAAGGAACTGCCGATCCAGATATCCAATCTGGCCCATGTGGATCCTAAAACTGGTCAGCCCACGCGCATTGGCTATAAAATTCTAGATGATGGGCGCAAGGTTCGTTTTGCCAAGCGTTCGGGAGAAGTAATCGATGTCTGAGGCAGCCTATACGCCACGGCTCAAAACCCATTATGAAGCGGTCGTCCGGGCCGGCATGGTGAATGATTTTGGGTACAAGAATATAATGCAGGTTCCACGGCTTGAAAAAGTTGTGCTTAATATGGGCGTTGGCAAAGCGACTCAGGATTCAAAGAAGATCAATATTGCTTCGGATGAACTGACGCTGATCGCCGGGCAAAAGGCGGTGGTGACACGCGCCAAGAAGAGCATCGCGGCCTTCAAGCTGCGTGAAGGCATGCCTATCGGGGTAAAGGTCACCCTGCGTCAGGCGCGCATGTATGAATTTGTCGACAGGCTGATCAATGTGGCGCTGCCCCGCGTGCGTGACTTTCGCGGACTTAATTCCAAAAGTTTTGACGGGCGCGGAAATTTCTCCATGGGTCTGAAAGAACATATTGTTTTTCCAGAAATTGACTATGACAAGGTCGATACATTCTGGGGGCTTGATGTGGTGATCTGCACGACGGCCAAGACCGATGATGAAGCGCGGGCTTTATTGAAACATTTCAACTTTCCTCTGACATGAGAAGCGGCGCAAACGTGACGAAGGATATTATTAATGGCTAAGAAAAGCGCCATATACCGCAATAAAAAGCGGGAAGGCCTGGTAAAAAGCTATGCAGCGAAGCGCGCGGGTCTCAAGGCTGTGACAATGAATCAGGCTTTACAGCCCGAAGAGCGGTTTGCCGCCAGCCTCAAGCTGGCGCAATTGCCGCGCAATTCTGCAAAGGTAAGGGTGCATAACCGCTGCGAGATCAGCGGACGGCCTAAAGCGTATTACCGCAAGCTGCGCATGTCGCGTATTGCATTGCGTGACATGGCCTCTTCCGGGCAGATCCCCGGAATGGTCAAGTCGAGCTGGTAAGGAGCATCATTCATGACAATGACAGATCCGCTGGCGGACATGCTGACCCGCATTCGCAACGCGCAAATGCGGGGGAAGGCGAAAGTTGTGTCGCCGGAATCCAATTTGCGCCGCCGGGTGCTGGATGTCCTTCAGGACGAGGGCTATATTCGCGGTTATACCCGGGTTGAGTATCTTGGCGGTAAAAGCGAGCTTGAAATAGAGCTTAAGTACGACAATGGCCAGCCGGTCATCCGTGAAATCTCACGTATTTCGAAGCCTGGCCGCCGGGTATATTCCTCGGTCAGTGAAATACCCCGGGTGCGTAACGGGCTGGGGCTTGCCATTTTGTCGACGCCGCAGGGGGTGATTTCTGACGCCCAGGCGCGCGAACGCAATATTGGCGGCGAAGTATTGTGCAAGGTTTTCTAGCGACGGCCTATCTGGCCTGGCACTGGTTATTTGAAAAACGACAGGAATCGGACTAATACGATGTCTCGAATTGGCAAAAACCCGGTCGCTGTTCCCAATGGGGTAACAGTTGGCATTAACGGGCAGGATATCTCGGTTAGCGGCCCCAAAGGCATGCTGGCGCTGACGATGGTTGATGAAATTGCCATTTCCATGGAGGGCGAAAGCATCAAGGTCCTGCCGCGCAATGATAATCGTCAGGGCCGCACGATGTGGGGCATGCAGCGCACACTGGTCAGCAATATGGTCACGGGCGTGACCAGCGGCTTTACAACCAGGCTGGAGATTAGCGGCGTTGGCTATCGTGCGGCGGTGCAGGGCAAGGTTTTGCAGTTGCAGATGGGGTATAGCCACGACGTTGCCTATCCGATACCCGATGACGTTCAGATTGTCTGCGAAAGACCAACGGCGATTTCGGTTACCGGGATTGATAAACAGCGAGTAGGGCAGGTGGCGGCGGAAATCCGCCGTTACCGTCCGCCCGAACCCTATAAGGGCAAGGGCATTCGCTACGAAAATGAATTTATCTTCCGCAAGGAAGGCAAGAAGAAGTAGACGGAGCGGCGACCATGAAAAAGATGCGACAATTGAGCGAACGCCGTCAGCAACGGGTGCGTACCAAACTGCGCACGGTTGCGAACGGCAAGCCACGGCTTTCGATATTCCGGTCATCGAAAAATATTTATGCCCAGGTTATCGATGATGTGGCCGGACGTACGCTTGCGGCTGCGTCCAGTCTGGACAAGGGATTGCGCGAATCGGCGAAGACGGGGGCCGATTGTGATGCCGCGGCTGCGGTCGGCAAACTGGTCGCAGAGCGGGCGAAAGCCGCGGGTGTTGTCAAAGTGGTGTTTGACCGGGGCGGCTATCTGTTTCACGGACGCGTCAAGGCGCTTGCGGATGGCGCCCGCGAGGGCGGGTTGGATTTCTAATGCAACGGTTGCTGAAAAGAAGTAAGGAGTTGCCGCGAAATGGCACGTAATGACGGTTTTGAACGCGAACGCGGCGATAGCGACCTGGTTGATAAGCTTGTGCATATTAACCGTGTTGCCAAAGTGGTGAAGGGCGGCCGCAGGTTTGGCTTTGCAGCTCTGGTCGTAATTGGCGATCAGAAGGGCCGGGTCGGTTTTGGCCACGGCAAGGCGCGTGAAGTGCCGGAGGCCATCCGCAAGGCGACCGAAGCGGGAAAACGTAATTTGATCCGTGTGCCGCTGCGCGAGGGCCGCACGCTGCACCATGACATGGAAGGCCGTCATGGCGCCGGCAAGGTGGTGATGCGCTCTGCGACGCCGGGTACGGGAATTATTGCGGGTGGTCCGATGCGGGCCGTCTTCGAAACGCTCGGCCTTCAGGACGTGGTGGCCAAATCTGTCGGGTCATCCAATCCCTACAATATGGTGCGGGCCACGATCGAAGGTTTAAAGAAGCAGGTCTCGCCGCGCATGGTTGCCTCCAGACGCGGCAAGAAGGTCAGCGATATCGTGCAGCGCCGCAGCGGTTCTGCCGACGACATTTCGGGTCAGGAGTAGAGCATTATGACTGACAATAATCAGACTGCCACGGGCAAGACGGTTACGGTGCGCCAAATTGGCAGCCCGATCCGGCGTCCCGCCGATCAGCGCGCGACATTAATCGGCCTTGGGTTGAACAAGATGCATCGCGTGCGGACGCTGGAAGATACCCCCTCGGTCAGGGGCATGATTGCAAAGGTCGCGCATCTGGTGCGTGTCGAGGAAGGCAGCGCCTGATAGCATTGCGGCGCCTGCGCTGCGGCAATTGGCCGCAGGCCGGTTTCAGGTTTAATATGGGATAAGTGGTTATGAAGCTCAACGAATTACGCGATAATCCGGGCGCCCGGAAAAAAAGCAAACGCCTTGGCCGGGGTATTGGTTCTGGTCTCGGAAAAACCGCCGGACGGGGCGTAAAAGGCCAGAGGGCGCGCTCTGGCGTGGCCATCAAGGGTTTTGAAGGCGGTCAGATGCCTGTGCATATGCGGTTACCGAAGCGCGGCTTTAACAGCCTGGCTGTGCGTGATTTTGTGGAAGTAAATCTTGGCCGGTTACAGGCGGCCATTGATGCGGGTAAACTAGACGCCGCCAGAACGGTTGACGCCACGGCGTTGCAGGCGGCAGGTCTGGTCCGGCGCATCCGGGGCGGCGTAAGGCTGCTGGGCAACGGTGAATTGACGTCCAGACTGACGATAGAAGTGCGCGGCGCGACCAAAACCGCTATTGCCGCAGTTGAAAAACTGGGCGGCAGTGTAACGGTTTCTGCCGGGTAAGAATAATGCCGGTTCCGGAATGCAGGTCTGGCCGCAGTCTCTGATCATTTCGAACTGAGAACGCTCTTGGAATATTGAATGGCCTCCGCTGCCGAACAATTAGCTGCTAATCTTAACTTTGCCGCTTTCGGCAAGGCCGAGGAGTTGAAGAAGCGCCTGTGGTTTACGCTGGCGGCGCTGGTGATTTACCGTCTGGGCACCTATATCCCCCTGCCGGGCATTAACCCCCTGGCGCTGGCGGAAATCATCAACCGGAATCAGACCGGGATTCTTGGCCTTTTCAACGTGTTTTCGGGCGGCGCCGTTGGCCGCATGGCGATTTTCGCCCTCAATATCATGCCATATATATCGGCCAGCATTATTATTCAGCTGATGACATCGGTGTCTACCCGGCTGGAGGCCCTGAAAAAAGAGGGTGAGCAGGGCCGCAAGAAAATTACCCAGTACACGCGATACGGTACAGTGCTGCTGGCCACCCTTCAGGCCTA
>JBEBFX010000191.1:0-5768 GCA_040081735.1 Alphaproteobacteria bacterium | reverse complement strand
AGCGTTGAGTTCACGGCGGGAGGGCTAAGTTCGGTGGCGCCCGCATCAATGTCCGGGCCTGATGGACCCGGCGCCTGTAGGCTGCCCTGGGGCCTGGTGAGGGGCGGCGGCGGGGCATTGCCTATGGGGCCTGCTCCGCCACGCTCCAGCGCCGTCAGGCGGTATTCCATATCCTCAATCAGCTTTTCGAGCCGCGAATTTACCTGATTTACCTGAAAGGTAAGCTGTTCTATCTGCCCGGTCATCCCGCGCAATTCCTGGTCCATCTGATCGACCTGGACTTTCAGCTGGGCTGATGCTGTTTCATTGCCAATTGGTGTTACACGCGCAGGCGAATCTGCGCCAGTATTGCTTCTGGCGCCCGCAGCGGTCTGGCGTTGCAAATCGGCAACATCGTTGCGCAGCCGGTTAATCTCGTTACGCATATCCGTAACATTCTGGGCGCTAAGCCGATTTGGGAACAGCACGAGCAGGCTGAACGCCAATACGCCAAGCAACACCATGGCACGCACCGCCAAAGTGTTATGGAAACTGAATCCCGGGAAATATCTGGAAATAATCATATCACTGCGTGCCCTGAAAATGGGGCGGCAATAAGGCCGGATGCGGCCAATGGCCCCGGCGCGGCAGGATACGCGCGTCCCGCCAGGAGACGGCGTATCCTTAGCAATTTCACCCAACCGTCTTAGTTGACAGTCGTGGTGGCGTTCCGGTTTTGTGACCAGCTGGCTTCGTCCGATCCCAAAGCAATGGGGCGTTCCTTGCCGTAGCTGATGGTGGTAAGGCGGGCGACGTCAACCCCCTGGCTGACCAGGTAATCCTTGGCCGAATTGGCGCGGCGTTCACCCAGCGCAAGGTTGTACTCACGGGTGCCGCGTTCGTCGCAATTACCTGCAACGGTAACCGTTACCGACGGATTTTTCGTCAGCCAAGCCGCTTGCGCCTGCAATACCGCGCGTCCTTCTTCGGTCAGATCATGACGATCATAACCAAACAATACCCGGTTGGAAGTTGTTGCTTCCAGATCTTGCTGGGAACCAGGAACGATCGCAGCACTGCCGGCGCCACCGCCGCCTCCGCCGCTACCGCTGCCGCCGCCTGCACCGCCGCCTTCTGGCGTGGATGAACAAGCGGCAAGCAAAAAGACCGCAGCAGCCATACTAGCCAGCTTCAGTCCCACAGAAACTTTGCGCATCAAAAGATACTCCCCGTGATAGTTCTCGAGTGATAATGCTCGACAAAATTGAAGAAATCGCAATCCCCCCAGTGCAACGCAATCCCAGATACATTTTGCGGTAAACACTGATTTGATTCGCGAGTTCAGATGAGTGACGACTCGGTCGATCAACCCTCCGAATCCGACGCAACTCTAACCACCTTCTGGCAAAGGAATCAAGGGAGACCATGCCGGATCAGAGGCGTCACCTAACGTTGGAACCTCCCTTTCGTTATACCCGGTAAGATCGACAGAATGCAGCCGGCTTCCACCGCCTAACCCCCGCGAGTCCGAGGGCCGTTCCCTGAAAAACATCAGCACGCGGCCGTTGGGTGACCATGTCGGCCCCTCATCGAGGAAGCTTTCTGTCAGTAGCCGTTCGCCGCTGCCGTCAGGGCGCATGACGCCAATATAGAAGCGTCCCTTATAAATTTTAGTAAATGCGATCAAATCTCCACGCGGCGACCATACGGGCGTGGCATAGCGCCCATCCCCGAAGCTAATGCGTTTCACATCGGCGCCGCTGCCTCGCATCACATAAATCTGCTGTGTCCCGCCCCTGTCGGAATTAAAGGTAACATATTGATTATCCGGGGAAAATGACGGCGAAGTGTCAATCGACGGGCTATCCGTCAGCCGTACGACGGCGCGGCTTCGCAGGTTCATGACATAGATGTCCGAATTGCCATTGCGCGCCAGGCTCATCACCACGCTGTCGCCGGTTGGCGAGAAACGCGGGGCAAAAGTCATGCCCGGAAAATCCCCGAGAACTTCCTGCTGGCCTGTATTGATGTCGTAAATATAGACCCGCGGCCTGTCGTTAAAATACGAAAGATAGGTAATCTGGTGGGTGGTTGGACTAAAGCGCGGGGTCAGCACCAGGTGCCTTCCGCTGGTTAAAAAACGCTGGTTGGCGCCATCCTGATCCATGATGGCGAGGCGTTTTACACGTGCGGCTTTTGTGCCACTCTCTGAAACAAAAACAATACGGGTGTCGAAATAGCCGCTCTCGCCCGTCAGCCGTTCGTAAATTTTGTCCGAAATCAGATGCGCAACACGACGCCAGTTATCCGCCCGGGTAAAGAAGACCCGCCCCTCCATCTGTTGCTCTCCGAACACATCCCACAGACGAAATTCAACGCGCAGCCTGCCGTCCGGCTCTGTCGTTACCGCGCCGGTCACCAGGGCCTGGGCATTGATCAGCCGCCAGTCGCCGAATCTGGGCATGGCCCCGATGGCGTCGGGCTTCTGAATGAAACTTTTCGGGTCAAGCGGGCGAAACAGTCCCGAACGCGATAAATTGCCGCTGATCACCCCAACCATTTCAGTCCCAACGACAGTTTCCCTGGGACCGGCCCCGTTGAATACAGGAATGGCGATCGGCATCGGCTCGACGTTGCCCTGGGTGATGTCAATGCGCAACTGGGCCTGGGCGCCGCGCCAGCCTGCCGCGCATAAAATCGCTGCTATCACAACGATCAGCCGCGTTAAGGGCCGTAGATATGTTTTGATCATCTCGGTCATCCGCCTAACATGCTACGGGGGTCAAAATTGAGTTCGATTTCCTGCCAGCGTTCATATTTGTCCACGGGCAGATTCTGGAACGGTTCACACTTCATGATGGCGCGCACAGCTGATTCTGCGGCCGTGCGATAGGCCTCCTCGCCTGGCATGCCCATGCGCAGAGTATCCACAACCTGGGGCGGCTGCGCCAGCCCGCCATCGGGGCGCAGAAAAATCCGGACCCCGACGACAAGATTCTCTGCGTAACGCGCTCCGGCCGGCACGATCCAGCATTGCTCGATCTGGGCGCGGATCGAATCGATCTCGCTCAGGGTCATCTGGGCAGAGGTAGTTGGCCGGGTAGCCTGGGTAGGAGGCAGGTCCTGAGGCGCGTCTTCCGGTGTTTCCTTCACCTCTTCCGTTTTGGGTGACGGATCTTTCAGTTCCTTGCTGAGCAAGGCGGAAATCTTGTTGAGATCGAGTTTTTCCTCCTGCTTCTCCTCGGGCTGGGGTTTGGGCTTCACCCTGGGGCGCGGCCCATCCAGTTTCACCACGCGCTCTGGCGCCGCTTCCGGTTTTGGCTCCGGTTTCTCTTCGACTTTTTCCTTTGGCAACGGCACGGCTTCGTCGGGCAACGGCTCCGGTGCTGGCGGGGGGGGCGGAGGCGGCGCCGGTTTGGGCTTTTCCGGCTCGGGCTTTGCCGGGGCTTTCGGTTCCGCTTTTTCCACAGGCTTTTTGGGTTCCGGCCGGACCGGAATATTGGTCATTTCCGAAACGGGCGCCAATTCGACCGGGATCGCTTCTGCGGGCGGTTCCCATTGGTTGCTGAACAACGGCAAGCCAAAGATCGTCAGCAATATAACGACAAAGTGTAATACCGCTGAGAAAAGCGTTCCTCTGCCCATCGCCACTCATTTCTTACCCGGTTTGGCGGCGCCCGGCGTCTCGGTTATCAAGGCGACCTTGCTGAACCCGGCCGAGGTAATCAACCCCATCACCTCCATCACCCGGCCATAATCAAGGCTGTGATCGCCACGCACATAGATACGGGTATCCGGCTTGTTCTCTGTAATGGCCTGCAACCGCGCCGCCAGTTCCTCAAGCGCCACCACGGTGTCCTGAATATAGATCTGGCCATCCGCCTTGATCGTTATGGCCAGCGGTTCAGTTTTTTCATTCAGGGGCGCAGCTGTGGTCTGGGGCAGATTGACCGGAACCCCCACTGTCAACAGGGGGGCCGCCACCATGAAAATGATCAACAGCACCAGCATCACATCAACCATCGGCGTGACGTTGATTTCACTCATCGGCGACCTGCGCGCGCCGCCCCGGCGTTTACTGGACGGCTGGCTGCCCATGCCCATCAGGCCATCTCCTCGTCAATGCGCCTGGACAATACAGCGGAAAATTCTTCGGTAAATCCTTCCAGCCGGTCGCCATACCGGCCTACCTGACTGTTAAACCGGTTATAGGCAATAACCGCAGGAATAGCTGCAAACAGACCCAGCGCGGTCGCAAACAGGGCTTCTGCGATGCCAGGCGCAACCACGGCGAGCGAAGTGTTGTGACTCTGGGCAATCGCCTGAAAGCTGTTCATAATACCCCAGACGGTGCCGAACAGCCCGATAAAGGGCGCGGTCGATCCCACAGTCGCCAGAAAATCGAGATAGCGTTCAAGCCCGGCCATCTCCCGTGACAGGGTCACGGACATTATCTTGTCGATGCGTTCGCGCAGGCTGCCGCTCAAACCACCGCTGCCCGATGATCGCCCATTGGCGCGCATCCATTCACGCATCGCCGCAACAAACAGCAAAGCCATGGGATGATTGGCGCGCGGCGCGACACGCTCATACAATTCCTCCAGCGAATTTCCGGACCAGAATACTTCTTCGAAACGGTCCGCCAGGGCGATAACACGGCGAAAGCGCATGAATTTATCAAAAATAATCGCCCACGACCAGAACGACGCCAGCAACAGGGCAATCATGACAAATTTGACCACAAGGTCGGCCCGCATAAACAGGCCCCACATGGAAAAATCGACCACCGATACACCGGCGGCCTGAGATATTATTTCTTGCTCCATTCACTCTTCCTTGTCGCGGAGAATCACTGCATGTCCCTGCCCTTATACAGGCACACGCGTCCAATATAGCGCGCAGCGCGCATGCTGTTGTGACAGCCGCTTTTTTTGCCGCATATCACGGCTTCCCGGCCCGGAAAGCGAATCAGCAGGGCCTGGGAAAGCCAAATCCAGTGGGCATGCTCTAGGAGCAGAACGTGGCGCAAATGAGGCGATTCGTGAACCCGCATAACGCCAGATCAGGAATCCAGGCTGCCCGCATCCCCCGCCAGCAGATCAAGCTGCGCCCCCGTCAGCCTGGGCATGAGACCAATATGACGAAACGCGGCCTCACTCATGACGCGCCCGCGCGGGGTCCGCTGCAACAGCCCTTGCTGGATCAGATACGGCTCGACAATATCTTCCAGCGCATCGCGCGGCTCGCTCAGCGCCGCAGCCAGTGTTTCAACACCGACCGGACCGCCGCCAAAACTCGCGGCGATCAGATTCAGATAACGCCTGTCCATCGCATCCAGCCCCCGCCCGTCAACCTCCAGTCTGGTCAGGGCGGCATCGGCTTCCACTGCGCCACTCGTTAGATGACCGGCGACTGCGGCAAAATCGCGCACCCGGCGCAACAGGCGCCCCGCCACACGCGGGGTGCCACGGCTTCGTCTGGCGATTTCCGCCGCCCCTTCCGGCGTCACGGCCATATTCAAAAGACGCGCCCCGCGCGCCACGATCTCAATCAGTTCATCAATTTCGTAAAAATTAAGCCGGACCGGAATGCCAAATCTGTCGCGCAGCGGCGTCGTCAGAAGGCCTGATCGGGTGGTGGCGCCGATCAGGGTAAAAGGCGGAAGATCAATGCGCAGGGACCGCGCCGACGGCCCCTCGCCAATAATCAGATCAAGCTGAAAATCCTCCATCGCCGGGTACAGGATTTCCTCAATTGCCGGATTAAGACGATGGATTTCATCAATGAAC
>JBEBFX010000037.1:0-20424 GCA_040081735.1 Alphaproteobacteria bacterium | reverse complement strand
GGATTATACATCACCCCGCCCACGACTTGCCCGCCCCGCAATGCCGTATCGCCAGCCGAGCCGGGTGTCGGCGTGAGGAACCCTCCGGGGTTGTACAGCCCAGTCGGCTTGGCTTTGTACTCATCGCCGAGCATAACATTCTGGCGCACCACATCAGCAGGCGCAGCGCCCTGATTCAGCCACCATCCGTCCCTGTTCGGGTCAAAGTCGCGCCCCAGAACATCGTTGTAGATGCTGCGGACTTCGCTGAGTGTCGCGTTAGCCATTGGTGCACCCGTTCATCGTTTCTGCGCCTCAAGATCGTCTATAAGCCGCTGTTTCGTAGCCAGCGCAGCCTGCAATGCCCCGGCGGGGGTGATGCTCTCCAGAAACGCCATCTGATCCTGCGTGAACGGAACCTTAAGCGCCGCGATCTGCGCGTCAATCTCAGCGTTGTGCTCGGCGGCGGCCTTGGCGCTCCCAATATCTGACGCCATACGTTCATCAACCACAAGCCTGCTGCCATCACGCACCATCGCCCCCGGCGTAACGCTTGGCATAGGGCCATCCTCGCGCTCATCCCACAGCACCCTTTCAGGATCGAAGTACCCGCCGCCCGGCCCAATATCAATAATTTCCTGATCGCCCGATGGCGCATTTACGAGAAGTTTCATGCGCTCACCTTTCTGATGTGGAACGCGACATAATCAGATGTGCCGGTCGCTGCCCCATCGTTATGAACGCGGATCACGTCCCCAGCCACCAAGCGCGCGACGCCAGACGCCGAGAAGTGCTGCGGGTTTACTGTCCCCTGAGCCAAAGCGAGGCGATTCGCCGCCGTAATGCTCTCAATATTTGTCGTCAATTGCGCCGAATTGACCGACACGCCGATCTTCGCACCCGTCACGCCAGTTTCATAATCTATCACAGTGAACGCATAAACCCCAGTCTCGTTTATCGTGAAACTGCCCCCGTTCGCAGCAGAATCCGCATACGTGATCGCAGTCCCAGCAGAGGATTGCGTCGTGGTGTACCGCCTGATTTTGGTGTTTGTGGAGCCATAACCGTTGCCGGTATTAACAATGACCCCATGATCGCCCACCGAGGCCTGAGCCGTGCCGTCATATTTGATACGCGTCAACTTAAACTGCGTTGTCGATACCGCCGACACAACCACCGTATCGTTTGCCGCGCATGTTACGGTATTCCCGCTCGAAACCCCGTCGATCAGCATGTTCGCGCCAGCAGTGAACGAGCAGGCCCCCGCGCATATCAGCCGCCGCATCGCCCCGGCCTGTGGCGCATTCGGGAATATCGTTGTGGTCGCCGTGCCGGTCCAGTCGATCTGATTCCCGGCCGCGCCCCAGATGTCCCCCGTGGTTGCGTGGCTCGCAACAGTGGCGCGAGCCTCATTGATCGCCTTCGTGTGCGTCTTCACGCCAGTGATGGTCTCGTTCCCAGCCAGCGTTACATAGGCCCCGGCCGGCAGATACCCGGCCAGCCATGCCGATCCGCTGTACACCCGCATTTCATTTGAACCGGTGTTGAAATACAGAGCGCCCGTCAGCAGAGCTGCACCATCATTGTCCTGCGCGGGGTCGGCGGCCTTTGGCCCAAGATAACGGTCATCGAAACTGTCGTAGGACGCTGCCGCGCTGGTCGCGCTGGACGACGCGGATGACGCAGACGCGGCAGCGGCGGCCTCGGATGCCGCGACCGTCCCCAAAACCCCCCCCGGAACGCCCATCAACCGAAAATTCGTGCCATTGTGGGCCACCACGAACGGCGACACCGGCACATCTCCCGCGACCAGATCGGTTCCGTCCGCGCGCTTCACGGCGACGACGCCAAGCCCGTTCACATTCAAACTCAAGGCCGTGGTGTTCGTCAACGTGGGCAGATACCCCACCATCAGGCCTTCGCCGTAAGCAACCGCATAAGGCAGCGTGACCGTGTGCGCGTTTGCCGTGCCGCCGAACGTCCCCCACGTGACCTTGCCATGCTTTAGGTTCGCCTCGGACGGGAGCCGGGTAAACCCGCTCTCGATTGCCGTTAGAAACGCAGTGATCGCAGCGGAACGGCCTAGCGTATGACGCGCCAGAGCGGTATAGTCAGCGGAGTCAAAATAATCATTCGCAGCCATCTAGCCCACCCTTCGTCTGTCAAGTTTGAGCGTGGAATAGTTCACGGTCACGGCGTGAATAACGTAAGGTTCTTCATAGGTTAAATCGCTGTAGAACGCAAATCCAATGTTCTTGCCCTTGCCGAACAGGTCCAGATAGGCGACCCCTTCCGCTGGCGAATCCCATCTGAATTCATCCCAGATCATTTCATCCCAGAAACCGCCGCCGCCCTCGACATCGCTTGAAACTTCGCCCGTCCCAACCTGATCCGGCCCCGCATAACTGAAATCCGCCGCCGCGAATATCTCTGTGCCGCTCGAAGCCGTGACCTGGGCCGACGCGCCGAAGAACCGTTTGTGCATATGGGGACTGCCAATGTTGTTGAACGCCAGCCGCAAATAGGCCTCAACCTCGGCCCCGTCAAAACTCGTCCCCTTGTCCAGATGATAAATATACCCGTCGTCCGACCCGAACAGCAGGGCCTCGCTCCCGTCACTCGCCTCGACCGACGCGCAACACCTGATCACCTTGCCATAATTCAGCGGCGCGAATTCCGGCTTTCGTTGCCCCGCGCTCATATCCATCACCAGGCATGACCCGTCGCTGTAGAACAGCCGGTACTGGTTTTTGCTCTTAACGCGCAGGCTGGCCACGGCCGGCAGACTGTTCCTTTTTTTCAGGTTCACAAGCGGCTGCACCATCTCTGACAGAACGCCGACCTGAAAGTCGCCAAACGCCTGAGTGGCCGCCAGACTGCGCACGCCGCCATCATCGTAATAGACAGGCTTGAGCATCATTTGCGACGTCCACTCCACGGCCCCGGATTCGTTCGAGACGTTATCTAGTTCCCAGTCCGCGCTGCTTGACCCAAACAGAATATTCGTGCTGTTGCGCCCGAATATCACCATGGCCCGCGCATAGCCTGACAGCAGCCCCGTGATATCGTCCCCAATGCCAAGCTCCGCCGCGCCCAGAATGACCGACCATGCGTACGGCGCGCCAACCCCTGAGTGCTGCAATGACCCGCCCGGAAACGCCAGAAACAGATGCCCTTTGTGAATCTCGATATGGTTCGGGGTGTCAACCGTCATACCCGTGAATATCGGCACAAATACCGTGCCGTCAAACTCGAACGCCGTGCCGACCCCATTCACCCCATACATGCGCTGGGTTGCCGATCCGCCCAAAAAATTATGGTTCCTGAACTCGTACCGCCCGCCCGCAGGCAACGTGATCGCAGAGCTGTTCCCCGCAATCGTCGCCACGTTCAGGTTGGCGCCGACATTAAGGTTCTCAGCTTGGAACGTGCCTGTCTGGCTGGCGAATATCAGCCTGCCCGCAGCATCGCCCCCCGCCCATGAGCCTGAGACCAACACAACCCTTGTAATTACAGCCGTGGCGGCGCTTGTCGCCCCGGTGATGGTATTCCCCTCGGCGATGACGTAAGCCCCGCCGCTCGTGAACGTAAGCGATCTGCCAAGCGCCACAGCGGTCCAGCCAGCAGTGGTTTCCTTATGCAGCACCCCGGCTGTCGCGCCAACATTGTCCCGGACAGCGTAGGCTATCCCATTGTGCATCCAGGCCCCGCGCATCGACCCCTGCCCCGGAACCGTGCTAATCAGCGCGCGCGCCGTTTCAATCGCGTCCCGCTTCCAGGTCGTATCGTCGGTGTCGTTGCCCGCGCCCTCCTGAACAGCAGTGCCGCTTGCAACGCATTTCGTGACCGCCGCTACCTGCAAATTCTCTGCGTTCTGGAACGTCCCCGATACGACTGTTAGAACGAGATACCCAGCCGCATCGCCGCCACCATATGATCCTGACGTGACCACGCTCGCAACAAGCGCCTTGCCCGTCGCGGCAGACGTTAGCCCCGTCACCGTATCGCCCTCGGCCACACCCGCCGTGCCGGTGGTGAAATTCAGAATCCAGTACCTTGAATCAGTAGGCGAAGGGCGCCCGTCGCGCCGCTCAAACCCGTCGATCCTGCGATAACCCTCCGGGCGCGGCTCGTGGTTCAGCCCCGCAATCAGCACGCCGGGCTTCTTGGCAATAGCGGGCGTCACAAGGTCCAGCCCGCCGCCCAGCAGATATGAGGATGCCGTCTGCATCAGGCGACCGTGCCGCCCATCATCCGCATTTTGGGCAACTGATCACGCTCAAGCGCGAACATCAAATCCCTGGCCTTCGCCTTGTTATCCGCGTAGGTTTGCGCAGCCTCGTCATGCCCGGCCATCAGCACAAGCGCGTGGTAGGCTATCAGCAGATGAAACCGCGACGGCATGTTCGGCGTATCGCCGTTCGCCGCAAGAACCTGATTGGTTTGCCTGTAGCGCCCCCTGACCCGGTACGCCAGATCGGGTATGGCGCCAAGGCAGAATTCACCGGACGGACTTTCAGCCCAGTATGTCGGGCGGCTATTAGTCTGCGATCCTCGCCCGTACATGGCAAACCAGCGGTTATAATCAACATGGGTGATGGCGTATTCATCGGCAACGCCAAGCGCCGGATCATAGAGCGAAAACGTCCTGAAATCCGGCGTGTCGGTTATCCAGTCCGCCCAATCGGTTATGGAAAAACTTGCCGCCGTGTAACGCGCCGTGCCAATGATCGCATCGGACAAAAATTCCGTGCGCATCCACTGCCATGACTCATGTTTATTCTGGATGTACTGCCATGCGTCATTGGTGAAACTGACGATCTTTTCCAGTTCGCCCGTGTTCCCCGTGACGCTTGTGATTGACGAGCTTGACGCCGCACCGGATTCTCGGGCTACAATTCCGCACAGTTCCAGAAAAGTTGACATTCATCCGGCCTCACTAAAACATGCGCTCCACATTCACAACCTGACGCGGCAACGCCACTGCATTCAGCGGCCCCGACCTAAGCCTTATGAAACCGCGCCGGATCAACGCCCTGCAAAACCCACCACGCATCAATCTCGGACTGTGGCGGCATTTCATTCACCGTGTACGAAACAGCCCGCGTCTGGCGTTTGTGAATCGTATATTTGTCATCCTGCTCGTAATCTTCGCCAACCGCGTCCCGCAAGATCAGATAATACTTGTAGGGGATAACCGATTCCTTGCCGCGCTCCAGCGCGATCAACCGGCCCTTCCATGCAATAGGAAATTTTTCATCCCCGCCCTTGCCTTCCGCCGGGTGTATCGTAAGTCTGACCATCGGTTCTGGCCGGGGGCCAGCGGGTGCGTCCGGCGGCGCCGCGCTGGGCATATCGGGCTGTTCGATCATCACAGTGATTTCGGGGTGGCCCAAATCCTTCAGTTGATCGCGCAGGGCTTTCTCCTTGGCTTTTTCGTCGTATTTAACATCAAGCACGACCGCCAGGTAAGAGCGGAGTTCGGCCAGCGTGGCCTCTTCAACCGGGATGATTTTTGATTGTGACATTTTGGCCTCTGTTTTATGCGATGCGGTACAGAATGAACGTATTCGCAGCCGTCTTGCGCGCGCGGAACCGGCCCACAGCCTGCGCCGTGCCCGCATTGGCGTCGATACGCATCTGGCCCACAACGGTGAACCCGGTGCCTGCCGCAACCGTGATGATGAACGCGGCGTTGGTGGCAAGGTTCTGGATCGAGAAGTCAAAACACTCGTTAACCGCCCATGCCGGGAACGCCGCGTCAAACAATGTCCCCGTAGGGAGCGTGTAAGTCGCGGCTGCGGCCGGCGTTGCGGAAATAAGGCGCGTCTTGATCTGGGCAGCGGTAAGCGTCGCCGTGCCTGTCGCCGTAGCGGGGGCTTCCTGCAACTGGATATCGCTCAGCGCTTCCGCCAGCAGGCGCACCGCCGATGCCCCCTCAAGGTGGTTGCCCTGCCCCATTGAAACCGCATGCTGTTTGATTTTAGGCTGATTGATACTCGGCATCGCAATCTCCGTTATTAAAAAGGGTGGAGCGGACCTGTTGGCCCGCCCCAGCGTCGTTACGGATATGTCGCGCTAAATATCCGGCCGTCATTGCGCATGGCGATAAAGTTGATCACCTTGGCGGACTCGCTGATATCCGTTCCGACTGTGAAGCCGGGGGCCGCAGTTTCCGACCCGGCGTAAGCCGTGATGCCGTTATCAGCGTTTGCCGCAACCGCAGTTGTGGTGACCGTGGACGTCCCAGCCCCGTCATTGCGGAACCACTCGTCAATTCTGTCGCCATCTGTGTAGTTTACGCACTTCACATAGTCGGGAATCCAGCCCAGCGAGACAGTCAACGCAGCGCCGGTCCCTGTGAACTTCCCAATTCGAAAATAATCATTCATTTCTTCAATCTCCTGTCTTCAATCTTACAGCGCGGTCGCGGCGCATTCGAGGCGGATCATCCAGCTCTGGTTCAGGATGCCCCCCGCCCAATAGAAGGGCTGGGCGATAAACCCACGCTGGCCCATCGGATCAGCGGCGTTGTGGCTTGGCATGATCACCTTCGGCTTCACGCCCTTGCCTTTGAACGGAACCTGGCAGTAGGAATTGGCGCCCACGAATATCAGCGGGTAAACGTCGGCGCTGGTGCCAGTTGTCGTAATCATCGCTGTGCCGGACCCGTCAAAAGTCCCGCCCGCATCCGCAAACGCGGTCAGTTCAGGGCTGAGGACAAACCGCGTGCCCTCAACCGAACCGATCTCACCGTTGATCATAGGCCCCTTCGAGCCATACGACGCCACCGGGATAAAACCCGGAATGTTGCGAATGTCCGCCTCAAGGTTCGTGTGCGCAAACGCGATATACGACGCCTCAATCGCCCGCGTGGCGAAGTTCATGCCAGGGGCCAGCATTTCACGGATTTTCTTGGCCTTCTGATTAGCAAGAAATCGCGTGCAAGCACGGACATTATCCAGCGTGACCGGCGTATTAACAGACGCCCGCGCCGCGCCGTTGGAGTAATCTACTGACGTTCCGGCCTTCAATTTCCCGTACAGCAGCATTTCCTTGGTAAGCTCGGTCTGTTCGCCAAGCCCCTTCACGCCATCGCGGATCACGTCATCTTCGCCAAAGTCAAGCTGCTGATCGGTAATTTCAATCGGCGCGCCGAATTGCAGCATCGTGAACGCAACGTCCGTGTAGGTGAACACCTGGCTGGACGGCGTGACACCTTCCACCATTGGTGTAGTAATGGCCGACATTGGATTGAAGCGCCGGAATTCAATGGTCGCGGCCTTCTTGGGCGGCATCGGCTTCATCACGCCGAACTGGCCCAGAACGATTACCGGCTCCGCATATTCAAGCATATCCCCCGCGTAGAGGGCTGTGCGCTGGTCAACCTGCGCTTGGGTCATCATAGGCATGGTATTGTGCTCCGAATTAGAATGTCAGTTTACGCCCTCGCGCGGCTCCTTGCTCTGGCTTCCGCAATGAACTGTGCGCCATAATCGTCGGTATTGTCCGGGGCCGGAGCAGGGCCGCGAACCCGAGGAACGGATGCGCTTTCGAGTTGCTTTTGCCTTTTTAGAGAAGGTTGTGTTTGGGCAGGGGGTTCCGGAGCGCGCGTTTCGGCCTTAAAAAGGGCGACAAGTTTAGACGCGCTGACGGAGTTAACGATGTTAGGCGAATTGTTGATCGCGATCTGCCGGAACTCGGCGGGCTGCGCGATCAGCCAATCGTCAAATTCTTTTGAAGCCTTGATCTGGTCAAAATCAGGGTGATCGGCCCGTAGCGCGGCTTCCTGCGCTGTAACGTGACCGATATATCTTTCCTGATCAATTTCCCTGAGCCTCGCCTCAATGCGCTCAACCGCTTCGGCTGTGGGCGCCAGCATCATTGCGGTAGGTCCGGCCATTTCCGGATATTCTTCGCTGTACTTCTTGACCTCTGGCGGCAATTCCCGTTTAGCAGGCGGGGCGGCTGGCTCCGCGCGCGCCGCCTTGAGGCGCTGTAATTCAATCTGGTCACGCCGGTTGCGCTCGATCTGCCCCTCGTATGCGGCTCTCAATTCAGCCGGGGCGTCGGCCCAGATATCGTCCTTCTTGACCGGCGGAGCGACGGCGGCGGCCTTGGCCGGGTCTGGCTCGACAGCGGCCGCTACGGGCGCGGCGGGAGCGCCAGACTCAATCTCTGCATCGTCATCGCCAGCATCATCGGCCGGCGCATCCATGCCCGCGCGCTCAGCCGCCACAGTCTCAAACTGTTTCGCGTAATCTTCATCCGATGGCGTGGTGTCCGCTTCCGGGTCCAATCTAGCCTCCGTCTACAACTCTGTCGGGCATGGAGAGAATTTTTCTGCATGCCGCAATCCTGCCCTGAAAGTGCGGGATTTTATCCCCAGAAGCACCTTCAAGAAATCCCCTATATTCCTCTATAAGGTTTTTAATCTCATTCTCGATGGTAAACCATGTTTGCGAGTGCTTGTCAATCATTTTCCCCGGCTTCCTGATGGCCTTACCTGTTCATCATCTTGCCCATGGATGAAATCATGGGGTTGTTCAGCCGCACCGTTACTGGTGCCGGGGCGCTCCCATCATTACCCATTCTGAGAAAAAACGGCAAGCCGATACCCGGCCCCATAGCAACGCCAGAACTCGTCATATACAGAAGAAAAAACACCATTACGAGGGGTCCAGAGTCGAGACAGGGTCGCCCGCCGTGGTGGATACTGCGGCGGTCCAACTCGTCGTCGTGTCATCGGTGTCGGTCACAGTCAGCGTTCCGCCGCTCACGGACCACTTGTTGCGCAGGAAATGCAGCGCCTGCTTCACGAGACGCCCCGTGCTGGAGCCGCCGGAAACATTCCTGTTCAGCAGCGCATCGGCTGTGGCGTTCCTCTCTGCGGCGGTCAGAACCACGCCCGCCGTGCCGGTGTCATCCAGAATCGCGGCGGTATCGGATTTGACCGCTGCAATGTCAGCCGACACGCTTGCCCCCGCAGGCGCACCAAGCCTCGCATAAGCATCGCCGGTCTGCGCGGTATGGCCTGTAAGCACGGATACTGTCGGAATCACATTGCCCGTGCCTGCGTACCCCGTCCCGTCAAAGAACGCTTCCGCATTGTCCGCTGCGGTGGCGTCAGTTGAAATCTGCACAACATTAACGCCAAGCTGAGCTGTGGTGGTGGATACAGCGGCCCCCGCAATATGTGTCACATTGCTGCGCCGGTTTTCAATCGAGAAACTTCCGACAACGGCATTCGCCACCGACACGCTATCCACCGTTCCCGCCTCAAGCACAATCGTTACGTCCGTTGCGGCGGCATATCCGTTGCCAGATGTTGCCACGCATCTGACATTGTGCGATCCGGTCTTGGCGTCAAAATCAACGGTCAAGGTCAAGCCAGCGGTAATCTGCGTTGTGGAGTTGCCAACATAAGCCGCAAGAGTCGGGGAGCCTGCCAAAGTAAAGGGCGCGCCAGTTGAAAACCGGAAGGTGTTAAACTGAAAGTCAATCGTTTGCCCAAGCGCTATGTCCCCGTGGTAACTCATGCCGCCAACCTCCCCACAATGCGCATTGCGCCAGAATCACCAATAATTCTCAACCCGCCCCCGCCCGCTGCCTGAACCTTCTCCCAGCACCCAATGTCATACGCCGAGCCGGACGGTCTCGCGGTGCCTGCAATGTCTATCGGTGCGTTTGTCGAATCCGTGGTGCCGGTATCAATCAACCCGCCGCCGGACTTGGCGCGGAAATCTCTTGCGGCATCGCTCACATTTTCGAACTGGCTGCTCATTGTGAGCAATCCAGTCACCCCTGAAGGCGGCGCAGAATCATCGGATGCGCAAGTAGTGAAGTTCTGAGTTGCTCCAGCCGTTACTTCCATCTGGTTGACACTACCAGAGAAAAATGCACAATTTTTGAAATTCATAGTTCCGCTTGTCCCAGAGCGGACGATATTCGTTGGCGCAGCTACATCATCAGCTATAACAAACGTGCAATTCACAAAATCACCAGTACCAGCACCAGCACCAAAGATTTGTGATGATGAGGCAGTGCGCTGAATGATCAGACTATTAGTAATAAGATAACCAGATTTTGCCGTATTAGAAATGCCAAGAACACCATTAGCAGCACCAGAACCTGAATGAGTTCCTTCACATATAATTGTGTCTACTTTAACACCCGTTGCTCCGAGGCTTATGCAGTTGGATGTTGTGGCAAGTGACTTAATCATGATTTTATCGAAGCGACAATAATCCTCACCTGCACTCACCACGGGATCAGTATTGCCAGAAGTTTGACGTATTGCTGCGCCGTTAGAAGCATTGTATGCAAGTGCATTTGTCTGTACGTTCACATTATCACTAAATGAAGCACCAGATGCACATGTTATGTGTTTATAGCAAGTTGCTGAACTTGTTGATCCACTCATTGAAAGGCGAAACACACTACCTGTTATTTCTGTGCCTGACAGCATCTGTCCCTGCCAGATCACGCCAGTATCATCAGGAGTTCCGCTAGTGATAGTACATGTGGCTCCACCAGCTCCGGTCACAACAGTCCCAGCACCAACAGCAGCTCCGGCTGACAACCCATAAATTATATAGGTCGATCCGTCCGTGTCCAGCATCGTTCCTGTGCCGCTTCCGCCGATACTGAAAGTAAGAATTTCGCCCTGAACGAATGGCCCCCCGGTGAACGTCCCCGCAGCAGATTTCTCAGCTGTAGTCAAATCGGCAGGCGCACCTGATTCCCATAAAATCAACGTGGAGAAATTACCGCCGCTGCCTATGGTTTTGACAACTGTCTGAACCATTATTTTCTATCCAATGTGATAGAAAGAATATCATCTTTAATTAATGGTTCATTTTTTGATGCTGCATCCAATAGTTTATCATCCAGCATAGACAGATCAATTTTTCTCACCCTGATGTTCACTATTTTTTCAGGGTCTTCAGAATCTCGTTCTACTTCTCGTAGGTGTTCAAATTCCTCCGCTAATACACCAGGGATATTAACAAATTTATATCTTCCAGAATTCAACTCACCAAATGTGAATTCATGATCATCCTCAACAATGTCAACGACATCATTCACCTGACAGCGGAGTTTGTTTAACTCCGGGTCAGGATGAGAATTTTCTTTAATCAGGACTACCAGTATCGCCATTAACGCTAAGCCTTCCCCCCGGCGCCGGGCTTCGACCCCGCGTCAGTCCCCGATCCCGCGCCATGCTTTCTTTTAGTATTCCCGGCAGCGCCAGTTTCACGTGAAACATCGGCCAGCGCGGCGCCCAGATCAGTCATTGCAGTAGCCCCAGCCGTAGGACGGCGCTCCAAAGCCTCAGATACCGTCTGATGCACAGTTCTAATCCACGCGTCCGCCAGGTCACCAACCAAGTCAACCGCCTGTTTCCGCGCCTCGACCTCGGTGGTTAAATCTTTAAGATAGGTTTCCGCCGTTACAACTTCGGCCTCGCGCGAGATCAGTTCCAGCGACTTCGCCGACATGGCGGATTCCTGATCGGCAAGCGCCGCAGACCGGGCCTCCAACGCAGCCATAACCTTTGAATGCTCGGCCGCTTTGAGCTTCGCAGTGTCAACCGCCGCATGATACAGCCTGCTATACTCAGCCCTCCGGTCGGAAGCCGCCTTCTCGATCGCATCCAGTTTGGCCTCGCGGTCCGCGATCCGCGCCCGCCCATCCTCAACCTCAGCCATTGCCAGCCGCGCCATCTCCTGCGCCGCCACAGCCTCAGCCTTGACCGCCTCAAACTCCTTCACCGCGCCCGCCAGCCGCAGCAGCCGTTCCGCAAACGCCTCTGGATTCGCCGCGACCTCGTAAGCCGCCTGTATCCCGCCAACCGTCAATTCGGCCTGACCCGCCCTTGAACCACCCATCATGACATGATCTCCTATGTGTTAAGAACAGCCGCAACCTTAAGGCTTGCGATGTTTACCCCATAATACCTTGTCTCCCCCGCCCCCATGCGATGCGCTGTCACTACCGCCGTAGGGTTCAAACCGAACTTGATAGAGCATATCGAATCAGCATGGATCATTACAAACTTCGTGCGTTCGTTTAGCGCGGCGCTCTGCGCAGACGCGCCAGCGTTCCCCACCCGCTGATCCGTAATCGCAGGCTCAAGCCCGGCTGGCAACAAATGCCCTTTGGTATCGCGCGCCTGCTCGGCATACTCGGTTATATAAATAAACGCCATTTCACCCTCCTATATGCCTGTGCCCATGCGGGCCTTGATGCCAAACTCAGCCGCCGCCAGACGCTCGTCAGACCTGATCTTAGCCAATTGAGCTTCGATCTGATCAAGGCTGATGTTCGCGTTCGCCGCCATCTTGATCATTTCAGTTTCCTTCCTGATCTGCGCGATTTCCTTCTCGTGGTCAAACCGCATCTGCGCCAATTCCTGATCTGCGTTCATCTTGCCGGCTGCAACGCTCGCCCGTATCGCGTCGGGAGATTGAGCCGCCGGTGCGCCCGCCTGCTGCTCCTGCTCGGCCCGGATTTCGTCGTCGGTCTTCACAACCTCGTCGGCCTTGATCATATTCGCCTGCACCAGCTTCCGGTACAGGTCGGCGTGTTTCGTCATCGGCCCGAATATCGGATGCGATCCAAACTGTAACGCCAGCGCCATAAGGTTCTGCGACTGGACCTCCCGGACCAGCAGCACCGATGATCCGCGCGCATCGATATTATAATCGCCCTTGACCGTTTCGTCCTTGCTGAACTGCATGTTCCAATCGTACATCCGCCGGATGCTCGGCGTCGTCATGTCGTCATCGAAATTCTTGACCGCGCGCCGGAACACCACGTTCACCGAATTCATCAACATGGACAGGCCGCCTACCGTGTTAGCTGCCGGGCCGCCCGCCGTGCGCGACCCAGGTTCACCCTGCGCCACCATCGGCAATTGTGTTTCATCGTCCGCGAACTCTTGCGCCATCCTGACGATGTTCGCCAACTCAGCCTGACCGGACGGAATATTGTACGTCTCGAACGCGGGCGAATTATCCAGAATGTTTGATGTCCGGTTCCAGACCTTATGCGGCCTGATGTCCCATAACCCATCGGCAGGGTTTATGCTGTCCCTGTTCACCACCACCTGCGGCCCGACGCTCAGCGCCGCGTTATCCAGTATCATGCGCCACGCCGAACTGATGGCCGACTGCGCATTCCGCACTAGATCGGGAACGCCATGGCCGAACATGCAGGTTTCGTCCTTCTCGAAATTATACACGCTATACAACGATTCTCCGCCGTCCAGAACGTGAATCCCGAAGTTCAGGATGCGCCCCTGGCAGAACCACAAAACCCCCTGAATAATATCCATCGGGTCATCTTCGATTATATCGCGCATGCCTTCATCGTCATGGCAGATGCAGATATCCAACATTTTCTGCCTCTCGATAGGCCCGCGATATTCCCAGACCACATAACGGTCCTCTGTAGTAGCCCCCTGCCCATTCGTGATCTGCCGCAGGTTTGTGTAGTAGTCCGGCAACGGCTCGACCGGCTCACTCCTGATCAACTCCCGCACTTCATCCTGAAGAACCCCCGCCATGTTCGAGAACTCGCGCAACTGCTTCCGGTTCATCAGATGCCGCTCAAACCAGAACTCGCAATCTTCCGGCCGGCGCGCTGACATATCCGGAAAGAACGACCACGGGTCAACCCTCACAAACTGTGGCGCAGGATCGTCGCTTGCTTTCAGTCCCCACGACTTCGTCTCCCGGCCATCTTCGCCCGTCTCAACCGCTTCAGCCCAAGAGTGCCGCTTGCGCCCGGTCAGCACCGGCCCCTTCATAATTCCAGTACCCATTTTGCAGGCGTCGTGAATAACCTGGCGCGCCGTGACCTTGTAGTTACATTCGCGCAACTGGTCATCAATCAGCATTTTCATCGCCGCCGCGCGCTTGGCCGCATCCTGAATTACAGGTAAAGATTCGCCGACAGGCGTGAGCGCAGTGCTACCCACCAGCGTCGGAACCGGCGTAGGCTGAATGTCCCAATTCTCGTCATCGGTCGGGAACAGCATATCCGATAACCGCGACTCCCACGATATGGTTTTCGGCCGCGTGATATTCACCAGCAAGCCGGATCGCTCGCTCTGCGCCAGAACGGTTTTTATCGTCTCGTCGTAAACCCCGTGATACTCTTTCAGGTTGTCCAGCCAACGCTTTTCAATCTCGGATTTCTGCGCCACCTGCTCATCGGCCAGGGCGCCCAGCTCAACCGCAAAGCCGCGCAGCCCGGTCTTGATCTTCTCAAGCGCCGCCTCGGCCTCGGCCTCACCGTCCGCGTCGCCGTATTCATCGGTCTCCATCAACGCCTCCACCTCAGTAGCCCGCCATCTTGTCGGCAGGAGACCATGGCTTGACAACCGGTCCTTGCGTCACAACCTGCGCAACACTGTCTCTGAGGCGCACCAGCGGCCCGCTGATCGACACAAGCGGCGCGTCCTTGAAGTCGCCCGCCTCACGATACCGCCGATAGTCCGCAATCCACTTCTGCATCGTGCTGAACACCTTCAGCCGCCCCGACGTCAGCAGTTCCGTAACATGCATCAAATCAGCCTCCGCGCATTTGGAAAGCGCCGCGAATTTAATCCCATGCCCCTGATATAGAGCGGCCATTTCCAGCGCTTCCTCTTTGGACGTGTCATGCACGTAAACCGCCCGGACGGCCCCACGAGCCTGAACCGCCCTGATATGGCTGGACGGCTCGCCAGAGTTCCGTAAATGTTCTGTGTATAAATACACAGTGTTCATGGGCCTGTCCAGCGCCAGCCATACGGCAGCTATGCCGGATGCCGTGCTCGATACCCCCATGGCGCGCGGCCAGTGATCTGGCAGGCGGAACGGCTGGACCACGAAATCATCCTCTTTCACGGTAAACGCCTCCTTCGAGCCGAGCATCAGTTCCGTCACGGCCCATACCAGCGCATCCATCCGGTCAGGAGAACGCTCACTCCGGTCCCCGGTGTATTCGATCATCTGATCTTCAAGCGCGGGCATGGCCCCAACGTGGGACACCCGTCCCTGCTCGTACAGCGCCGACACCGGCTCAGCGCGAACGATCTTGCCCCGGCTGGCGTGAATCGCCTTGTACGACACGTTCGCGTCAATCTTTCTGATCACCGCCTCGATCCAGTCCCCGCCGTTGTTCACTTCGGCGATCACCCTGTCAGCCCGGTGCGCATGGTACGCCTGAACGGCCACCTTCATCACCTGATCCGGAGAGCCTGACAGGCTCAAGTCCTGCAACACGTAACACCGCCCGTCGTTCGCTATCCCGGCCACCACGACGCCATGATCCGCGTTTTCCTGCCCGGACTTTCCTTGCCCGGATTTCACAGCGGGGTCAATCGCCACCACAATTCTCGTCATTTCCGGCGCAGCCCTGACGCGGTGCTGGTCCAGAATATCCAGAGTCCACAGCGCCCCCGGCGTATCGGTCAGAATTTCCGCGTCGATTTCCTGCCTGCCCAGCCGCGTACCGGCGTAGCGGTCTATCACATTTCTGCGATAAGTCGGGCTGAGGTTCGAGAGGTTTTCAAGGCTGCTGCCCCTCGTCACGACTATGTACGGGTCTTTGACCATTTCCTTGATCAGCTTAATCGGCCTCGGCGTCGTTGTCACAAGATACCGGGGATCGGCCCCCAGACGCAGACCGAACAGGAACATATCCATGGTTTCCTGCGCATAACGATATTTCGCCAATTCGTCCAGCCATCCACCGTCATGCTGGGGGCCGCGCAACTGATCCGGCTCGGTGCCGTTGTAGAGTGTGGCGATTGCCCCGTTCGGCCACGTAAGCCGCCGCTTCGAGGATTCATACACTGGGCGGTTCCACGGCGGCGACACCGACAGGATGCCGCTCTCCCCCTCCACCAGCACGTCACGGCAATCTGCGGCTGTTTCGGCCACCAGCGCCAGCCTGCCCATGCGACCGGATTCCACCATGGCGCGCACCCATTCAGCCCCCGTCCTGGTTTTGCCTGCCCCACGCCCAGCCAGAATTACCCAGCCCGCCCAGTTCCCCGGCGGCGCCAGCTGTTTCGGCCTGGCCCATCTCGGCCAGTCGAACATCAGCCGCGCGCGGTCATCCGGCGGCATTGCGGCAAGCGCGTCAATATCCGTCAGGTCGACCCCTTCAAACCATGAGGCGCCGGCCATGTCCATCTCAGATCAGATCGTGGGCGGCATCAACCGTCACGTCCGTAGCGTTGATCACCTGTTGCTGTTGCAGCCTCGCGCGCATCTGGTTCAGGCGCTGGTCCATCATCGCCGCGCCTTCCATGATCCGGGCGTTGGCGATTTCTCCCGCCGAACCCTGCCCGCCGCCATCGTTGCGCTCGTTGAACAGTTTGAGATATTTCCCCATCAGTTCGGTGGATTTAAGCGGATCAACCATCTTGATCTTGACGGTCTCGACCGACCCGCCTTCGCCATCGCTGGTGCGGCTCACGTCTATTCCCGCGAGAGATCGCCTGATTGACTCAGGCATATCGGCCGGCCTCAGCAACCCGCCGTAATCATTGAATGCCTGAGATAGGTCGGACTCGATGAACATCCTGAGATTGCGCACCACGGTTTCACCCAAATATTCTTCACGCAGCTGGCGGGCGACCTGGAAGCGTTTCTGGCGTTCGGTGTCGGATGCGATCCACCGGCCGACATAGTTGAATGAGGCGTTGTTGTCGCGGCACCACTCCACAAGGGTTGACCCCGCCGCGATGGAGTCGAACATTTCAACCTCCGTCGCCGGGTTTTCAAGCCGCTGCTGGATGAACTGTGAGGCTTTCATTCCGCTGATATAGCGGATTATAAACCCACGCGCAAGAGTTTATGGGAATTCTGGCGTGCGCTCGGCGCAGCATAGGAGCGGCGCGAAAACTCTCCACCTAACTCGCTGGAACAAACGACAGACACAAGGCGAACGGTTGGCGACCAGCACGCGAACATTGCGCAACTAAAACGGAACTTTGTCGTCATCCAAACCATAATCGGGCGCCCCCGCCAGGTCCTTGTTCGCGTAATTCCCGCCTCCCGCCGGGCGCACAGCCGGGGCGTCGTCGTAATCCGACTGCCCACCGGCCGCGTTCTTGCCATCGCCAAGCATAACAAGTTTTCCACCAAAACCCTGCAATACTATTTCTGTTGAATACTTGTCTTGGCCCGATTGATCTTGCCATTTGCGCGTCTGTACTTGACCCTCAATGTATATTTTTGCGCCCTTGCGTAAATACTGTTCGGCCACGCGGGCAAGGCCCTCGTTGAAAATCACCACGCGATGCCACTCGGTTTTCTCGCGCTTTTCTCCGGTGTTTTTGTCTTTCCACGATTCTGACGTGGCTAGGCGAAGATTGACAATCGGTTTGCCGTCTTTGGTGTGTTTGATTTCGGGATCGGCTCCCAGATGGCCAATCAGAATGCACTTGTTGACGCTACCTGACATGGATTGCTCCGGGCTGTTTACGGGCCTAAAATGTATCATGCCGATCATCATGGCGCAATACCGGAATGTGATCGCGCCATGCCCGCCCGTTAAACCCCGTTAGATGCCCCGCCAGCGGGTGCTGGCTATCCTGCTGGACCAAACCCACCGGGGACACCTTCAAGCGCCGCCCTGCGCGACGTGGCACAATCCTGCGGGCATCGTATGCGTGGCGCGCCCCATGCAGAACATCCCCACGGCCTCGTCAGCCCGTCACTGGCTGGCGCTGGGGCTGAAACCCCTACTCAGACACACTCCGGCGCCCAATCACCGCCCACGGTCAAGCCAGAGGGTTTTTCAACAGTCCCGAACCCTCGGAATAAAACCCTTGCCCAGCCATGTGATTCGTGCTCACCTCCCCGCGCTGGCCACTTTCACGGGTGCTCAGTGCGGATTTTTGGCGCAATCACCCTGTAATACGATTGTATTACGCGTCTAGCTCAATACTTGCATCGAATATTCGCTTTAACATCAATGGCTTAGAATTATCAAGACGACTCCGGGAGAGTGTTTTTTACCCCTAAGTCACTGATAAAAAAGCCGAATGTTACTATATATCCGTATAAACGGCTTCCCGAAACCCTAATGCGTGCGCGAGAATGTGGTGTGATAAATATGTCACACTCATTTTTACTATTCTAACTAATGATTTTATAAATATAATATATAGTTATATACTAACAATATATAGTAATATCAAATACTTAGGTCAGAAAAAAGCCCTCCCGGAGATGTCGAAAGCGGCGTAAGCCATTGAAATAGCTAGAAATTCTTTGAGCATGATGTTATCTGGAAAAATCGGCATTCCACAGCGCTGGAGATGTTAAATGTAGGAATATTATCATAAATTCAGGAAATAATACCTAACGCCAAAAAAGCGTTGCTATAATGACACCACGAAGTGCTGCTAAAATGTCACGCAATTCACGGAAAATCCTCTAGATCACTCCCGGAGTCTTTTAAAATTGGCGGATTTCTGCCGATTATTGATGCAAGGTTTGCTGTGGAATGGCAGAAATCCGCCAATTATCTATGTAAGGTATACAGGAGTGCGGCGGGAATTACGCGCGATTCCGTCCGGCGCAGCGGCGGTTAGGGTCTGGTCGGAGGCGGGGGGGCAGACGAAAAAATTCTGAAATAATTCACCCCGCGTCATTTTACCGCTTGACAATCATCATTTAAATGATAATATAGGATTTATCAAGACGGGTCGGCGGTAGAACCAGTGGCCACAACAGGTTCGAATATCCGGATGCAATCGCAGCAATGGGCGCACCGCAACTCGTTTAACACAGACAGAAGGATTGAGATTATGACCACCATCGCAGACTTTTCTACCGCTTCCCCATATTCGATTTTCGCCGCCGTCACCACCAGAGGTGAATACACTATTTCATTTCACGAGACCATGGAGGCTGCTCAAGCCGCCGCGGTTGAAGCTGTCGGCGGCGATGAATCTGCGTTTTATGTTGAGCGCGGCGACATACGTATGCGCAGCTCGGCCTGCCCTGACTACAGCTGTGACGCCGGTCGCGTTTCAGAAATGATTAAATCGGAAATTGAGGCCATGACTAGCAGCGATATGGCGGGAATGGCTAGCGTCATAAAGTCGTGGGCGGACGCTCTCACCGTTCTGACCGGCCCACTGTCATGATTAACAAGTCCGGAATGGCCAAATCAACACGTGATATCCTGATCTTCGACCGCGCCATTGAGGCTTGCAAATGATCCGCGACACGCTATCCCTCATCCTGCTGGCGGCGCTGTTCTATGAATGTATGTTCTGGTGGACGCCATGATTGAAATTACCCCTGATCTTGCCAGAGCGGCAGCCACAGACGCCGCAAACCGCGCAATGCGTAAGGCTGGGCGCACCGCATGGTCAGAAGATGATTACGATCTGGCGCAACAGACTTTCCTGCGGCCGATCACTTTGCCAGCCCCGGCAACCCGATCATAGATCCTCAATCTTCACCGCCACCGTTGGCATATCCCGCCGTTCGTCGCATATTGCATTGTCCTCGGCATCCTCAAGCGGTTGAATGTGTTTGGCGATGAAGGCTTTAATCGCAGCCTGATAATAGCGCCCCTGACTCTCATTGTGCGGCGGGATGGCGCTTAACGCCATTATTTTCAAAAGGTCGTTAAATTCTTCGCGTGTCACTGTTTGAATCCTTCCTTCATCTGCGGCATTTCATCCCACGTTCGGCCGTCCAGCTCCCGGCCGGCCGCTTTCTTGTTCGCGCCGCCATGTTGCTTGAAAAAAAACGGCGCCCCCGCGCTCAAACACTGATCCCGTATGTCTCGCGCCCAGTCTGGATTCATCGGTCTGGCGCTGGGGCCGCTCTCACCACCGACAATTACCCAGTCAATTCCATCAAGGTTCAGATCAGGCAGCGGGCCTAGCAGCGGCTCCAATGACAGGAATTTCACGGCGGCATGGGCTGATCGTAAATCGCTGATCCTAAAATCGGTTGACTGATTTTCAACCGAAACGCCGAGCCAGATATGTGATGGCGCCATGTCGTGGCCATACCGGTTCGAAAGATATTTAGCCATTGAATCGCTGCGCTTCGTCAAAATCTGGTAGGTATGATGATTGGCTTTTTCCATTATGTCAAAGACGTAACTTATCAGGCCGGTTGGCACAGATTCATGAAATAGATCAGACATTGAATTAACGAATATCCGGGCTGGTTTGCGCCAGTGCAGCGGCGCAGTGAAAATGTGAGGCGGCGCTTTGGCAATCTTGCCGGTCCATACCGGATTGCCGTTCACAACCTTGGTCAGCCCATCGTAATGTCGTTCAGGCGTCATCCGGTTGATCCGGTCAGCCATGCGCATCGCGTAACAGTTGGTGCAGCCGGGGCTGACGATTGTGCATCCTACAATCGGATTCCACGTCTTTCCCGCCGCCCCATCATCCCCGCGCGTCCATTC
>JBEBFX010000190.1:0-5837 GCA_040081735.1 Alphaproteobacteria bacterium | reverse complement strand
GATCGCGAGGTTGATGGTGCGGTTGGGTATGTCAAACTCGATCCTGTCGCCCGCCTGGATCAGGGCGATGGCCCCGCCTTCGGCGGCTTCCGGCGAGATATGCCCGATGGAAAGCCCCGATGTGCCGCCGGAAAAACGCCCGTCGGTCAGCAGGGCGCAGGCCTTGCCCAGGCCCTTGGCCTTGAGATAGCTGGTCGGATACAGCATTTCCTGCATGCCCGGCCCGCCCTTTGGCCCTTCATAACGGATCACCACCACGTCGCCGGGTTTGATGACGCCGGTGAGGATTTTGCTGCACGCCTCGTCCTGGCTTTCGCAGATCACGGCGGGGCCGGAAAACACCAGAATTTCCTTGTCGACGCCTGCGGTTTTCACGATGCAGCCCTCGGTGGCGATATTGCCGTACAGCACCGCCAGCCCGCCATCCTGGCTATAGGCGTTTTCGACCGTGCGAATACATCCGCCCGCCCGGTCCACATCCAGCGTCGCATAGCGGCGGTCCTGGCTGAACGCTTCGGTGGTGCGCACGCCGCCCGGCGCGGCGCGATAGAAATATTTAACGGCTTCGTCTTTTGTGCGCATCACGTCCCATTGATCCAGCGCTTCGCCAATGCTGGGCGAATGCACGGTCGGCACGTCACGATGAATGCGTCCGCCCCGTTCAAGCTCACCCAGAATGGCCATGATGCCGCCGGCGCGATGCACATCTTCCATGTGATATTCCGGCGTCGAGGGCGCCACCTTGCAGATATGCGGCGTCACGCGCGACAGCCGGTCAATGTCCTTCATGGTGAAATCAATGCCGCCTTCATTGGCAATGGCGAGCAGGTGCAGCACGGTGTTGGTCGAGCCGCCCATGGCGATGTCCAGGGTCATGGCGTTCTCGAAACTTTTGAAATTGGCGATATTGCGCGGCAGGGCGGACTCGTCATTTTCCTGGTAATAGCGTTTGCATAGCTCAACTGCGGTGCGCCCGGCGCGCAGGAACAGTTCGCGGCGATCCGCGTGGGTCGCCAGCACACTGCCATTACCCGGCAGCGCCAGTCCCAGCGCCTCGGCCAGACAGTTCATCGAATTGGCGGTGAACATGCCCGAGCACGAGCCGCAGGTCGGGCAGGCGGAGCGTTCATATTTGCCGACCATTTCGTCGGACACATTATCATCGGCGGCGCTGATCATCGGATCGATCAGATCGACCATTTTAGTGCTGCCGTCGTCCAGGATGACCTTGCCCGCCTCCATCGGCCCGCCGGAAACGAACACGGCGGGAATGTTGAGCCGCATCGCCGCCATCAGCATGCCGGGCGTGATCTTGTCGCAATTGGAGATGCACACAATCGCATCGGCGCAATGGCCGTTGACCATATATTCCACTGCATCGGCGATCACTTCGCGCGACGGCAGGGAATACAGCATGCCGTCATGGCCCATGGCGATGCCGTCATCGATGGCGATGGTGTTGAATTCCTTGGCGACGCCGCCTGCCGCCTCAATTTCCCGCGCGACCATCTGGCCCAGGTCCTTCAGATGCACATGGCCCGGAACAAACTGGGTGAAACTGTTGGCGATGGCGATGATCGGCTTGCCAAAATCACTGTCGGTCATGCCGGTGGCGCGCCACAAAGCCCGGGCGCCCGCCATGTTACGCCCATGGGTAGAGGTTTTTGAACGATAGGCCGGCATGGTCATTCTCCCTTATACTGGTTGCGGATAATTCTACACTGGTTGAAACACAAGGCAAAGGCCTGTTCGGGTATATAACCCAAAAGCATTAGCAATCAGGGGGGCCAAGATGGAGGGCAATCACGCGCCGTTTGGCGCAGATTCATTGTTGCCACAGGAAATGGCGGAGAAGGCGGAACAGATAGGCGCTGATAAAACCCGGCTGCCGTTCCTGCGTTTATTGACATTAGCCGTGCTTGCCGGGGCGTTCATTGCTTTTGGGGCGTTTTTTTCAACGATCGCTGTGGCCGGGAGTGATGGGAATTTACCCTTCGGAGTGCTGCGGCTACTGGCCGGTGTGACCTTTTCACTTGGCCTCATTCTGGTCGTAGTTGGCGGGGCGGAACTGTTTACCGGCAATAATCTGATGGTCATGGCCTGGGCGGGGGGAAAAATCGGCCTGGGCGATATGGTGCGCGCGTGGGGGGTGGTTTATCTGGGTAATTTCATTGGCGCGGCCGCAACGGCGATAATGATATTTCTGGCCGGGGTGCATGGAAATGGAGAGGCCGCCGTTGGCGCCGCGGCCCTGAGTATTGCCGGGACCAAAGCGGCGCTGCCGTTTTTTCCCGCATTAATGCGGGGCATTCTGGGCAATGTGCTGGTCTGTCTTGCGGTTTGGCTGTGTTTTAGCGCCCGCACCACTACAGACAAGATCCTCTGCATTGTGCCGCCTGTTGCAGCTTTTGTAGCAGCGGGTTTTGAACATTGCGTCGCCAACATGTTCGTGCTGCCCTACGGGCTGATGATCAAAAATTGGGCAGAGCCATCGTTCTGGATGGCCATTCAGCAAAGCCCCGCCAGCTATGAAGCGTTAACATGGGGCGCGCTGGCAACCAATCTGGCGCCGGTTACCATAGGCAATATTATCGGCGGCGGGGTGCTGGTAGGCGCGGTTTACTGGTTTGTGTATCTTCGCCATCGCGGCTGAGGCATGACTTAGCGGGAAATTAATAAAGCATTAAGGACAATAGTACATTTTGACTAGGGTGGTTTATTTATTAGCGCTTGAATGGAACGAGAAACCGGTGCGGTGGATTTTCCCCAGGGAATTATAGCATGGGATTTTTGCCGCAGGCGGGCGGTGGAACAATGGGCAATTTATATGAATAATAACATTAGAAAATTAGAAAAAGAATATGATTTAATTGAATCATATGAATTTTACCAAGCCCAGGTTCAGGGCACCAATATCAATGCCCGGACTCTGCTGGCGACTGATTATCTGAATCATTTCAATGAAATTATCATGCTGGTCGAAATGATCTCCGACATGCCGGAATGCATCGAGGATGTGGCGGCGTGGTCCCCAAAAAACTATCAGGATCATTTTCGGGAGAGCAGTTTTGCGCATAGGGATTTGGCGGTTGCGGCCTACGACTACGTCCCCGCACTTTATCGCGTCCCGTTTGAGCGCTTAATTTCTGAACTGAATATCCTGATCCTGAAGGTTGTCGCCACTGTGCTCGATGAACAGCCTGCGGACAATAAGAGCGAAACCGGCGCTGCCGCACTATTGGGTCCGGAATTGCGCATGCTGATCGAAAAGGCTGGCGGCGTCATCAATGGCGAGCACGAAGGCACGGATCAGACGGATATAGATGCGATGCTGAGGTTTTAGTTCTTGCATCCCTGATCTCCATACCTCTACAATCATGGGAATTCGTCGAATTAATCCCTAATGATGGCAGGCACATGGACGCGAAAACCCCGGAATATCTGAAGAAAGTTGTGCAGGACGCCGCCGGTATGGTGGCTATCCGGCTCTGCGCGCTTGGCAATGAGCTTGGGCTGTTCAGCGACCTGTCCATCAGGGGGCCTGCCACCAGCGAGGAACTGGCCAGCCGCCTGGGCCTGAACGAGCGTTATGTGCGTGAATGGATATACGGCATCTCCGCCGCCGGATATCTGGAGTTTGACAAGCAAAGCCGTAAGGCTACGCTGCCTGCCGCACTCGTTCCGGTGCTTGTGGATGAGGGCGGCCCGGCCTATCAGGGCGGCCTGTTCAAGATGTTTACCGGACTGATGCAGCCGTTCAATGAACTGGTGAAGGCTTTCAGGCAGGGCGGGGGCATAAGTTATGACACCTATGACGGTATATTCTGGGAAGGGCTGGAGGCCAATTCCTGCGTCCGCTACAGAAATTTGCTGGTCAGCCAGTGGCTGCCGGAAATGCCCGATGTGAAGGCCAGGCTGGAACAGGGCGCCAGCTTTGCTGATTTTGGGTGCGGCGCCGGGCGCTCCACCGTCGAACTGGCGAAGGCGTTCCCGAAGGCCAGCTTTTTCGGGTTTGATCTGTTTGCGCCCAATATCGAAAAGGCCCGCGCCAACGCCAGAGAGGCGGGCGTCGAGGACAGAATAGACTTCCGCGTTCATGACATCAGCAAGGGCGTGCCGGGAAAATTCGATATTGTCGCCACGTTCGATCTGATCCACGACATGGCCGACCCGAAGGGCGGATTGCGGGCGCTGCGTCAGGCCGTCAAGGACGACGGCATTTACGTGCTGATGGATGTGGCCTGCGAGGATGACCCGGCTGACAATGAAGGCCCCATGGCCGTGTTCAAATACGGGGCCAGCCTGCATTTTTGTATGACGACATCCTTGGGCCAGGGCGGCATGGGCCTGGGGACAGTCGGCTTGCCGGAAGCCAGGGTCAGGGAATTCAGCAAGGAAGCCGGATTTAGCACCGTCAGGCGATTGCCCATCGAGCACCCGCTGAACGTTTTGTATGAAATCAGGCCCTGACAAACCATATTTTTCAGCCTATAAACACCTGCTAAAATATCTATCAGGTGTGTGATGACCAACAACTGGACCCCGCAAGGCTGGCGCGCCAAACCCGCTTTGCAAATGCCGAACTATCCCGACCTCAAGGCCCTGGCCGGGGTTGAGGAGCAGTTACGCGCCCACCCTCCGCTGGTGTTTGCCGGTGAGGCGCGCAATCTGAAAGACGATCTGGCGGCGGTGTCGCGAGGCGAAGCGTTCCTCTTGCAGGGCGGTGACTGCGCCGAAAGCTTTGCGGAATTCCGGGCGGACAATATCCGCGACATGTTCCGCGTGCTGCTGCAAATGGCGGTGGTGCTGACCTTTGGGGCCAAATGCCCGGTGGTCAAGCTGGGCCGCATGGCCGGGCAGTTCGCCAAACCCCGTTCGGCCGATATGGAAACGGTGGGCGGGGTAGAATTGCCCAGCTATCGCGGCGATATCATCAACGGCATGGATTTTGACAGCAAGGCGCGTATCCCCGACCCGGAACGCATGCTGAAGGCCTATGGCCAGGCGGCGTCGACCCTGAACCTTTTGCGGGCCTTTGCCGGCGGCGGGTACGCCGATTTGCATCATGTGGCGCGCTGGAATCTGGACTTCGTCGCCGACAGCCCGGCCAGTAAACGCTATCATCATATCGCGGAACAGATATCCGAAGCGCTGGATTTCATGGAAGCCTGCGGCGTTGGCCCGACCACGGTCGCGAGCATGCGCACCGTGAATTTCTACACCAGCCATGAGGCGTTGCTGTTGCCGTATGAAGAGGCGCTGACCCGCGTCGATTCCACCTCCGGCGACTGGTATGACACCTCGGCGCATCAATTGTGGATCGGCGACCGCACCCGGCAGCCGGATGGCGCCCATGTCGAGTTCTGCCGCGGGGTAAAAAATCCGCTCGGCGTAAAATGCGGCCCCAGCCAGACGCCCGATGAATTGCTGCGCCTTCTGGATGTGCTGAACCCGGCAAACGAGGCCGGACGCATGACCCTGATCTGCCGCTTTGGGGCGGGCAATGTGGACAAGCATCTGCCGAAACTGATCCGCGCCGTGGTGCGCGAAGGGCGCAAGGTCATCTGGTCGTGCGATCCCATGCATGGCAATACCGTAAAGGCCGAAAACGGCTACAAGACGCGCCCGGTGGATCGTATTCTTACTGAAATGCGGCAGTTCTTTGCGGTGCATCAGGCGGAAGGCAGCTATGCGGGCGGCGTGCATTTCGAGATGACCGGCCAGAACGTGACCGAATGCATCGGCGGCGCCCAGGAAATCACCGAAGCCGATCTGGTGGACCGCTATCACACCCATTGCGATCCGCGCCTCAACGCCAGTCAGGCGCTTGAACTGGC
>JBEBFX010000312.1:0-1431 GCA_040081735.1 Alphaproteobacteria bacterium | reverse complement strand
CAACGACCGGGGCGCTGTTGGCGCCTGACCAGCTGGCGATTTCCTCATTTGGCGCGCCGCCTGCCCAGGGGGCCGCCTTGTAGGAAAGCCCCTTATATTCCATCATGGCCTTGGCGGCCTGGCCCCACGGGCTGGGCGCGCCCTTGACCAGAACGATCCGCAGACCATCGCTTTTTATGACCTCATCCGGGCTGACATACTGCATCGAGCTTCCCCTTTTGTTTAATTTTTCATTGCGTGTCCGGACAGTTATTCCGGCGAAATTGCGAAGATTGTGACGATATTCATCGTGTCTTCATTATAGGGCATATTATGCAAGCGCTGTCCATGCCCGGTGTCAGAGCGGATAGACCAGATAGCGGGGTAAGATTGATGTATCCGTTACCGCCCTTTTGGACAGAAATTGCGCACTGCCATTCGCCAGAAGGACAACATCTTCATAGACGCCCGCCGTCAACACTTCCGAACTTCCGGTATCCTCGGGCGTATAGATTACGGTGAAATTTGTATGCAACTGAACGGTATTTTCGGACAGTTTAGCGGCGCTGACGCGCTGGATAAAATGGCGGGTGCGATAATCCTGAAACGTGCCGGCCCAGATTTTGGTGATGTAGGTCACCCGGTCCTGCAGGCGGGCATAACAATCATCCATGATCAGGGCCAGCGGTAAATTACGCTCAACACTTTCCTGGGTGATACAGATATAGGACGCCTCCGGCGTCTCAGCGAAGGCCGCCAGCCAGCCGGGCATATTCTTGCTGTCCAGCGCATGAATATAACGGGTTTGCAGTTCATCGATCAGGAACAGGTCCTGCGCCGTCAGCGCCATCATAGGGCCTGCCTCTCAAATCCCATCGTGCGGCGGTAATATTCCCAGCGCGGCAGATTGCCGGACTCGTCATTCTGTTTGAATTCCTGCTCCAGGCTGTCCAGGTCTTTCACGCCTTTCTGAAAGGTCACAATCCCCGGCGTATGGTTGCCGATATGCACGCGGTGAAACACCGATGCGTCCTCCATGCTGACCAGCCCGCAGGGGCCGAGCAGATTGGACGACTGCCGCAGCCGGTGTTTTTCCATCTCGGCGTCATCGTCCAGATGCGAGAAATAGGCGTAATGCACCTCGGTTTCATTCACATTGAGGGGAATGGCAAAACGCAGATTGATCACATCCATATGGCTGGTGGCGATAAAGGTGGGGAACAGTTGCGCCAGACGCGACCCGCGCGTGGGGTCGGAACCGCGAAACGCGACGACGCTTGGGTCTTTCAGAATGGTGCTTTTAGGGGCGACTGTCATGGAGGATGTAAAAATGACATGGCCATGCAGTCGCGTGGCGTATTGCCGTCCGGCGCCGCTCCGATCACCGTGCGTGCCGCGAGATTGCCGCCGGCGCCCGGCCGGTTCTCGATCACGACCTTGACGCCGAGCTTC
>JBEBFX010000311.1:0-1440 GCA_040081735.1 Alphaproteobacteria bacterium | reverse complement strand
CCCTACACCAGTCCCCGCCGCCAGCCGCAGGTCGTTCCGGACGATGATCCCGAAGCTCGGGATCCCGCTTGGTGAGCTGCTCAAGATGCTTGTCGAGGGGTTCCGCGCAATGAATAAAGCTCTGGATATTCGCTCTGTCACCCGATCGGACAAGGGCCGGTTTGAAGCTGCCATGACAATGGCATTCAGCGCCGATCCGGCGGCGCGCTGGGCTTGGCCTGACCCGCTTCAGTACATAAATACATTCATGCCGTTGGTGACGCTATTTGGCGGCAAATCCTTTGACCACGGCTCTGCCTATGTCATCGGTGATTTTTTTGGCGTGGCACAATGGTTGCCACCGGGGGTCCAACCAGACGATGGGCCGATTGGTGAGCTCTTTGAGCAAAACATGTCTGAGCCGAAGCTTGGCGAAGTGCTGTTCCTGTTTGAACAGATGGCCAGTTTTCTTCCCCATGAACCCCACTGGTACATTCCCCTGATCGGGGTTGATCCGGTGTTTCAGGGGCGGGGATACGGAACGGAATTGATGCGGCACGGGCTGGTTGCCTGCGATCGCGATCAACAGCCCGCCTATCTGGAAGCAACCAGTCCCGCCAGCCGGTCGTTCTACGAGCGCCATGGTTTTCGGGCGTTGGGAGAAATTCGATCAGGCGATTCGCCACCGCTTTTCCCGATGCTGCGCGAGCCACGATAACCTGATCGCCCGCAAGCCTGTTATGCTCGGGTGATTAAACCAACCCCGCCAATTCGCTCAGCGACTCAATCCGTGCCGCGGCCTTCCCCGGAATCCTGTCATCCTGCCCGCCGCTGCGCGCCAGCCGCACGACCTGAAAGCCGAACTGCGCCGCCGCCTGCGCGTCCCAGCTATTGGCCGAGACAAAGCAGATCGACGGCGCATCCTGGATTTGCAGTTTCTGCATGGCATGGCGGTAAACGCGCCGACTCGGCTTGTAGATTCCCACATCCTCCACCGAGAGAACCATGTCGAAGGATTTTTCCAGCCCGGCGGCGCGCACCGCGCTGTCCAGCATGGAAGGGCTGCCGTTGGAAAGAATGGCCGTGCGTTTGCTCTTTGTCTTCAAAGCCTTCAGGGCCTCGGCCACTTCCGGATAGGCGTCAAGCTTCAGGTAAAGCGTCATTAATTCATCGCGCAGCCCCGGATCTTTTATCTTCAAGGCTTCCAGCGAAAAATCCAGCGCATCACCCGTCACATGCCAGAAATCCGCATGCACCCCCATGAGGCTGCGCAGCCAGGTGTATTCCAGTTGCTTCTGCCGCCACAGCACAGCGAGATTAGTGGCCTTATCGCCAATTTCCGTGGCCAGTTTCTGCACCGGAGAATTGACGTCAAACAGCGTGCCATAGGCATCAAAAACGCAGGCCCTTATGCCTTCAAGTCCAGCCATTGCCCTTCTCCGTCCCGCAATTTCCGGCTAT
>JBEBFX010000189.1:0-5919 GCA_040081735.1 Alphaproteobacteria bacterium | reverse complement strand
ATATTTGGCAACGCCTGCCCTGATCCCATCCGAAATATCCCGGCCGTCCAGAATATCCAGCTGCGCCGAAGCCTCGTCTATGACATCCATGCGAAACAGAATAATTGCGTACAAAAGCCGGATATTGTCCGCATCCGGATTTTTCAGCAGAAGCCGCTCAAGTGTTACCGACGCCAGCTGGATGTTGCCTTGCCGGATCAACGCCCTGGCGTAATTCAGATTGACTGCGGGATCGTCGGGGGCGGCCAGAACGGCTGAATAATCAAGATCAGGTAATTGGTCCGTTTCCCCATCAAGATCATTGGCGCGCAGCAGCTGATCGGCCTGACGCCGGGTTTCGCGCTCTTTGCCTTGCGCGGCCCCGCTTTGCGGCGCCTGGGCCAGGACCGGGGAAACCATAAGAATCAGGACCGGCACAGCACAGGCGAACACCCGAAAAGCCATGCCGGCTTGAAAGTGAATTTTCATAAAAAATCCGTCAAAGGGCTTGATAAGCAGCCGAAGCAATTTAAAAAAACAATGTTCCCGGGTGCGATGGCGTTCAATTTCTGTTACCCTGTTTAATCTTAAACCATCACTTGAATGCCAATTCCAGTCTATTGTAACGCGCTCAGGGGGTAATGCGCACTATTTGAAGCTGATACAATGAACACGATCAGTAAACGCTATAAGCAGGAGGACGATGATGGATTGGGGCAGACGGGCTGGAAAGTGCTTCTTGCGATATTGCGCGCTTATCCCGCTTGCGGGTTTCTTCGCAAGCGGCGCGCAGGCGGCGGCAACATCGGTGGGCGTTGCCGCAGGCGTTGTTGGCGCGGTGAATGTGTCCGAGGGTGAACGAACCGCTTCCGAACCGGTCATGACGGGCATGGCCATGCAGATGCGCGACCGGGTTAAAAGCCAGCAGGATGGCCGCGTGCAGCTTCTGCTGATGGACCAGACCGTGTTCACCATCGGCCCCAACAGCGATCTGGTGATTGACGAGTTTGTCTATGATCCGGCGTCGGGCGTTGGCCGTGTCTCCGCCAATTTCACCAAGGGCATGATGCGCTACGTTTCCGGCAGGATCGGCGCCCAGGACCCCCAGGGCATCACCATTAAAGCGCGTGACGCCACCATCGGCGTGCGCGGCACGGCCCTGTTCGTGATGGATGATCCAACGCTTGGCGACGGCACGCAGTTCATCGGCCTGCTCGGCCCGGGGATAAAAAACGACAGCAGTCTGAAAGCCGGCAGCATTACTGTCAGCACAGAGAATAAATCCGTCGATGTGGTGCGCGCCGGCTTTGGCGTGTTCGTGACCCCCGGGCAGGAGGTTGGCCCCCCCGTCGCCACGCCTGCGCGGCTTATTCAATCTCTGGCCCGCGATTTGACCGGGGAGGTCAGGCTGGCGGACGGCGCGGTCAAGGGTGCGTCCGGCGAACAGGCGAATACCGCCGAGGGTTCGAACGAAGAATCGGATGAGGATTGGCAATCAGGTGAATCCGGCACTATTCAGGGATATAATCTGGCGGAGGAATCCAGATCGCTATCCGGGCTGCTGGGCATCGACGTGGAACTGGCCGAGCTGGCCATCGATTATTACTCCAGTCTGGCCGATATCTTCTTCAATACCAGGGATCGCAGTCTCACAGCGTCGGAAGTAGACAGGATATTAAGGGACAGCTTCGCGCAACTGCCCAACCTTACCGGCGCGCTGCCGGACAAGGTTGTGATTCCCGGAATGCTGGTGCTGACCTGGAAAAACGCCGTGAATAATTTGCGGGAACTGGACCTGCATCTGACTGGTCCCGATGGCACGCCCACAGGGCGCTTCCATGTGTTCCATGGCAATCCCGGCAATTATACCGCGCCGCCTTTCTCCCTGCTGGATCGCGATAACTTCGCCAGAACCGGCGAAACCAGCGGCGAGGTTATCGGCCTCTCTGACTCTATCGCCCGGCTGGATGTGGATAATGGCAATTCACTGTTTCGCGCCATCGTTTTCAACACCACGGACCGCAACAATCCTGCCAGCACCGCCCTTTCCGATCCGGGGAATGAGGCGCGCGTGCGCCTGATTGCAGGCGGGGTGATCTCGCGCACGCCAACCGGCTCGGCCATTACTTCGGGACTGGCGGTGCTGGATGTCCGGCCCATTGCAGGCCAAATCGGACATACCTGGACGGTATTGGACACCACCGTCAGCGGCGCCGATCCGGTCATCAATATCGTCGACAATCGCTTTGATGACGGACTGGGCGTCACCATTGAGCCGCCGCGCTGAAATAAATAAACTGCTGAAACCCCTAAAACAGGGATCAAACAATGCCCTTTCCCGCCGCCAGCGCCGGTCTCAGGCTTGAACCCTACACCAGGCAGATCACGGTCCGGGACATTCTCGCCTATGCGGCCGGGCTTGGCGCCTCTGAGGCCGCCTTCCTCGATGACGCGCGTCCCGGCGGCGTTTTAGCCCTGCCTTTTCAGTGCGTGTCGCTTGAATGGCCGGTCGTGCTGTCCCTGAGGGACACATTGACCGGCGCGCTTACACCGGCGGAAGCCCTGCGGGGCGTGCACGCCATTCAGGATTCGGAATTTCATCGCCCGATCCGGCCCGGAGACAGCCTGATTACCGAAGGTCAGCTGATATCCGCCCGCCGCAGCCGGGCCGGGGTAGTCTGCGTAATCCGTCTCGCTATACGCGACGCAAAAACCGGCGAAGCGGTGACGACCAGCTGGTCCAGTTCGATTTACCGCGGCGTCGATCTGGAAGGAGACGACATCAGCCTGATGTCTCCACCGTCTCCGCCGGAGGGAGCTTCGGTTGCCCTGCCAACGGACGCCGAAGTCACGATCGTGCCGATTCCCCGTGAGATGCCACACGTCTATTCGGAGTGCGCTGCGATATGGAACCCGATCCATACCGAGCGCCAGGTCGCGCTGGCGGCGGGACTGCCTGACATCATTCTGCACGGCACCGCCACCTGGGCGCTGGCGGGCCTCACGATATTGCGGCGCTACGCCGGCAGCGGCAGCGCCCGCCTCAAGCGCTTCTCGGGCCGGTTCTCCAGCATGGTAATCCCCGGCGAACCCATCACGATCCGCCATGCCCCGGTCAATAGAGGCGCGGACATAATTTTGTTTGAAGTGCTGACGCCTTCAGGCGCGATAGCGATAGCGCAGGGCTTTGCTGAATTGTCCGAAGGGTAGGCGCCTGAGTGATAAATTGCCCGGCAAGCCCCGAAATCCCGGCGAATAGTCGCGATACAGTTACCAATATTTGTAGCTGCACCAAAGCGGCAATCAAAATTTTTGATTTCCCAAAATTTTTGATTTCATGGTGGGTGATGCAGGATTCGAACCTGCGACCCGCTGATTAAGAGTTTCAAAACCTGCCTTCTACTGTCCCGCCATGCTCCGCTCTATGCCACCAAAACCCTTGGTTTATATCGCCTCTTGCCGACACGCCCCGCCATCATTATCTTGTAATGTGGTTGCCAATTGGTTGCCAGCGGCTTTGGCAACCGCGACGGAGGAAGTGATATGGGAAGCAAAATCGAACGGCAGGGACGCATAACCTTGCGACCGGTTCAAGCCCTGGAAGCTGGCTTTAGCGATGCGTTCCTATGGGATACGGAGTTGAAGGGTTTTGGTGTTCGCTGCCGCCCAGGTGGGGGCAAATTTTATCTGGTAAATACCGCCACAACGGCAGGCAGCGCTGGCACACGATTGGGCGGCATGGCTCACCCTGGACGCCGGAGTTGGCGCGCAGGGAGGCCACACGCCTGCTGGGTGAGATAGCAGCCGGGCATGACCCAGCGGGCAATCGCGACGCCAGCAAGCGCAGCCCAACCGTTGCCACACTGGCGGAGATGTTCCTGCAAGGTCATATCACGGGCAAGCGCAAGCCGAGCACGGCGCGGCATTACCGCGACATCCTCGAACGGATCGTGGCCCCCAAACTCGGCACGCATCTGGCCGCTACTGTCACCCGATCCGACGTGGCGCGGCTGCATCACGCCATGAACAGCGTCCCGTATCAGGCAAACCGCATGCTGGCTGTTTTATCGGTGATGTTCAATTGGGCGGAGCAGCATGGCTACCGCCCGGATGGTTCAAACCCCTGCCGCTATATCGGGAAATATCCCGAGAGCAAGCGCGAACGCTTCCTGTCGGAAGCCGAACTCGCCCGCCTCGCTGATACCCTGAAAAAGACAGAGGCGGACGGCGCGGAAAGCCCCTACGTGATTGCCGCCGTGCGGCTATTGCTGTTCACCGGCGCCCGGCTGAATGAAATTCTGTCCCTGCAATGGTCGCATATCGATATTGAACGCGCCAGCTTGCGATTGCCTGATAGCAAAACGGGCGCAAAAACGATCTACCTTTCGGCCCCGGCGCTGGCCACGCTGGCGGTAATTCCGCGCATCGAAGGTAACCCCTTTACGATCTGCGGTGGCAAGGCTGGGGCGCACCTTGTTAATCTGGAAAAGCCCTGGCGGCGGATTCGTGCGCGTGCCAGTCTGCCCGGTGTCCGCTTGCATGACCTGCGCCATAGCTTTGCGAGTTTTGCCGCCAGCGGTGGTTTGTCGCTACCCATGATCGGCAAATTGCTGGGGCACACCCAGCCCGCCACAACGGCGCGCTATGCCCATCTGGCGCACGATCCTGCCCGTGCCGCGAACGACGCGATAGGCCAGCGCATTGCCGCCGTGATGGATGGCAACAGGGCGGAAATTGTTGACTTTCGGCGAGGCGGATCATGACCGGCGGCAAGAAAAAAACGATCGCATCAGGTAAAATGCCCCTCATCCGCCAGACCTCTGAGCGCGAGATGGAGGAATTCAAGAAAACGCTGCGAGAGAGAAGGACGATCATGGAAGCAGATCGCGAGAAAACGTTTACGCTGAACCCGCTCGCAGCGTTGATCGCGAAACTGGAGACCGCATCAAAGAGTAACGTCCCCAGGGTGGCGGTCCGTAACGCGCTCGCGGGCGTTGTTGACTTCATGAGGTATCAGCCTAAACTTTTCCGGAGGCAAGATTGGGGCGGTCTCAACATCTTGTTGCTCGCGCTGCATGAACTGAACGACGGCGTTGTCTCGCCACTGCTAAAACCTGAGAAACGATCACCGCGCCGTCAAAGTGACCCCATTGTACCGAGAGTTATAAAGGCAATTTCTGCTTGCGCAATGGGGGCTTTGATGACCCATGCAGGGATGAAGCGTATGGATGCAGCCCGCGCCGTGGCGACGGTATTGCGAAAGCACGGGTTTCCCATGGGGCGCGGCCATAAAGAAGACGCTGAGGCGAGGACTGTGGCTCAATGGCGATTCAATGTTGGAGCCACTAACAGGTGGCCCTCGGGAAGCAGACTTCACCAAATGTTTTCTGTCCCGCCGAGCCTATCCAGCAAGCCTCCCACCGTAATCCGGGACAAGATACTAAGGCTTTTCAACGAAAATCTAGCCAATATCTGGACACAGGACCCAATGCAGGACGAGTCTGATAAATTACCGGAATTATTTTTAGATAAGCCCCCCACTTAACTCGAAACGTCACGCCCTAGTTTCTCCGCAAGCGCCGCAATTTCGCGGCAGCCGCTGGAGACCGCAAGATGACATCCACACACGAAAAAATCTTCATGCCGCAGGGTGACACGGCGAAGATGCTTAGTGTCAGCGAACGCACGCTTGAGCGCTGGCGGCTTGAAGGCACAGGGCCTGTTTATAGGAAATTTGGGCGCCGAGTTTTATACGCCAAGGCCGATGTGGTCGCCTGGGCGGACTTGCATTGCCGCAAAAGTACGAGTGACCCCGATCATCTGGGCGCGGGCCGCTGATCATGGCGTGGGGCGGTGACGAAGGCAGAGCCACCATTAATTTCAGCGATCTTAAGGAAAGGCTGCTCTCGCAGGCCCGGATATTATTACCGCAATGGCTCT
>JBEBFX010000036.1:0-20803 GCA_040081735.1 Alphaproteobacteria bacterium | reverse complement strand
CTGATCATTCCGATGCTGGCGGGGCGGCGCTCCCTCAATGTCGCCCTGTCCGCCGCAATAGTGCTGGGCGAGGCGTTGCGTCAGCTGGAGGGATTTCCTGCAGTTACAGAAGGTGTCATTTGAGCGATCCCGTCGAGCAGCGCAAGCAACAGGCCGCCGCATGGTTCAGCGCCCTGCGGGATCGTATCTGCGCAGAATTTGAGCGGCTGGAAGACAGGCTGACCGGTACATTTTCAGATCGCCCTGCAGGGCGTTTTATGCGCACCCCGTGGCTGCGCGAGGCGGGCGGCGGCGGCGAAATGTCGATGCTGCACGGGCGGGTGTTTGAAAAGGCAGGCGTGCATATTTCCGTGGTGCACGGAGAATTTACCCCGGAAATGCTGGCGCAGATGCCGGGGCCTGGCGGCGATCCGCGCTTCTGGGCGGCGGGCATATCCCTGATCGCGCATCTGCACTCGCCGCTGGTTCCAGCCGTGCACATGAACACGCGCCATATTGTCAGCGGCAGCGGAGATAATTTCAGGGCCTGGTTCGGCGGCGGCGCCGACCTGACGCCGATGTTTCCCGATGCAGCGGACACCGGCGCGTTTCATCAGGCGCTGCAAACGGCCTGTGATGGGCATGATCCGGAATATTATCCGCGCTTCAAACAATGGTGCGATGACTATTTCTATTTGCCGCACCGGGCCGAGCCGCGCGGCGCGGGCGGCATATTTTATGACCATCTGGACAGCGGCGGCTGGGACGCGGATTTCGCCTTTACCCGTGATGTCGGCGAGGCGTTTCTGGATGTCTATCCCCGGATCGTCCGTCAACATATGAACAAGCCCTGGACAGAGGCGCAGCGCGAACACCAGCTGATCCGGCGCGGGCGTTATGTCGAATTCAATCTGCTCTATGATCGCGGCACCACGTTCGGCCTGAAAACCGGCGGCAATGTCGAGGCGATCCTGTCCTCGATGCCCCCAGTGGTTAAGTGGCCCTGAGGGGCGTGAACGGATTGAGGATTTTGACGCCAAGCCCCGCAACATCATCTGTATTGCGCGTGACCAGGGTCAGATCAAAAACCTTGGCTGTCGCCGCCAGCAGCCCATCGATAACCGGTGTTGCGCGCAGGGCGCTTAATCTTCCCCATTCATCGGCGACAGAAAGGTTAATGGGCAGAATGCGCTCGCCAAAACCCTGCTCAAGCATTTGCAGCCAGTGTTGCAGGACGTCCGATTTTTGACGGTCGCGGGAACGCAGGCGCTCGATGCCTTTGCGGATTTCACCCGTCACCAGCACGCTGAGATAGAGATCATTATCGTTGACGTCCGCATACCAGGCGGCGACGTAAGGGTCGCACCGCTCTGCTTTGCGCACCTCGGATATGATATTTGTGTCGATCAAAAACATCAGAGATCGATATTACGGCCAGTATCGGATGAACGCGTCATGTCGACGCCTTCAAGCGGGGCAGATGCGAGGAGGGCCTTCAGGCCCTGTGGACTGACAGTTGTAAAGCGGCCTCGCAACAGTGCGCGCGCCGCGTCAGCCACCTGCGGCGTGTTGAGGGCATGGGCAATCTCACGCATCAGCGGCGCATCCTCCTTGCGCACCTGCACCTCCACCCGCACGATGCCCTGACGTTTCAGCCGGGTTCGATGACGGGCGAGCGGAGTCATTGCGATGCTGTCTTTGGGCATGGGCATTCTCATCGTATGTTTCCGGAAACATTACCGGAAACATGTAAAAATGTAAAGACAAGTTGTGATTTTAAAGGATTAATTCAGCGGCACGGCACTGATGCTCAGGCCCAGCTTCTGCATGGCCATCCGTTTTTGTTCCGCGCCGCCCTGAAACAGCATCACAAAAGTGGCAACGCTGTCTGGGAATTTCAGGCCGCCCGGCGGCGCAAGCTGAATGTTCAGGCGTGATGGCTGGGTCAGAAATATCTGTCCCGCCGTGGCAAGCTGCAACGCCATGGGGTCGTTGGCGGTTTGCGGATCCAGCGAGACGAGCAGGGTACCGGCCAGATATTTGGCGCGCGCCTCTTCCATACTCAGGCCCTGTCTGGCCCCATCCTGCGCCAGCCAGCGATTGACAAATTCATCGCCGGTAAAGCTCAGATCGCACCAGCGCAGGGTGGCCGGGTTGCTGGCGGCGGCCTGGGCCGCGCGGATCAGCGCCGGTGAAAACCCGTTAAGGTTTTGCGCCGCACAGGTTCCGGCCAGGGTTGCATCCGGAGAAAGTTTCAGGGTGGTGTCCCATGCATGGGACGCGGGGGCGCTGAAATCATGGCGCGACTCCAGGCTGAATTGCAGCCTGTCCTGTCCCAGCCACTGGCGCAGGACCGCCGCCATCGGGTCGCGTAAATCCAGGCTGGCGTTGCGGATGGCAAAGCTTCCCGACGCCGGGAAGGGGGCGTAGTTTCCATCCGGTTTGCTGACAAGTTCCGCGATGGAAAGCAGAACCGTCTCGCCCTTGCGCACGCTCACGCCGCGCACCTGCAAGGCGCCATAGGAACTGGCATTGAGCAGGCTGTTCAACAGCGCGTCCTCGCGCCGCGCCGATTGCGGATCGCTTTGGGCAGCCATGGCCGCGCGGGTCAGTGATTGCGCATCCACATTTTCCAGACTGCCGGCGTCAATGTGGATGACATACGCCACGCCGCCGGCAGAGGCGCTGAGTTCAATACCGGAAAGCGCAAGCGCGCCGATGCGCGCGCCGTCGACGCCGGATGCCGTCACCGCCGCAATCCGCACGCTGCCGGGGCCGGATAACAGCTGATCCGCCGCGCCGTCAATACGGACGTTTTCAGCCCGCAACCGGGCAACCCTGAAAAGGCCCGATGGCAATGCCTCGACCCCGTGCAACTGCACTACCTCAATGCGTTGCACGGTTTCCTCACCGGCGGCGGATTGCGCATGGGCGACCACGCCGCGCACGGTAATCGCGTCTGCGGAACCTTCCGCCGAGGCAAAGCTGATGCGCGCGCCGGGGGGCGAGATGGTGGCCAGAAACCTTTGCGCCAGTGATTGCGCGTCATCGGATGCCTGTGCTGTTGGCGCAAGCATGCAAATCACGGATGCAAGTATGGTTATGAGGGAGCGCAAACGCATGAATTTTACCCGGAATAATCTCTGCCTGACAGCAACTGCCGCACAGGCGTCTGGTATAGACTGAAATTCTGCAATAGTCAGGCAATATGGCTGAAATAGGGCTATCCGCAGGCGTTGATCTTCGGGTCGCATTGCGCAAACCGGTCTGGACGTTGTTTAATTGCGCCGCCCGGCAAGTTTTGCTACTGACAGGCATCCTTATGGGAATGCCGGTAACTATATTCAGGGAGTGCAGATAAATGCGGCGGATAGTGTTATGGACCGGAATCGCCGCGCTTATCCTGCCGGTGGTGCTGGGTTAGCTAAACCGGATGATACCTTCAACAGCCCAAAAATAATTTTGTAAGCGAGGTATATTTTTGCGGCGCATCGAAAGTGTTGATGTCTTCAGATTAATCGCAATCATTGCGGTAATCGCAATTCATACACAACCGTTCCGTGGGCACACGGGAGAACCCGAAACCTGGAAACTCCTGAGCATTCTATTCGACCAGCTCGCCCGATTTGCGGTTCCGTTCTTTTTTGTTATTTCCGGTTTCTTTTGGGGCGTTAAAGTAAACAGTGGCGCTGATATATCATCCGTATCATCCGCGATGGCGAAGAGAATTTTTTTACTTTTTGTTATCTGGTCGATAATTTATGCGGTTCCTTACAATTTAACTACAATTCCGAGGCTTGGGCTCCTTGGTCCGATCAAGTATAATTATTGGACAATTGCATCGGCCGCAGAAAAGTCCCTGTTAAATCTTTTGATGACGGGTACAAAAGCGCATCTCTGGTTCCTGTTTGCATTGCTTTGCGCGCTTGGGATCAATTTTGTTTTTATAAGACAGAAATTGCCTAAGGCCCTGATCGCCGTTTCGCTGGCGCTGTATTTATTTGGGTTGGCCGCAAAAGCCTACGCCAATACGCCTATTGGCATAGACACGGCCATCGACACAATTAATGGCCCTTTCTTTGGCACTATTTTCTTCGCGACGGGCTATTTTCTTTCACGGCTTTCCCCAAATCCGGGATGGTTGTTAAAGGGGGTTGGTCTATGGGGGATTGGCTGTCTTGTCCATTTTTCAGAGATTTATTTTCTGCGTGCATCATATGGCGCCAGCCCCTATCAGGACTACGTAATAGGGACTTATTTTATGGGGCTTGGCGCGGCAATGGTTGCCTTGTCTAATATTGCTTTTTTCAGGATCAGTGCGCTTGAAGATTTGGGTAAATTTACGCTTGGCATTTACGCCATTCACTTCATTTTTGTCGACCTGCTCCGGCCTCTGGGTAAACTGACAAACTCGGCATTCTGGGAAGTTGGTTATGTTTTTCTTGTTCTGTTGCTATCCATAGGATCGGTAAAGCTCCTGTCAAAATTTAGGATTACCAGACAGGCTGTGATGTAAACAAATAACCGGCATCTTTTGGGCGGGCATCGCTTCGCACAAGATGCCTAGGTGCATAAACCGGCAATGAGCAGGATCAAGGCTTCGCCGTCTGCAATTGATTTCAGGCTCCCTTAATAACAGACTTATTAGAGCCTGATGATTTTAAGTTAAATCGCGTCCGTTACAACACCGTCATTGCGAGGAGCGCAGCGACGTGGCAATCCAGAGCTTCACGCAAAGATATATACTTTTGGCTCTGGATTGCCACGCCGCTTTGCGGCTCGCAATGACGAACGAAAGAATGGTTTTAGAATCGGCTTAAAATCATCATGCCTTAAATTTTTTCTCCGGATCGGCAGCGATCCCGGTTGAAACCGGCCCTTCTGAATTGAACGGGCATAAAATCGCCGCTTTGCGGGCGGGCTTTTCTTATGTAGTTTGACAATAAGCGTGAAAAACAAAAAACAGATGAGGGTGGAAATGCGGCAGGCAGGTAAATGGGTTGCTGGATTAGCTGTCGTTTTATGGGGGCTTGGCCAGATTTCAGGGGCGCTGGCGGCGCAGACGGCGGCCAGTCCCGGCGACATCCTGGCGTCGCCAACGGTTGTCGTCAGCCCGGCTAAGAAGCCGGTTGGCGTGGAAGCGGGCGTGACCGGCGAGATGCTGAAAGCGGGAACGTCGGACGCTTCCAAATGGCTGATGTATGGGGGGGATTATAAAAATTTCCGCCACAGCCCGATTAAGGCCCTCACGCCGGACGCCGCTAAAAAGCTGAAAGTCGCCTGGTCATTTCCGACCGGCACTTTGGGGCAATTTGAAACCTCGCCGGTTATTTATGGCGGCGTCATGTATGTCACCACGTCCCATAGCCGCCTGATGGCGCTGGACGCCAAAACCGGTGAATTATTGTGGCGCTATGATTATGCGCTGCCGAACGACCTGAGGGTATGCTGCGGCCCGGTCAATCGGGGTGTGGCGATTTCCGGCGATCTGCTGTTCTGGGTAACGCTTGATGCGCATCTGCTGGTGGTTGAACGCCGCACCGGCAATGTGAAATGGGATATTGAAATTGTTCCCTTTCAGGATGGGTTCAGTTCTACATCGGCTCCGCTGATCGTGGGCGACAAGGTGATTACCGGCGTCGCGGGCGGCGAATACGGGGTGCGCGGCTTCTTTGACGCCTATGACAGCGCCACCGGCAAGCGGCTGTGGCGTCATTACACGGTTCCCGCCGAAGGCGAACCCGGCGTCGAAACCTGGGCGGGCGATTCCTATAAAACCGGCGGCTCGCCGACATGGACCACCGGGGCCTATGACGTGGAAACTGACACCCTGTTCTGGACTACGGGCAATCCGTCGCCGGACTGGAACGGCGATCTGCGCGAGGGCGATAATCTGTATTCAAACTCAATCCTGGCCGTAGACCCCAACACCGGCGCGCGCAAATGGCATTATCAGTTCACCCCCCATGATGTCTGGGATTATGACGGAAACAGCCACATTTTTCTGGTTGATATTGAAATAGACGGCAAGCCGGTCAAAGCCGTCGCCCAGCCCAACCGCAACGGCTTCTTCTATGTGCTGGATCGCACCAACGGAAAATTCCTCTTTGCCAAGCAATATTCCGAACAGCTCAACTGGGCGAAGGGTGTTGATGAAACCGGCCGGCCAATTGTAGATACCGGGGCGATGCCGCAGGAAAAGCCCACCATGCGGGTCTGCCCGGGTAATATGGGTGGTCTGAACGGGGCGTGGGCGGCAGCCTATAGCCCGCTGACCAAACTCGCCTACGTGCCGTCGATTGAAGGCTGCCAGCATTACAGCAAGGGTATCGTCGTCAGCGTGAAAGGCATTCCCCTGCTGGGCGGCATGCCAACCCCGCTTGATGTGATCGCGGGCAAGGATTATGGGATACTTTCGGCCATTGACGTCGCCACCGGCGAAATCAAATGGCGCTACCAGGATCCCGATCCGATGATGGCCGGCGCCCTGAGTACGGCTGGCGGCGTTGTCTTCAGTTCCACACTCGACGGACATGCGCTGGCGCTGGACGCGGCGACCGGCAAGGAACTGTGGCGTTTCAGAATGGGGGGTTCCGGCCGGGGCCAGCCGGTGGCCTATGAAGTGGACGGCAAAAGCTATGTCGCCATCCCATCGGGCGGCTGGGTCGCCATTACGGCATTGAGCGGGGGTCCGCTGAATATTCCCGAAGGCGGTCAGTTGTTCGTTTTCACGGTGGATGAATGATGAAACGCCTGCTTGCAAGCATTCTAATGATTACCGGCTTAACCATGCAGGCGCACGCCCAGGAGAAAATCCTGCGGGTGTGCTTTGGCGAATTTGATGCGCCGCGCGCGGATAAGGCCAGCGGCAAGGGGTTCGATATGGATGTCATGGGCGCAGTGGCCGTGCGCATGGGCCGCACCGTGCAACCGGTATGGGTTGAGCAGGAAGCAAAAATGACTGAAGCGGAACGCTCTGATCTGCCGTTGCCGGAATTAGCGAGGGGCCAGTGCGATGCGGTGGCCTCCATTCCGGGCAAGGATTCCCTGCGCGGCGTCAAGGGGGCGCTGCGCCTGGGCAAACCCTATTACGGGGCGGGGTTTGAATTCGTGGCGGCGCCCGGCGGGCCAAAAAACTTTTCCGGGATGAAAGGCAAGAACATCGTCATTCAATATATGACGGTCGGGCATCTGGCGGCCCAGGCTGCGGGATTTACCTGGATCGGCGCGACGTCGCCCGAAGGGCAGATTGCGGAACTGGATGCAGGCAAGGCCGATGCGGCGCTGGTCTGGGGGCCATCGCTCGGTCCGCTCAAACGTGTGCCGCAAACCGGCACCGCGCCCGCAGAAGTGTTGCGCTGGAACGAGCATGTCGCCACCCGCGAATCCGATGCGGAACTTGGCCAGGCGATTGATACGGCGCTGGGTGAAATGCTGGCCTCGGGCGAGATCGCCGGGTTGATGAATGCCCATGGCATTCCACCCCACGCGCCGTTTGACAGCGTTTTCAATCAGGTTTCATTGCTTAAACTGCAATTGCACAGGTAAATCATGGCTAGACGGACGTTAATGACAGGGGTCATCGCCGCTGCCGCGTTGGCGATTTTGAGCGGATGTGACGATAAAAAGACCGTGACCGCAGCGCCGGACCCCGTCGTAATTGCCCGTGGCGAGGCATTATTTACAGGCACCTGCGGGGCGTATTGCCACAAAATGACCCCCGGCAACACAGACGCGCTGTTCCTGTTCGATTGCGACTGGAAGCATGGCCCGGCGGATGACGATATTTTCAAGGTGATCAATGAAGGCGTGGAGGGCAGCCGCATGGTGGCCTTTGGCGGCGCGTTTCCCGAAGGCGACAAGGACGCCCGCGCCATTATCGCGTATTTACGCTCTGCATCACAATGCAAGCAGTGATATAAATCGTTAAATCCGCGTAATTGACTGGAGCCGCCATGAAACTGCCCGCCGATTTTTATCGCCCGCTTGCCGTTGGCGCGCCCGTGCCCCTGCGTTCGCTGCCGGTCAAGCCGGAGCGCGTGGTGCATTTTTTTCCGCCCCACAATGAAAAGCTGCGCGCCAAAGTGCCGGAATTGATCACTCAGGCCGATGTAGTGCTTGGCAATCTGGAAGACGCCATTCCCATTGACGCCAAGGAAGCGGCGCGCGCCGGTTTTATCGAAGTGGCGCAGAAACTTGATTTCGGCAACACCGGCCTGTGGACGCGCATCAACTGCCTGAACAGCCCCTGGGTGCTGGATGATCTTACCCAGATCGTGGCGGCGGTGGGCAACAAGCTGGATGTTGTGATGCTGCCCAAGGCCGAAGGCCCGTGGGATATTCATTATCTGGATCAGATACTGGCCCAGCTTGAGGCCAAGCATCAGGTGCGCAAGCCGATTTTGATTCACGCGATTCTGGAAACCGCCCAGGGCGTCAATAATGTGCAGGCGATTGCGACCGCCAGCCCGCGCATGCATGGCATGTGCCTGGGACCCGCCGATCTTGCCGCCTCGCGCGGCATGAAAACCACCCGCGTTGGCGGCGGCCACCCGAATTACGGCGTGCTTGCGGACGCCAGCCCGGGCGGCGCCAACCGCACCCTGTTTCAGCAGGATTTATGGCATTACACCCTGGCGAAAATGGTGGACGCCTGTCAGGCGTCGGGCATCAAGGCATTTTATGGCCCGTTCGGGGATTTCTCCGATCCCGACGCCTGCGAAGCGCAGTTCCGCAACGCCTTCCTGATGGGCTGCGTCGGCGCATGGTCGCTGCATCCCAGCCAGATCGAAATCGCCAAGCGGGTATTCAGTCCGGAGGTGGATGAGGTCCTGTTCGCCAAACGCATACTTGAAGCCATGCCGGATGGCGCGGGGGCCGTTTTGCTGGACGGCAAAATGCAGGACGACGCCACCTGGAAACAGGCAAAAGTCATGGTCGATCTGGCCCGCCTTGTATCGGAAAAAGACCCGGAACTGAAAGCGCGCTACGGGTTTTGAGCAGAGACCCGCCACGTTAACAGCCTGCCTGTGGATACCTGTATAAACTCACGAATTCATTGACTCTTGCGTGAATCAGCAGACCCGCCTATGGTGCGGTGTTTAGCGTTTGTTCCGTTCGCCCAAGGTGCGCGATGTTTAACCCTGTTCTGGATGGCCTGCCGGAAAACGCCTTTCCGCGGCTGGCCCGGCTGATCGCTGGCGTACCGCCGGGCGGGCGCGGAAATATGCCCATCCTGATGTCCCTGGGCGAGCCGCAGCACCCGATCCCTGAATTTATTGGTGAAATTCTGAACGCGCGTCTGAGCGAATATGGCAAATATCCCCCCATTCAGGGCAGTGATAATTTCAGGGCGGCGGTTGCCGCCTGGCTCAATCGCCGTTATGGACTTCATCGCCATCCGGTAAACTCAGAAGCCCACATATTGCCCCTGAATGGCACGCGCGAAGGGCTGTTCAGCATTGCCTTTGTGGTGACGCCGCCGCTTAAATCCGGCCGGCAGCCGGCTGTGATTATGCCCAATCCGTTCTATCAATGTTATGCGGGCGCGGCGCTGGCGGCAGGGGCTGAACCCGTCTATCTGGATGCGGCGCGCGCCAACGGCTTTCTGCCGGATCTGGATGCGCTCAGCCCCGATCTGCTTGCCCGCACGGCGTTGTTTTATCTGTGCTCGCCCGCCAATCCGCAAGGCTCGGTCGCCGGTCTGGACTATCTGAAACGGCTTGTCGAACTGGCGCGCAAGCATGATTTTCTGCTGGCGCTGGATGAATGTTACAGCGAGATTTACACCCGTTTGGCGCCGCCCGGCGGGTTGCAGGCGGCCGGTGAACTGGCGGCGGATGGCGCGGCGGAACCGTTCGCCAATGTGCTGGTGTTTCATTCGCTTTCCAAACGCTCCAATCTGCCGGGGCTGCGCAGCGGCTTTGTCGCGGGTGATACCCGGGTCATCGCGCGCTTCAGAAATTTTCGCGCCTATATTGGCCCTGCCAATCCCTTACCCGCAGACGCCGCCGCCGCCGCCGCATGGTCGGATGAGGCGCATGTCGTGGAAAATCGCCGGCTGTACGCGCAGAAATTTGATGCGGCGGATGAAATTCTGGCGGATTTATTCGGCTATACGCGGCCAGCTGGCGGCTTTTTCCTGTGGCTGGATGTTGGAGATGGCGAAGCGGCGGCCTTGAAACTGTGGCGCGACGCCGGGGTTAAAGTTTTGCCGGGCAAATATCTGGCGCGCGGAACCGTGGGCGATGCCTATATCCGGGTGGCGCTGGTTGGCGCGCTGGATGAAACGATTGAAGGGCTGCGCCGTATCCGGCGGGTGCTGAATTCATGAAGCAAATGAGGCGGCGGACATGACCCGTATGCAAGGGCTGAGTATGGCGCAACCCCGCGCCCTGTTGCCGGATGGTGTAAAGCGGTTTTTGCAGGAAAATCTGATCCGCCTGGGGGGCGTTCTGGTAATGGGGGCGGCCGGGTTTCTGGCCCTGGCGCTGGCCAGCCATTCCAGCGGCGACCCGAGCTGGAACAATATTGTTTTCGCACCCGTGCAGAACCGCGCCGGCGCCACAGGGGCGTATATATCGGATTTCCTATGGCAATGGCTGGGCCTGCTGAGCGTCATGCCGCCGGCCAGTCTTGCCGTTTGGGGCTTGCGGATTGCCTGGGAACTGCGCCTGCCCTTATGGCGCTGGCGGCCGCTTGGCTTGTTGTGGGGGCTGCCATTTGGGGCGGTGGCGCTTGGTGCGCTGACGGCGCCGGCGATCTGGACATTACGGGTTGGCCTGGGCGGCGCGCTGGGGGATGGTTTGCTGGGCCTTGGCATGGAACTGCTTGGAAAACTTCCGCTTGCCGCACTCGGCCTGCCGGATATACCGGCCGTTCTGATTGGCAGCCTGGCGGCCATGATCGGCGTGCCGGCATTATTATTCGCGCTGGCCATAACGCCTGGTCAATGGCGCGGCCTGGCGGCCCTTATCAGATCGCTGATTTCGGTTTGTGCAAAGGCGTGCAGAATGGCGATGGGCGGTCTTGGGGGCCGGCAGAAGCCGGGGCGCTCAACCCCCCCCATGCGGCAGAGCTTCGATCTGGATCGCGCGCCGCCCCTCCGCAAATCTGCAAACAGGGCATCCCATCGCGCCATTGTGGAACCCGGACAGACGGCAGCGAACACGGAAGTGCGGGCGCGGGTAGCGCGTAGCGGCGCATCGCCGGAAGGTAAAAGCAAGCGCGCCGCCGCCGCCGATCAGCCGGCGCTCGATCTGGGCCGCGTGGGTGAATATCAGCTGCCGCCGCTGTCCCTGTTGCGGACGCCACCACCGGCCAAAAACAGGAACGGCAATCTGATCGAGCGGATGGAAAGCGATGAATCGCTCGAACAGAACGCCCGCATGCTGGAAACCGTTTTGCAGGACTTTGGCATTCGCGGCGAAATCCTGAACGTCCGGCCCGGCCCGGTTGTAACCCTGTATGAACTGGAACCGGCGCCCGGCATCAAATCGGCGCGGGTAATTGGTCTTGCCGACGACATTGCGCGTTCCATGAGCGCCATCTCCGCGCGGGTTGCGGTCATTCCCGGACGCAACGCCATAGGAATCGAGCTGCCCAATTCGCGCCGCGAAACGGTTTATCTGCGCGAGCTGCTGTCTTCCAGCGCGTATGAAAACACCTCGGCGCGGTTGACGCTGGCGCTTGGCAAAACCATTGGCGGGGAACCGGTTGTGGCCGATCTGGCGGCGATGCCGCATTTGCTGATTGCAGGCACGACGGGTTCCGGCAAGTCGGTCGGGATCAACACCATGATCCTGTCGCTGCTGTACCGGCTGCCGCCGGATCAGTGCAAATTTATCATGATTGATCCCAAAATGCTGGAATTGTCCGTGTACGATGGAATTCCGCACCTGCTTGCGCCTGTCGTGACGGAACCCGGCAAGGCGGTCGTCGCGTTGAAGTGGGCGGTGCGTGAAATGGAAGACCGCTACCGTAAAATGTCGAAACTGGGCGTGCGTTCAATCGCCGCCTACAACCAGCGGGTCGCGCAAGCCGGGGAACAGGGCGAAATTCTGAAGCGCACGGTTCAGACGGGCTTTGATCCCGGCAGCGGCCAGCCGATTTTTGAAGAACAGGAAATGGATCTCGGCGCCCTGCCGTTCATCGTCGTCATCGTCGATGAAATGGCCGATCTGATGATGGTCGCCGGCAAGGATATCGAAGGCGCCGTGCAACGGCTTGCGCAAATGGCGCGCGCGGCGGGCATTCATCTGATCATGGCGACGCAACGCCCCAGCGTGGATGTCATCACAGGCACGATCAAGGCGAATTTCCCGACCCGCATCAGTTTCCAGGTCACATCGAAAATCGACAGCCGGACCATATTGGGCGAACAGGGCGCCGAACAGTTACTGGGCCAGGGAGATATGCTGTACATGGCGGGCGGCGGGCGGGTTACCCGCGTGCATGGCCCGTATGTCGGCGACGAGGAAGTGGAAAAAGCGGTGGCCTTTCTGAAATCCCAGGGCCGCCCCGATTATCTTGACGCCGTTACAACCGATGAGGAAGACCCCGAAATTACCCCGGATATGATGGGCGCCGCCGGCGACGGCGACGGCGCGCTGTATGATCAGGCGGTTGCCATGGTGGCGCGCCAGGGCCGGGCGTCGACCAGTCTGGTGCAGCGGCATCTGCGCATCGGCTATAACCGGGCTGCCCGGATAATCGAGGAAATGGAAGCCCAGGGCGTGATCAGCGCGCCTAACCATTCCGGCAAACGCGAAGTGCTGATTGGTGACCGCTGATCGGCATGCATGGCGATATCTGATCGCCGGATGACGGCCGCAATAAAAAACGGCCCCTTTCGGGGCCGTTTACATTCTGACTGCACCAGGGGTGTTTGACGCCCCGGTGTAATCTTTAATGACGATGACCGGCGTGCGGATCGGACTTTGCATCCGGGGCCGGGCAATCGGCGATCATGACTTCGGTGGTGACCAGCAGGCCGGCAATCGACGCCGCGTCCTGCAGGGCGGTGCGCACGACCTTGGTCGGGTCCACAATACCGGCTGCAATCATGTCGACATATTTTTCTGAAAGAACGTCAAAACCGATATTGAAGTTTTTCTCGTCCATCAGGCGGCCCGCAACCACCGATCCTTCAACCCCGGCATTTTCCGCGATCTGGCGCAGCGGCACCTGAATGGCGCGGCGGATAATCTGTATACCGACGGTCTGGTCGTGGTTTGCGCCTTCAAGCTTGGCCAGCACCTTGGATGCGTGCAGCAGCGCCGTGCCGCCGCCCGGCAGAATGCCTTCTTCAACCGCGGCGCGGGTCGCGTGCAGCGCGTCATCGACGCGGTCCTTGCGTTCCTTTACTTCCACCTCGGTCATGCCGCCGACGCGGATTACCGCAACGCCGCCCGCCAATTTGGCCAGACGCTCTTGCAGCTTTTCCTTGTCATAATCAGAAGTGGTTTCTTCGATCTGGGCGCGGATCTGGTTGCAGCGTCCGACGATATCGGCTTTTTTGCCGGCGCCATCAACGATGGTGGTTTCTTCCTTGGAAATATCCACGCGCTTGGCGCGGCCCATCATCTGAAGGGTCACATTTTCAAGCTTGATGCCAAGGTCTTCGGAAATCACGGTGCCGCCAGTCAGGATCGCGATATCTTCCAGCATGGCCTTTCTGCGATCGCCAAAGCCTGGCGCCTTGACGGCGGCGATTTTCAGCCCGCCACGCAGCTTGTTGACAACCAGTGTCGCCAGGGCTTCGCCTTCGACATCTTCTGCGATAATCAGCAGGGGCTTGCCGGATTTGACGACCGCTTCCAGAAGCGGGATCATCGCCTGGAGGTTGGCCAGTTTGGCTTCGTGCAGCAGGATCAGCGGATCATCCAGTTGCACGGTCATCTTGTCCGCATTGGTGATGAAATAGGGAGACAGATAACCGCGATCGAACAGCATGCCTTCAACGACATCCAGTTCGGTTTCGGTGCCTTTGGCTTCTTCAACGGTAATGACGCCTTCCTTGCCGACCTTTGACATGGCTTCAGCGATCATCTTGCCGATGGAAGCTTCGCCGTTTGCCGAGATGGTTCCGACCTGGGCGATTTCCGCAGACGTTTTGATGGTCTTGGTTTCGCTTACCAGTTTTTTGATGACCTTTTCAACAGCCAGATCGATGCCGCGCTTCAGGTCCATCGGGTTCATGCCGGCGGCGACCGATTTCACGCCTTCACGCACAATGGCCTGGGCCAGAACGGTGGCGGTGGTGGTGCCGTCGCCCGCTTCGTCATTGGTGCGCGAAGCAACCTCACGCACCATTTGCGCGCCCATATTTTCGAACTTGTCTTCAAGATCGATTTCCTTGGCCACGGTCACGCCATCCTTGGTGATGCGCGGGGCGCCAAAGCTCTTGTCCAGAACCACGTTGCGGCCTTTGGGACCGAGCGTTACCTTCACGGCGTCAGCAAGAATATCGACACCGGCTAACATTTTGTCGCGGGCCTCGGTGGAAAACTTTACATCCTTAGCAGCCATAATCGTTGACCTCGTTTTCTTGAAATTTGCGGGAATTCGCGTGGATTAATCGGGCTGGATCAGCTGATCACGCCCAAAATGTCGCTTTCTTTGAGGATGACAAGTTCCTCGCCCTTGATTTTTACTTCCGTGCCGGAATATTTTCCGAACAGAACGCGGTCGCCCGTTTTAACGCTTACCGGAATGATCTCGCCCTTTTCGGTGCGGGCGCCGGAGCCAACGGCGATTACTTCGCCTTCCTGGGGCTTTTCCTTCGCTGTATCCGGTATAATCAATCCGCCGGCGGTCTTTTCTTCCGCTTCGATGCGGCGCGCCAGCACCCGATCATGCAATGGCCGAAATGTCATGCAGCAACTCCCTCAATCAGTTGGCGCCATGAAACATGCGCGCCAATTCAGTTTTCAAAAGATAAGATGAACAGGTGGTTAGCACTCAGCATCTGCGAGTGCTAACCACCGCTGGTGATGTAGGCCATTGCTTGCGTTCATTCAAGAAAAAAGTGCGCATGAAGTCCAGAGAGAATGCCTGTCCGGTATGGTAAAACCAGATCAAGTAATTGGATTTAATATGTTTTTGTGAAATCAGGGGTCCGCAAGGCCGGTCAGGGCGCGGGCGAACTGGTTGGCGTCAAAGGGGCGCAGGTCTTCCAGGCCTTCGCCAATGCCAATGGCATGGACCGGAAGGCCGAATTTGCGGACCACCGCCACCAGAATGCCACCGCGCGCCGTGCCGTCCAGTTTGGTCATGACCAGGCCGCTGACCCTGGCCACGTCCCGAAACACCTCGACCTGGGAAATCGCGTTTTGTCCGGTTGTGGCGTCCAGCACCAGCAATACGGCATGGGGGGCCGTTTCGTCCTGCTTGGCCAGCACCCGGTTGATCTTGCGCAACTCCTCCATCAGGCCGGTTTTGTTTTGCAGGCGCCCGGCGGTGTCGATCAGCAGCACATCCGCTTGCGCCGCGCGGGCCTGTGTCATGGCTTCATAGACCAGTCCGGAGGCGTCTGATCCCTGATGGCCGGCAATGACCCGCGCGCCAGCGCGGTCCCCCCAGATTTGCAATTGCTCGATGGCCGCCGCGCGGAACGTGTCGCCTGCCGCCAGCATGACGTTATGGCCTTCACCGCGCAAAACATGCGCCAGCTTGCCGATGGTTGTGGTTTTGCCGGTTCCGTTCACGCCCGCGACCAGTATGACAAATGGCTTTTTTGCCGTGTCAATCGCCAGCGCAACGGCGGCGGGGCGCAGAATGTCTGCAATATGCCCTGCCAGAAAGGCGCGCACTTCGGGTGCGGAAATATCCCTGTTCAGGCGTTCCCTGCCCAGGGCGCCGGTGACGTCCTGGGCCACTTCAACCCCAAGATCAGACCGGATGAGTAAATCTTCAAGCTCCTCCAGCGTGGCTGAATCGAGTTTGGCTTTTGTAAAGATGCCCGTGACGCCGTCCGACAGGGCGCTGGCCGAACGGTTCAACCCCTGGCGTAACCGCGCGAACCAGCCTTTGCCGGCGGCGGCTTCAGGAATTGGCAGGGACTGTTGCGAGGTGTCTTCTGTGATCGCCGGTGTTTGATCCGGGGCCGTTTCAGAAGGTGCGGCTGGCGTCTCCGGCGCGGTATCGGGCTTTTTTTTACCCCAGGGCAAACGCATCAGACGGCAACCCCTGTGCCTGTAAGATGTTCGCCCTTTACACCGGTCAGCGTTACCATCGGAAGGCTGCCCGGCTCGGCTGAATGATCCAGTTCCACCTCGGCATAACATTCCGTGCGTCCGCGGATTTCCGTTTCCATCAGCAGCCGCGCGCGGGTTCCGGTCAGGCGCAGCAGATGGGTTTGCAGGGCCTGCGCGCCGGCAGCCCGAAGTTGCGCCGCCCGCTCCCTGCGCACGGCGCCCGGCGCCTGGGGCATCTGCGCCGCCGGGGTGCCTTCGCGCGCGGAATAGGGAAATACATGCAGGTATGTCAGGCCGCACTCGTCGATCAGGCGCAGGCTGTTCTCGAACATCGCGTCGGTTTCGGTTGGAAACCCGGCAATAAGATCGGCGCCCAGCACAATGTCCGGGCGCAAGGCGCGCAGTCTGGCGCACAGGGCAATCGCGTCATCACGCAGATGGCGCCGCTTCATGCGTTTCAGGATCATGTCGTCGCCTGCCTGCAACGACAGATGCAGGTGCGGCATCAGCCGCTTTTCGACAGCGACCGCCTCGAACAACGCCTCGTCCAGTTCGACGACATCCAGCGAGGAAAGCCGTAAGCGCGCCAGTTCCGGCACGTGTTTCAGAATTTGCGTCACCAGACGGCCGAGGTTCGTGCGCCCCGGCAAATCACCCCCGTAAGACGTGATGTCCACGCCCGTCAGGACGACTTCGCGGTAGCCGTTCGCCGCAAGGCGGCGCACCTGATCCACCACCTCGCCCGCAGGCACGCTGCGCGAATTGCCCCGCCCGAACGGGATAATGCAGAAGGTGCAGCGGTGATCGCAGCCATTCTGAATTTGCACAAATGCGCGCGCGCGGCCCTCCAGCCCCTCGATCAAATGCCCGGCGGTCTCGGCCACCGACATGATATCGTTGACCCGGACCCGTTCACTGCCGCCCGCGCCAAAATCATTGCGCCCTGGATTTGTGGCGTAACTTGCGGCCTCGAGTTTTTCGGTATTGCCGAGCACAAGATCGACCTCGGGCATATCGGCAAAGCGTTGCGGTTCGATCTGCGCGGCGCAGCCGGTGACGATAATCCGCGCATGGGGGCGCTCCCGGCGCGCCCTGCGCACGGCCTGGCGCGCCTGACGGGTAGCCTCCGCAGTGACCGCGCAGCTATTGATGATGATGGCGTTTTCCAGACCCGCATCGCGCGCGCGATCGCGCATCACCTCGGCCTCATACTGATTGAGACGGCAGCCGAAATTGATGACCCGGGTTTGCGTCATGGCGCAGCCAGCAATTCAGGCGCAAATGCGCCGCGATAACTCAACGTGGCGGGGCCGGTCATATAGATGTGATCGTCCGCTTCACGCCAGTCGATTTCAAGAAACCCGCCGTCCAGTTCCACCCTTACTTTACGATCAGCCAGATTTTTGCCCTTGCGGGCGGCGGCGGCGACGGCGGCGCAGGCAGCCGTGCCGCAGGCCTGGGTGACGCCGACGCCGCGTTCCCACACACGCAACCGGATATCATTGCGGGCGCGGATTTGCGCAAAGCCCACATTGGCGCGCTCCGGAAACAGCAGATGATTTTCCACCAGCGGACCGATACGTTCGGGATCATGGGCCCGGATGTCAGGCACAAAGAAAACGCAGTGCGGATTGCCCACATTGACGGTGCTGGGAAACGCCAGCACCGGATTGTCGATGGGTCCGATCTTGATGTCGACGCCACGCGTGTCCATGCGTTCTTCGAGCGGAATGTCCTGCCACTCAAACTTCGGCGCGCCCATATCGACGGTGATCAGGCCGCCATCCGCCGCCCAGCACTGCAACAGCCCGGCATTGGTTTCGATTGTGGTTTGACGCTTGCCGGTTTCCTGCATCATCAGCCGGGCAATGCAGCGATTGGCGTTGCCGCAGGCGTTAACCTCGCCGCCATCGGCATTATGGATGCCCATGAAAACCTGGGCGCGCGGATGGCGCGGCGGCGCCATGGTGATCACCATATCCCCGCCCACGCCCCGATGCCGGTCCGCAATCCGCCGGATCAGGGCCGGATCAAGGGCAAGTTTCTGGCGGCGCAGGTCAATGATGACAAAATCATTGCCCAGCCCGTGCATTTTGATGAAAGAAAATTCGTCCATGGCGTAGCTATATAGGGCTTTTGCCCCTTGGGAAATACGTGACCGCAGGAGACCAGGTAACGCACGTCGCGGGCGCCACCAGGTTCTCGATAATCAATACGCTTTCACGCAGATATTGCGATACCAGGATGCAGAAACCTGATTGCACCAATAGTCCGGTCTCCGTCCGGCTGAGCGCCTGTTCATGCGGAAATTCAATAAACAGCCGCCTTGATGGGGTGCGTTTCAGCTTGTCCAGCACATCAATCAGGATCGTCTGCCGCTGTTCGATGTCAGCGCTTCTCTGGTTAACGATATAGGTTGTAGGAGGCGGGAAATCTATTGCCTCGACGCCATCCAGAACTTCGGGGCGCCCCTCAATCAGGCCAAGATAGGTTTTCGTGGGTTGCAGCGCATAGCCGGTCATACTTACCGTGCCAAACAGTACGATATCCCCCGGCCTTGCCGACGTCCTGATAAGTGCGGCCGCTTTGCGAACGTCCTCGCGCCAGGGATCAAAATAGGAGGTTTTTTGAAGCGGATAGCCCGTCACCAGAAAGGTGATGAAGCCGATTGCCGCCAGGACAATTGCCAACCTAAAGATGCGGACATCATCTGCAAAAATCATAACATACCTTGCAAATGCGATCAGCGTGACGGGAAAGGCGATCAGGAAATTCTTGTTTTGTAAAATTGACGGCTGCGCAAAAGACGACGCAATGATGAGAACATAAAACAGTGCGCCCAAGCCCGCGCAGCTAACAAACACCTGGTCCTTTGCCAGTCCGGTCCAGATATTCCTGACGTTCTGCGCGATGCTGTCACCCCCTGCCACGACGGGCAAAAGCAGCACCGGAATAAGCCCCGGAAAACCTGTAAACGTCCTGAATACGGATATGACGTCAAGAATATCTCGTGTTTTGGACAGATCGCCGACCTGACGCAGGTATAAATCCTGAAATGAGGCCCCGTACCAGATTAGCGCGGGTAATGTCGCCAGCATGATTATGACGGAATTGAAAAACCATCGGACATAATTTTTCGGTTGATTATATATCCCGGAAAAAAATTGATGCCCCGCTACGGCCAATGCAAAAATCACGGCAGTATAGTGAGATAGCGATGCGATCAGGACCCACAGACATAATGGAAGCAAACGCCATCGCAGGCTGGTATCTTTCAAAAAATGCAGGTAAGCGATCCCAATCGCCCCACCCATCAGCATGTTAAACGTGTAGGGACGAAAGTTCTGCGATTCAACCAGGAACGAGTGGGAAAAAGTCAGCAAAAGCAGCAACAGCCAGGCAAATCGCGCTCCGAATTCTTTACGCGACCAGACGCCCAGTATAATAAATAATAATACAATCCAAATTATACTAAGTGTACGCAAAGATATTAAAGAATAACCAAAAGCAAATGTCCATATTTTACAGAGTAAAAAATAAAGTGGCGGGTGAGGCTCAATTTTTACAAGCTGGAAAAGACTGTTTATGTTATCCAGTATATTTCCAGTAAAACGCAATTCGCTCGCTATACGGGCCAGATTTATTTCATCCAGCCACAGGCTTTGACTGCCTATTCCAATAAACCGGCTGCCTATGAATAATGCCAGCAGCAAAACAAATATGATATTTTCATTTAATCGAAAACTTGCCGATTGCATTGCATTCCCCCGATGCTGAAGACTCTGATCTTACCTAAAGCAAATTTTGGTTAAATTATATTGAAATTCAAAGCGTTACAATATGATTGTCCGGTTGCCGGGCCTAAATCAGCTTGTCATTCGCTCTTGCGCCTCCCCAGTGCAGCACGCCAAGGCCGGCAAGCGCCAGATTACAGAAAATCAGCACAAAGTGACTTAGCACGGCGGCGGCGATGGCGCTTGCCGGCAAAATGCCAAGAGGCGCCATTACCGACGCCCATGCCGCCTCGAAAGGCCCCAGATTGGCAAGACCGTTTACCGGCAAGGCGAAGGCCAATGACCCCGCAACACCGGCAAGCGCCGATGCGGTAATGCCCGGTGTTGCGTCAACAAACAGTCCTGCCAGATAAAACACCAGAAACAGGCTGATCCAGACCAGTGCGGTAACCAGAATTAACCCGGCCAAACGCCGGGCGGACAACGCGCGGCTGGCCGACGAAAGCTGATTCAGCAGGCGGACAATGTTTCCTTCGGGGTTAATGAATTTCGGGATTTGCGCGCTGACATAGGTGGCCAGCAGCGGAAATAGCGCCATCGCGGCTGCGGTTGCGCCTGCGCCCATCAACAGCAATGGCCGCCAGACTGCCCAACCGAAGTCTGACGCCAGCGCCGCCAGCGCAATGCCGCCGATGAACATGATCATCAGGAAATCATAAAGCCTTAACAGCAGCAAAACGCCAACCGCTTCAGGCAGCGAATAATTGGCCTGGCGTACCAGCGCGAGCGGCAGCACGGCTTCGCCCATTTTTGCCGGCAGCGTGGCGACTGCGGCACCCTGCAATGTAACGGCGCGGAAAAATATCCATTGCGCCGGTTGCCCGATTGCGACGC
>JBEBFX010000035.1:0-20809 GCA_040081735.1 Alphaproteobacteria bacterium | reverse complement strand
GATATCGGCGGCGCGCGCGGCCATGAAGCGGTCAGCATGATCGCGGATCCGGTCACGGATTTCCGCATCGGCAATGCCTTCTTCACCGGCCCAAGCGGCGATGGGCAAATTCAGCCCCAGATATTTATCGCACGCTTCCGCCAGGCCTGCCGCATCCCATCGATCTGCATAGGTCTTCGGGGGAATATGCAGGGCGACCAGATCATCTATCGTTTGCTGGCGCATGCCGGCGATTTCGCCGGACAAATCGTCCGTCCGCATCATGTCGATGCGCTGTTCGAATATGACCTTGCGTTGATCGTTCATGACGTCGTCGAATTTCAGCAGGTTTTTGCGGATATCAAAATTACGCGCCTCGACTTTTTCCTGGGCTTTCGCCACCGCACGGTTGATCCATGGATGGATAATCGCTTCGCCCTGCTGAAGCCCCAGCTTTTGCAGCATGCCGTCCATGCGTTCGGAGCCAAAGATGCGCATCAGATCATCTTCCAGGCTCAGGAAGAATTTCGACCGGCCAGGATCGCCCTGGCGGCCCGAACGTCCACGCAGCTGATTGTCAATGCGCCTGCTTTCGTGGCGTTCGGTGCCAATCACATACAGGCCGCCGGCGGCCAGAACCTTTTCCCGCGCCACGGCAATGTCCGCTTCAATCGCCCGGACCGTTTTTTCGCGCGCTTCGGGGTTGGCGATGGCGGCGGTTTCTTCATCGATCCGCATGCCGAGATTACCGCCAAGCTGGATGTCCGTGCCCCGGCCGGCCATGTTGGTGGCGATGGTCACGCCGCCAACCTTGCCCGCCTGGGCGACAATCTGCGCTTCCTGTTCGTGATAGCGGGCGTTCAGCACATTATGGGGAATTTTCTTCTTCTTCAGCAGCGCTGCAAGCTGTTCGGATTTTTCAATGCTGGTGGTGCCCACAAGCACGGGCTGGCCAATGGCGTTGCACTGGACGATTTCCTCGATGATGGCGTCAAATTTTTCCGCCGCCGTGCGGTAAACCTCGTCGTCTTCATCCTTGCGCAGGACCGCGACATGGGTGGGAATGGCCAGAACTTCGAGTCCGTAAATATCGGCGAATTCGTTGGCTTCGGTAGAGGCGGTGCCGGTCATGCCGGACAGCTTGTTGTAAAGACGGAAATAATTCTGGAAGGTGATCGAGGCCAGGGTCTGATTTTCAGATTCGATCCTGACATTTTCCTTGGCTTCCAGCGCCTGATGCAGGCCCTCGGAATAGCGCCGCCCTTCCATCATGCGGCCGGTAAATTCATCAATGATGATCACCTTGCCGCCCTTGACGATGTAGTCCCGGTCGCGCTGAAACAGAATATGCGCGCGCAAGGCCTGGTTGACATGATGCACCAGGGATATATTTTCAATATCGTAAAGCCCAGTTCCCGCTTCCATGAGTCCGGCCTGCAACAGCAGTTCTTCGAGATGGTCGTTACCGGCTTCGGTGATGGTCACCGAGCGGGTCTTTTCATCCAGATCATAATGTTCGGGGCCGAGTTTTGGTATCAGCAGATCGGCTTCCTGATACAGCTGGCTCTGGTCATCGAGCGGGCCGGAAATGATCAGGGGCGTCCGCGCCTCGTCGATCAGAATGCTGTCGACTTCATCGACGATGGCAAAGTGATGTCCGCGCTGCACCATTTCTTCGAGGCGGTATTTCATATTGTCGCGCAGATAATCGAAACCCAGTTCATTGTTGGTGGCGTAGGTGATATCGGCTTCATAAGCCTGACGGCGCTCGGCGTCGCCTATTCCCGGCACCACGCAGCCGACGGTCAGCCCCAGGAAACGGTACACGCGCCCCATCCATTCCGAATCGCGCCGGGCCAGATAATCATTCACGGTGACAACATGCACGCCCTTGCCGGACAGGGCGTTCAGATAGGCGGCAAGGGTTGCGACCAGGGTCTTGCCTTCGCCGGTTTTCATTTCTGATATCCGGCCCTGATGCAGCACGATGCCGCCGATCAGCTGAACATCGAAATGGCGCTGGCCAAGGGCGCGTCTGGCCGCCTCGCGCACGGTGGCAAAGACTTCGGGCAGCAGCGTGTCCTCGCTGGCGCCGCCTGCAATCTGCTCCCGGAAATAGGCGGTCCGGGCGCGCAGGGCTTCATCGTCCAGCGCCGCCACTTCCGGCTCCAGTGCATTGACTGCGGCCACCAGGGGGTGCAGCTTTTTTAATTTGCGGTCAGAGGGCGAACCGAAAAACCGATGCGCCAAGGCGCTTAGTCCCATCATTGCCTGAAAAGTCCTTTTTTGCCAATCCACGGGCAGGGCTGAGACATAAGGTCCGCCGCCGGCGATGTCAATGTTCTGGGGTGTCGAGGCGGACCGCATCCGGCGCCCGTGAATTCTATATTGAGCCTTGCTTTATAAGGACTTACTATGTTGCTTAGGATTTACCAGGAGTTGCTTATGTCCGCCAGTTTACCCCGTTCGCCGCTTGCCCCAAAAAACTTTCCCGAAATACTTCCGGTTGCAGGCGTGCGCCTTGCGGTTGCGGCCAGCGGCATGCGCTATCAGGGCCGTGATGATCTGCTGCTGATGGCGTTTGACAAGGGGACAGTGGTTGCCGGGATGTTTACCACCTCCAGGGCGCCATCGGCGCCGGTTGACTGGTGCCGCGCACACCTTCCAGATGGCTATGGCGCGGCGCGCGCCCTGCTGGTCAATGCGGGCAACGCCAACGCCTTTACCGGCAAAAACGGGGAATTGGCCCTGAAAGCCTGTGCTGGCGCCGCGGCCAAGGCGCTTGGGTGCCGCGCCGGTCAGGTCGTGATCGGCCTGCCACTGGATGCGGAAAAGATTACCCGGCTTTTGCCTGCCCTTGCCGCAAATCTTGATGCGGCGGCCTGGCAGGCAGGGGCCGGGGCGATCTGCACCACCGATACCTTCTCAAAAGGCGCCTGCGCCACGGCCATTATTGATGGCGCCGAAGTCCGTATCGGCGGCATCGCCAAGGGTTCTGGCATGATCGCCCCGGATATGGCGACCATGCTGGCTTATGTGGCGACGGATGCCGCGATTCCGGGGGATGTCCTGCATGCGCTGCTGCGCAAGGCCGTTGCGGGCAGCTTCAACAGAATTACGGTGGATAGCGATACCTCCACCAGCGACACCGTCATGCTGTTTGCTACCGGAAAGGCGGCGCATGGGGCCATTACGCGGGCGGGCGATCCGCGCCTGCGCGATTTTCGCCATAAACTTGAGGCCCTGATGGAGGATCTCGCGCGTCAGGTGGTGCGTGACGGAGAAGGGGCGCGCAAATTTATCTCGGTCCGGGTAAGCGGGGCTGCATCGCCGCGCGCCGCCAAACGCATCGCCATGGCGATCGCCAACTCGCCTCTGGTGAAAACCGCGATTGCGGGCGAAGACGCTAATTGGGGCCGCATTGTCATGGCGGTGGGCAAAGCGGGCGAGGCCGCCAGCCGTGACGCGCTTGTGGTGCGTATCGGCGATCTGCCGGTGGCCAAAAACGGCATGGCCGATCCGGCCTATTCAGAATCCCAGGTGACGGCGCATATGAAGGGCGACGAAATTTCCATCGACGTGGATGTGGGCGCCGGCAGGGCTGCGGCGACGGTCTGGACCTGTGATTTGACCCATGGCTATATCGACATCAATGCGGATTACCGCTCATGAAACTTGACGCTGCGGCAGACGTGATCGCGCAAACGCCGCGTCTGATTTTGCGCTGCTTGAATGCCAGTGACCCGGCCCTGATCCAGCCCCTTGCCGATGACTGGGAAGTGGCGAAACAGACTGCAAATCTGCCGTTCCCTTATGGAGATAAGGAGGCGCGAAATTTTGTTGAGCTGGCGCTGCGTGCAGCGGGTGCTGGTAAGGAATTTGTCTTCGCCATCGTGCGCCGCCAGGACGCGGCGCTGATCGGCCTGATCGGGGTCGTCGCGGATGTTGCGCCGATGGAAACCGGCTATTGGCTTGGGCGGGACTATTGGGGGCACGGCTATGCCAGCGAGGCGTTGCAGGCGGTAATGAATTATTGCGCCGAATCCCTGCGCTGCCGGAGGCTTGACGCGGTGGTATTTGAAGACAATGCCGCATCTATCCGTGTATTGACTAAATGCGGATTTGAGCACCGGGAACGCTGGGAAGAAGAGGTTCCCGATCGCGGCGGACTACGCGTGATCCTGCGATACCAGTGGCGGGCGGCGTGAACCGTCTGGTCCTGGCCGTTGCCTGCGCGCTGATAGACAGTGAAAACCGGGTGCTTTTGGCCCAGCGCCCGCCGGGAAAACCCATGGCCGGTCTGTGGGAATTTCCCGGCGGCAAATGCGAACCGGGCGAAACCCCCGAAGCCGCTTTGATCCGCGAACTTCACGAAGAACTGGGCATTGCGGCGGAACCCCGGAATTTAATCCCCCTGTGCTTTGCCTCACACAGTTATGGCCCCGAATCGGGGGATTTTCATTTGCTGATGCCGCTTTATGCGTGCCGGCAATGGCGCGGTGAATGCCGCCCGCGTGAGGCGCAAAATCTGATCTGGGCGGCGGCGTCACATTTATGTGATTACCCGATGCCGGCGGCGGATGAACCCCTGATCGGGCCATTGCAACATTTTTTGAAAATCCAGTAAAATATTAATCTTGCCGGATTAGGCTTCATACCCATGTTACCTTGGTTGGGGCCTGACAACGTCAAAGGATGGCTAGGATGCAAGCGCTTGTGAAATTTCTGGATCAGACTTCCGGCGCTACAGCGATCGAATATGCGTTGATCGCAAGCGGCATTGCCCTTGGCGTAATGGTGACGATATTTGCCCTGGGTAACCAGGTCTCCGGCACCTTGACGGCTATTGCGGCTGCAATTGGGGCCTGATTCTCCGGAATTGACCCGTTTCGCCTGACGCGGCCCATCCGGTCAGATTGATGATCTGAAAGGTGGCCAGCACCCGTCCACCCGGTGCGCTGAATTTATCCCTGTACAGCCGCGCGGCCGCAGCAAGCGTTTCGCGGCGCAAAAATCGCCGCCGCCGGGCGCGCAAAACATTACTTTCCCCCATGCCGCGAATTTCCCGCATCAGCGCCATCGGGCCGTCATAGCTGACCGTGAGGGTGTCCACATCGGCCACCGGACGGGCGAATCCTGCCCGTTGCAACAATGCCCCGGCGTCACGCACATCCACAAAGGGCGCAACGCGCGGGCTAAGGCCGCCGTCGCAGGCCATTTCGGCTTCCGCAAGGCAGTGGCGCAGCTCGCGCAGGGTTTCACCGCCGAACATCGACGCCAGAAACAGACCATCCGGGCGCAATATCCGGCGGATTTGCACCAGGCTGCCGGGCAGATCATTGACCCAGTGCAGGCCCAGCACGCTCATGACCAGATCAAAACTCTGCGACGCAAACGGCAGGGCTTCTTCATCTGCAACCAGCCGAAGCCCTGCTGCGGCACTGATCATGGCAGGCGCCATATCGCACTGAATGATCTGCCCGATGCCGTGCCCTGGGTGGCGGGACAGCAGTTCGATTAATTCGCCGCGATGACAGCCCAGATTAAGCGCCGAGGGAAATTCCCGCCGGGCGTCAACAACCCGTTCCAGCAGCCCCGCACCCGCCTCGCGCAGCAAAAAATCATGAGCGGGAAGCCCGGCCGCCGCGCGCTGGCGGCGCCGGCGCAGCAGACTGCGGTCAAAGGGCGCGTCAGGGTCTGGTTCTGTGTGCATAATGCGGGATACTATTACACCTGACTGTAAACGGAAACATGAAGGCGGGGGATTGACGCAATGCATCGCTGGATGCGGAAAATTGCACCGTTAGGCGCGATGCTGGCGGATGCCATATTGCCGCCGCGCTGCCTGGCCACAGGTGAAATCGTGGACCGGCAGGGACAGCTGAGCGCAAAAGCCTGGAGCGCCATCAATTTTATCACCGCTCCGCTGTGCGCCCATTGCGGCCAGCCTTTTCAGTTTGGACTGGGAGAGGGGGCCGAGTTCACCTGCGGCGCCTGTCTGGCTGATCCGCCGGAATTTAACCGGGCGCGCGCCGTATTCCAGTACGATGCCGCCAGCAGGGAGATGATCCTGGCTTTCAAGCATGGCGACAGGATGGAAGGCGCGCCTGCGTTTGCCGCCTGGATGGCGCGGGCCGGGGCGGATTTACTTTTGGACGCCGGGGTGATCGTACCGGTTCCGCTGCATCGGAAAAGACTGTTCAGGCGGCGTTATAATCAGTCGGCGGTTCTGGCGCTCGCCCTGGCGCGTCTTGGCGGCGCGGCTGTAAGCGTGGACGCCCTTGTTCGCACCCGGCATACCCCGTCGATGGGCGGTCTTAGCCGGGATGCCCGTCTGCGTAACCTGCGGGGCGCCATAGCCGTCCGTCCCGGCCGCGAAGCCATCCTCTCCGGGCGTAAGGTTTTATTGATTGATGATGTGCTAACCACGGGCGCCACGGCCCGGGCCTGCGCGCGCGCATTGCGCAGGGCGGGGGCCTTGCAGGTTGATGTGTTAAGTCTGGCGCGGGTTGTCCGATCAGGCTAGCATCTCTATATTATTATTCTTGGTCTAACACAGGCGCAGGATCGTCATGCCCCGGATTATTATCTACAGTTCGATGTTTTGCCCGTATTGCCACCGCGCCAAGGCGCTGCTTGAGCGAAAGGGTGTCAAGTATGATGAAATTGACGTGGACACGACACCCGGCGCGCGTCCGGAAATGACCCTGCGCGCCAAAGGCGGCTATACGGTTCCGCAAATTTTTATCGGTGAACGCCATGTGGGCGGCTGTGATGAACTCTACGCCCTCGAAGGGGCCGGCAAACTAGATGTTCTGCTGGCGGATTGATTTACAAGGATGACGGCGCATGGGTGAGATTTTTACGGCGGCCTGCCTTCAACTCAATTCCAGCGCAATCGTTGCCGAGAATATTGCAACCGTTACAGAGCTTGCGCGTCAGGCCGCAGCCAGGGGCGCGCGCTTCATCACAACGCCCGAAGTCACCACCATGGTGACCCGGATGCAGGCGGACGTCATCCGCGATAAAACCTTTGCCCAGAATGAAGACCCGGCGGTGGCGGCGTTTGGCGCGCTTGCCGCAGAACTCCAGGTGTGGCTGCTGATTGGCTCGATGCCCATCCGGGTGGCGGAAACCAGGGCCGCCAATCGCTGTTTCCTGTTTGATCCAAAGGGGCGGATTGCCGCGAGCTATGATAAAATTCACATGTTCGACGTGGATTTGCCGAATGGCGAGCGTTACCGCGAATCAAAAAGTTTCGTTCCCGGCCAGCGCGCCGTTCTGCACGATCTGCCCTGGGGACGGCTGGGACTGAGCATTTGTTATGATCTGCGCTTTGCGCATCTGTACAGGGCGCTGGCGAAGCAGGGGGCCGATTTTTTGACGATTCCCGCCGCCTTTACAAAAACCACCGGTGAGGCCCATTGGCATGTCCTGCAACGCGCCAGGGCCATTGAAACCGGCTGTTATGTGCTGGCCCCGGCGCAAACTGGCGCCCATAGCGGGGATGGCCGCAAGACCTATGGCCATAGCCTGATCATAGGCCCATGGGGCGAGGTGCTGGCGGATGCAGGCGAAGAAGTGGGCTACATTTTGGCCGAAATAGACCCTGAGCAGGTCATAAAGGCGCGGGCCCAGGTGCCGTCATTACGCCACGATGTGCCCTTTGAACTGGATGGGCCCCATTCCGGATGATGGCTTCAGGATTTTACCCTTTGGTAAGGCCTCGCGGGTAAAATCCTGAAGGCATGGGAAATTCTTCACTCATTGATCTTATCGAACTGGCGCGCGATCCGGATCCTGCGGCGCGATTTGCGTTGTCGCAGAAGATCACGGATATTTGCCTGCAAGCGCCGCGTCTGCTCAATCCCCAGGAAAAAGAGGTCGCGGGCCACATTTTAATTCAATTATCGCGTGATTTCGAATCCCAGTTGCGGTCCAGTCTGGCGCATCAGCTGGCTGCGAGCGACCGGGCGCCGAAACAGCTGATTCTAGCCCTCGCATCTGATGAAATTTCCGTATCCGCCCCGGTTATTTCCCTCAGCCCCCTGCTGGATGAAACGGATCTGGTTGAAATCGTGATGAACAAGACCAATGCCCACCGGCTTGGGGTTGCCATGCGTTCGGGCATCACGGCGGCTGTCAGCAACGCCCTGGTGCAATCGGAAGAACCCGATGTGCTGCAGGCGCTGGTAAACAATAAAAGCGCTGAAATCTCTGGTGCGGCGCTGGAATATCTGGTGACCGAAAGCAAGGTGCAGCCGAACCTGCAAGGCCCGCTGATCGCCCGTGACGATCTATCGCCTGTTCTCGTGCAAAAAATGTTTGCCTTTGTATCGAATAATCTCAGATCTGAAATTCAGTCCAGATACGACATTGACGGCGATATTCTGGATGCCGCCTTTCGCGGCGCCGCATCGCCGGTGACCGTTGCGGCGGCGGCCTCCGGGCCTGTGGCAATCAACAAGGCTGCCGCGCTGGTTGCAAAAATGCGCGCTTCCGGCGAATTGTCACTCAACCGGATAATCGGGTTCTTGCGGGAAAAGCGCCTCAATCTTTTCCTCGAAGGACTGGCCGTGATGTGCGAACTCGATGCGCGCACCATAACCAGCCTGGCGTTTGAGGGCGAAGGTCAGGGCATGGCCGTTGTGTGCCGGGCCATTGGCGCCGACCGCTCGCAATTTGCGACGATCACATTATTATTGGAACGCGCCCGGACGGGCAAGGCGGTGCCGGCCGCAAGATTGCAGGCGGTATGCCAGCTTTTCGACACCATGCCCGTCGAACGGGCGACGGGGGTTATCGAGCAATGGCGCGCGCGAGGCCGGCCGGCCGGCAAATCTGCCGCCTGAACGCTTGCCGATCCCCTCGGGCCGTGCCATCTATGAGATGATAGCCGCATCGTGACAGCGCCAGACAGGGCCGCCAATGATACATTTTGATCTCATATGTGAGCATGAACACGGCTTTGAAGGCTGGTTCGCAAACAGCGCCGCCTATGACGCCCAGAGCGGCGCCGGTTCGCTCAGCTGCCCTGAATGCGGCTCCAAAATCATCAGCAAGGCCATTATGGCGCCCAATATTGCGTCCAAGGGTAATAGTGGCCCCGGCCGCATGCCCGCCAAGGTGGCGCAGGGTCAAACGGAAATGCGCCAGTTCCTGCGCCAGGTGCGGGCCCATGTAGAACAGAACGCCGAACATGTCGGTGAGAAATTTCCGGAAGTCGCGCGAAAAATTCATTATGGCGAACGCGACGCCGCCAATATTTACGGCGACGCGACACTTCAGGAAGTCAGGGACCTGCGCGAGGAAGGCATCGAAATTTCAGCCATTCCCTGGGTTGAACCCGAAAATTGAAAATCCGGGAAGCCGCTGGATAAAGCATGCTTCAGGTTGCGGACTGTATCAGTTCAGCGCCCTTGCCGGTGCCGCGCGCAATATCCAGAAACACTTCTTCCATCGTGCTGCGCCCGTAGCGCGCGATCAGGGCGCCAGGATTTCCGGAATCCACGATGCGGCCGGTGCGCATCATCAGCACTGTATCGCACATGCGCTCCACCTCGGCCATATTGTGCGAAGCCAGCAAAATCGTGGCGCCCCGCGTGGCGCAATAATTTTCCAGATATCCGCGCACCCAGTCCGCTGTATCCGGGTCGAGCGAAGCGGTCGGTTCATCCAGCAGTAAAAGTTCAGGTAAATTGATCAGGGATTTGGCCAGTGACACGCGGGTTTTTTGTCCGGCGGATAACTGCCCCGCCGGGCGATGCAAAAATTCAGCAAGTTCCAGATCTTTCGCCAGTTCGGCAATGCGGCCGCGCCGGTCAGTCACCCCGTACAGCATGGCGAATACATTCAAATTTTGCGCAACCGTCAGGCGGTGCGGCAGATCAACATAAGGGCTTTCAAAATTCATGCGGGGCAGAACGCGATGATAATGTTCTGGCACCGGCAATCCCAATACGTCTATTGATCCGGCGGTAGGTTCAACCAGGCCCAGTATCATCGCGATGGTCGTGGTTTTTCCAGCCCCATTTCCGCCTAACAGCGCGGTGATGGAGCCTCTGGCAACCTCGAAATCAATGCAATCCACGGCCAGAACGGCGCCGAAATGCTTGGTCAGGCCGGTTATGCGAAGGGCGGGGGTGCCGGAAGATGTCATGCGCCAATGAATACAGACTTTTTCAGGCGCTTGCCAGCATATGGTCAATATGCCACCCCTGGAACAGCCTGATGCCGGCATCCAGCCCAAAATCGACAGCGTCCTGGCTTGCGCAACGGGACAGAATTATCCTGGCCGGCCCGGCCTGCTTTATGGCCTTCGCGAAGCTTTCACGCCGATCCGAATTAAAGCTGCGTATGATTTCGGGGTTCCACATGATTTTTTCGAAATCCAGTTTAAGTTTTGCGCGATCCAGAAGCGGGAATGACAGATGATCCAGTCCGCCCAGCGCCACACGGTAGCCGCGATCATGGGCAAAGTCGCGGGCAAAGATATAGCCGCCCATATTGGCGAACAGATCGATGCTCTGCAATTCCAGCACGACGGCCCGGTGGGTAACATGGCGCATTGCAGCATCAAATTTCAGAAATTCAGGGGATAATATTGTGCTGATATTGATATTGATCGTCAGGGGTTCTGCGGCGTCTTTCGCCATTCCCGGCAGGGCCGCCAGCATCCGGACGTCCAGCGCCTGGCACAGACGCTGAAACAGCCAGCGATCCCCAAGGCAATTGACGCCGGGCAAGAACCGGTTCTGAATGGCGCGGATCGAAACGAAATGCTGGGACAGCACGGGCTGGGGTTTGCTGCCGCCCACGACGGCGCAAATCAATTGCCGGTCGATCAGGGGGCTGAGATCGGCGCCGCGCAGGGCGGCTTCCAGCCGGTCAAGCAGCACCGGTGTCAGCGGGGAAGCCATCTCGGCTTCTGCTGCGGGCAACGGCTTCACGGCATCCACAGGGGCGCGCGCCGCCAGGGCGGCATTCTGGCGTTGCGCTGTGGCTTGGCTGATGAAGGAGTGCGCCAGCCTCTTAAAGGCGGGATGGTCAGCCTCCATATCGTACCAGTCGCAAAATTGCGGTTCCGTCTGATCTGCATTGGTCAGAAGAGGATCTTCGGAAAACAAAAAGCGCAGTTTCAGGATATAGTCATCTATGTCCGAAATATGTGCAGCCTTAACGCCAATGATCACGTCATTGTTCCACATTCTGAACAATTGACCGTTGAATTTGCGCAGCAACGGCTCAAATGTATTCATGACAATGCGAATATGATGTTCAAGGCGGTTGCCAGGGATTAATCGGGACAGGCGCACATGCACGGCGCGGCGCCCTTCTTTATGATGGGCAAGCCGGGCTGCAAAATCATACAGGGCGTCTTCCTGACTGCTTGGCGGGTGCGCGCCGCTGCCGCCCAATACCGGTAATGCTGGCATAAATGACCGTTCAGTAATATGGCAACGTCTGATTGTTTCAGAGTGTGGTTTCCAGAGCGTTAACGCGATCAATGACGTCTGGTTCTGCAATGTGTATAACGGGCGGCAATGCCAATATCGAATTTCAGCCTGAAACGTCTGTTGGGGGGCAAGGCCCGTAGCGCCACGGTGACTGTGCCGGCGGGTGAACGCCTGTATATTATAGGCGATATTCATGGCCGCGCCGATCTTTTGGCGCAGTTGCATGCGATGATTGCAGATGATGCCGCGGCGCGGGGGTGGTCGCGCAACCAGCTGGTCTATCTGGGGGATTATATAGACCGTGGCCCCGGCAGCCGCAGGGTGATGGCGATGGCGATGGCGATGGACGATACCCCGCCGGGGTTCAGCAAGCTGCATTTGTGCGGCAATCACGAAGCCATGATGCTTGATTTTCTCGAAGACCCGGCTAGCGGGACAGGCTGGCTGAATACGGGGGGTGATTCGGTGCTGCGCGAATATGGCATTCCGGCGCCATCGGAATTCAGTCAGCTGGCGCCATTGCAGCGTGCGGCAAGATTGCTGGCTGGGGCCATACAGCCCCATGAAATGGCGTTTTTGCGCAATTTGAAATCCTGTCACAGGTCCGGGGGATATTTCTTTGCCCATGCCGGGGTGCGCCCGGGCGTGTCTCTTGATGCGCAATCGGAAATGGATCTGAAATGGATTCGCGGGCCGTTTCTGAAACACACGCAAGACTTTGGCGCAGTCGTGGTGCACGGCCATACGATCTGCAATGAAGTGGAAATAAAACCTAACCGCATCGGTATCGATACGGGCGCACACGCCACCGGCAAACTTACCTGCCTGATCCTGGAGGCGAACAAGCGCTGGTTATTGCAGACGGGCCATCACGGCGCCACGGCCTTCCCGATTTCGTAACCGGATATGCGCACACGGATTTGTACGGAGCACAGCGCGGACAAGATGGATTTGGTTTTATGACGCATGAAAATACCGGCGCAGCCCATGACGTCACGATGGGGTCAGAGCGGGCTTTCGGGCTTGTCTTTGGGGGATTATTTGCGCTGCTTTCCGGATTGGCCTGGTGGAATGGCGGCGGCCTTGCCATTTACTGGCTGGGCGCCTCTGTGCTGGTTTTTATCGCGGCGCTGTTTGCCCCCCGGCTGCTGGTTCCATTCAACCGCGTATGGTTCCGGTTTGGATTAGTTTTGAACGCCATTGTCAGTCCGGTTTTTCTGGGTTTGCTGTTCTATCTTACAATTACGCCGATCGGCTGGCTGATGCGGCTGTCCGGGGCGCGGCCGCTGAACCTGAAATTTGACCGCGCGGCGCAAAGCTATTGGATCGCGCGTGATCCGCCGGGGCCGCCCCCGGCTTCGCTGAAAAACCAGTTCTGAGGCAGGGCATGGCATTTGTCAAAGAGTTCTGGGCGTTCATGCGGGCCAGAAAAAAATACTGGCTGGCGCCGGTATTGCTGATGATGGCGCTGTTTGGAGGACTGATCGTGCTGAGTCAGGGGTCAGCTATCGCGCCCTTTATCTACACGCTGTTTTAAGCAAGCCCCCGATGCGCATCCTTGGTATTTCAGCCTATTATCATGACAGCGCGGCCGCGCTTGTCGACGGCGGGCGCATTGTGGCGGCGGCTCAGGAAGAACGCTTTAGCCGCAAAAAACACGATGCGCGGTTTCCCGCCAGCGCCGTGGATTATTGCCTGTCCGAGGCCGGCGTGAGCCTGAGTGAGGTGGATTTCGTCACCTTTTACGACAAGCCGTTTCTGAAATTTGAACGGCTGCTGGAAACCTATCTGGCTTTTGCGCCGCGCGGATTTAAATCTTTCCGTATGGCGATCCCGCTGTGGCTGCGTGAAAAACTGTTTCAGAAAGATTTGCTGCGCCGTGAATTTTGCAAATATGACGAAAACTTCGACTGGGAAATCCGGCTTTTGTTCAGCGAACATCATCTGAGCCATGCGGCCAGCGCATTTTTCCCGTCACCCTTTGAAGAGGCCGCCGTGCTGACCCTTGATGGGGTCGGAGAATGGGCTTCCTGTTCAGCGGCGATCGGGCGCGGCAATAAACTTGAAGTGTTCAAGGAAATGCATTTTCCGCATTCGCTGGGCCTGCTTTATTCTGCGGTCACCTATTATACAGGTTTCAAGGTCAATTCCGGCGAATACAAGGTTATGGGCCTCGCCCCTTATGGCGCGCCGCGTTACGCGCATAAATTCTTCGATCATCTGATGGATTTGAAGGCCGACGGCTCGTTCCGCCTCGACCAGTCGTATTTTGATTATTGCACCGGCCTGACCATGATCAGCCGTAAATTTGCTGATCTGTTCGGGCATCCGGTACGCGCCCCGCAACAGCCGCTGACAGAATTTCATATGGATATGGCGGCGTCTGTCCAGGCGGTGGTGGAAGAAGTGGTGCTGCGCCTGACCCGTGCGCTGGCCCGGGAAACCGGGCAAAAAAACCTGTGTATGGCGGGGGGCGTGGCGTTGAACTGTGTCGCCAATGGCAAAATCCTGCGCGACGGGGCATTTGAAAATATCTGGGTGCAGCCTGCCGCAGGCGATGCGGGCGGCGCACTTGGCGCGGCGCTTGCCGCTTATCATCTGTATAAGGATCAAGCACGCACGGCGCCGCCCGCGGGCAACGGGAAATTAAAAATGTCCGCCGACCGCATGGCGGGCAGTTATCTTGGGCCGGCCTATGCCCAGGACGATATCGAGCGGCGGCTGCTTGCCGCGGGTGCGAAATTTGAGGTGCTGAGCCAGGATGCGATGCTGGACGTCACCGCCCGCGCCATAGCAAATGGGGATGCCGTGGGCTGGTTTCAGGGGCGCATGGAGTTCGGCCCGCGCGCCCTGGGGGGGCGTTCCATACTGGGGGACGCGCGTTCTCCCGTTATGCAAAAAAACCTTAATCTCAAGGTAAAACACCGCGAAAGTTTCCGCCCCTTCGCGCCCTCGGTGCTGTATGAACATGCCGCCGGATATTTCGCGCTGGATGGCGCATCCCCCTATATGCTGCTGGTGGCGGACGTGGTTGAAGCCATACGTCTGAAAATGACGGTTGCGCAGGATGCGCTGTTCGGGATCGACAGGCTGAATATTCCGCGTTCTGACATTCCGGCCGTCACCCATGTGGATTATTCCGCGCGCATTCAGACCGTGCATGTCCAAACCAACCCGTTGTATCACGCCCTGATTTCGCGGTTTTATGCCCTGACCGGCTGTCCGGTGATCGTGAACACCAGTTTCAATGTGCGCGGCGAACCGATTGTCTGCACGCCCGAAGATGCGTTCAGGTGCCTGATGGGCACGGGGCTTGACCTGCTGGCCATCGGTAATTGCGTGCTGCGCAAGGCGGATCAGGATCCGGCGCTGAAGCTGGAGTACAAAGATGCGTTCGAGCTGGATTAACCCGCGCCGCCATCAGCGGCGTCCAAACAGCTTTTCTATGTCGGCGAGTTTCAGTTCAACATAGGTCGGGCGGCCATGATTGCACTGGCCGGAATGGGGCGTGGTTTCCATTTCGCGCAGCAACGCATTCATCTCCTGCGCGTTTAGGGATCGTCCGGCGCGCACGCTGCCATGACAGGCCATGGAGGCGCAAACCTCTTCAAGTTTTTCATTCAGGGAATGGGTGGCGCCCCATTCATGCAAGTCATCCGCCAGATCGCGCAGCAATCCCGCAATATCGCAGTCCCCCAAAAGCGCCGGGGTTTCGCGCACCATCACGGCGCCGGGGCCGAAGGCTTCCAGTATCAGGCCCAGCGCCGCCAGTTCATCGGCGCGCCCGGCAAGGGCCGCCGCCGCCGCTTCGTCCATTTCCACAACTTCGGGCAGCAGCAGCATTTGCCCCGGCGCATGCCCGGTTTGCAGATGCTGTTTCATGCGCTCCAGCACCAGACGCTCATGGGCCGCATGCTGATCGACAATCACAATGCCGGTTTCAGTCTGCGCAATGATATAGGTATTGTGCAACTGGCCGCGCGCCACGCCCAGCGGATAATCCGTTACCGTTTGCGAGGCGAAATCCGGCATTTCAAAGCGCACAGAAGGCTCGGAAAATCCGGTAATCTGATCGGGCGCCTGAAATTGCATGGCGGCTGCAATCTGGCCGGAGGATGCACGCGGCGGCCCAAAGCCGCCGGGCCGCATCGCGCCAAGTGCTGCGGTGGAGATCGTCGTGGACGCGCGATGCCCCGCCCCAGCCAGCGCATGCCGCAGGGCCGATACAATCAGTCCACGGATTAAACCCGTATCCCGGAAGCGCACCTCGGCCTTGGCGGGGTGCACATTCACGTCAACCTGATGCGGGTCAATGGTCAGGAACAGAACAAGCGCCGGATGACGGTCGCGGGCAAGAAAATCCTGATAGGCCCCGCGCACCGCGCCGTGCAGCATTTTGTCGCGCACCGGGCGTCCGTTGACGAACAGATATTGCATCTGCGCCGTGCCGCGATTGAATGTCGGCAGCCCTGCGCGCCCGCCCAGATGTATGCCCTCGCGCAGGGCATTTACCGCAATGCTGTTTTCGCCAAATTCGCGCCCCATGATGGCGCTGAGGCGCGCGGTCCGGGCGTCCTGCAAATCACCCTGTTCGACGGCAAGATCAAGCGTGCGCCGCCCGTTGTGGGTCAGGCTGAAACTGATCTGCGGGTGGGCCATTGCCAGGCGTTTCACCATGTCGGTTATGGCGCCCTGTTCGGTCTGTTCACTTTTCAGGAATTTCAGGCGCGCGGGCGTGGCGTAAAACAGATCGCGCACTTCGGCCAGTGTGCCCCGGCGTCCGGCGGCAGGCACAGGCTGGCTAATGGCGCCGCCGGTAACGGCGATCATCCAGGCGCCATCACCGGCGTCTGCGCCCCGGCTGGTAATGGTCAGACGGCTGACGGAACCGATGGAGGGCAGCGCTTCGCCGCGAAAACCGAGCGTTGCAATATTGAACAGATCGTCGCCGTCAAGTTTTGAGGTGGCGTGGCGCTCAATGCACAGAACAAGCTCTTCGCATGTCATGCCCCTGCCATCGTCGCTTACCGAAATCAGTTCGCGCCCGCCGCCTGCAATCGCCACATCAATACGGCGCGCCCCGGCGTCGATGGCGTTTTCGACCAGTTCCTTAACGGCGCTTGCCGGGCGTTCAATCACTTCGCCGGCCGCGATGCGATTAACGATTTCTTCCGGCAGGCGCCGCAGGGTCATCCCCGCATATCCTGAAGATATTTTTTCGCCAGCACCTTGCCCTGCTCGACGGCGGGCTGGTCAAATGGATCAACGCCCAGCAGGTGCGCGGCAATAATCGTTTCCAGCATGAAATGCATGAACAGGGCGCCCATCGCGCGCGCATCCAGCACAGGCACATGCAGGGTGCGGACCGGGCGCGTATTGGCGATCAGGGTGTCAATGGTGGCGCGTTGTTCGGCGTCCGCCAGATCGCCCACTGTGCGGCCGTTCAGATAGGCAAGCTCCGGGTCAGCGCTGACAATGCGCGGCCCCTTGCCCGCCAGCGCCTGGGTCAGCACCGTATAAAGTTTGTCACGCGGCCCGCCCAGATAAAGTTGTAACTGGCTGTGCTGGTCAACCGGGCCAAGGGCGGCAATGGGCGTGGTGCCTTTGCCATCCTTGCCCAGACTTTCCGCCCATAGCTGACGGTGCCACATGGCAAAGCGTTCCAGCCGGTCCCCGTAGGGCATGACGACCTGGCTGCGCGCGCCCAGCTGGTTTTCGCAGGCTATAGTCAATGCGGCCCCCAGAGCGGCGGGAACATTGGCGGGTTTTGCGCCGTTCAGAACCGGGGCCAGCACGTCAGCGGCGCCATCGCGCACCGCCGCCCCGTCCAGCCCAAGATAACAGGCCGGAACCATGCCAACACTGCTCAATACCGAATACCGCCCGCCCACGCCCTGGGGGTGATCGGCAACGGGAATGTCATACTGCGCGGCCAGCCGCCGTATGGCCCTGTCGCCAGGTTCCGTAATCACGCCGAAATGCTGTTTCATGGTTTTGCCGGCGCCTGCGGCCTCCAGCGCTGCAACAGCCGACAAAGCCTGGCTCATGGTTTCAGCGGTATTGCCGGATTTGGAAATCACCAGGAAACGGGTGGTGCGCAGATCAAGCCGGCCCAGCACCGCATCCATGGCAAAGGGATCAAGATTATCCAGAAAATGAACCCGGGGCCCGCCGTCGCGTCCGCCGCCGATCGGGCGGTATTTGTCCACACTCTGGGCCAGCGCCTGGGCGCCGAGACTGGACCCGCCGGTGCCAAGCAACACCAGATCGGCCGTGTCCTTCAACAGATGCGCCGAAAGTTTTTCGCAGGCCTCCAGATCGCCGCGCGCCTCCGGCAGGCGCAACAGCGGCAGGGAGCCGTCGCCATGCTGTTCACGCAACCGCGCCAGGGCAGGCGCTGTCCCGGCCAGAACGGCCTCGAAGTCCGGCCTGGCAAGCCGGTCCACACCGAAACAGCCCTCAATATTCTGGGTATAACTCATCGGCGCCTTCTCATTCAGCAGGGCTTTTCCCGTTGGGTTGGCCAACCGAAACCAGCAGTAAATTATCGGCGTTCAACAGTTTTTTGGCCACCCGGTCCACGTCCTCACGGGTAACAGCGCGCACCAGCTCGTTGCGCCGGTCAAGATAGTCTATCCCGATATCTTCCAGTTGCATCTCCAGTAATTGTTCGCAAATCTTTTCATTGCTGTCAAAGCGCAACGGGAAAGACCCGGTCAGATAGGTGATGGCGTCTTCCAGTTCTGCGGGCGTTATGCCGCCGTTGCGCAAACGGACCATCTCCTGGCGCAGCAGGGCGACGGTTTCGCTGGCGCGATCATTCTGTGTCGCCACGCCGCCAATAAACAGGCCCGCCTGGGCAAGCGGCGCCAGATGCGTATACACGGAATAGGCCAGGCCGCGTTTCTCGCGAATTTCAACGGTCAGACGGGAATTGAAGCCGCCGCTGCCGAGAATATAATTCATGACATAGGCAGGAATGAAATCCGCATCCTTGCGCAACAGGCCGGGCAGGCCGAACATCATGACGGTCTGGGGAATGTCGCGCTGGATCACTATTGTCCGGTTGACCACAGGAATGACAGGCTCAGTCACTGACTTTTCGGAGCTTAACGGCAATGCGCCAAATGTCGTATCCAGAAGCTGGCCGAGACGGACCGCATCAATATCTCCAACGACCGCGATCAATAACCGGTCACGGGTAATTTGCCGGGCCGTAAACTGGCGCAGGTCATCAGCGCCGATGCCTTCGATATCACCGGCTTCCCCTTCTGCCGGGCGTCCATAGGGATGCCCCGGAAAGGCCGCCGCAAACCATGCCCTGCTGGCAATGGCGTCCGGTTCTTCTTCTGCATGCTGCAGGCCCGCCAGCAGTTGCGCCTTGATCCGTGTCATGGGTTCCGTGTCAAACCGCGGCGCGGTCAGTGCAAGTTTGGTCAACCGGAAGGCCTCGTCAGTATTTTCCGTCAGCGTCTGCAAGCCGCCGCGAAAGGCGTCATGATCTGTTTTAAAGCCCAGATGGATCGCCTGTTCTTCCAGCCGTTTCTGAAACGCCTGGCTGTCCAGATCACCGGCCCCTTCATCAATCATCGCTGCGGCAAGCGTCGCCAGTCCCACTTTGCCGGCGGGGTCCAGTTTGGCCCCTCCCCTGAAGGCGAAATCCATCGCAATCAGCGGAATGGTGTGCTGTACCACCAGCCATGCCTCAATGCCGCCCGGGCTGGTCACGCGCTGAATATCGACAGCGCCCGCCGGGTGCGCCATGAACAGGCTCAGGGCAAAAACACAGAGCGCGATTAAGCGTGGCATGGGCGCTCCCACTATTTCTTACCCGGCAGCAATAGTCCGGTCACGGAATTTTCCGGCCGCAGCACGGCTTTTGCCGCCGCGTTAACGCGCTCTGGGGTAACGGACTGAATGCGATCGGGCCATGCGACAATATCTTCGATGCTGCGGCCTGTCGCCAATACCTCGCCGAATATCTGCGCCATGGTTTGCTGGCTGTCCTGGGCATAAACGGCGGATGCGATCAACTGCCGCTTGGCGCGGTCCACTTCATCGGCGCTGACCCCGTTCGTCAACAGTTCCGCCAGAACCTTTTCAAGCTCCTGTTCCAGAACGGAAACGGACTGCCCGATGCGCGGCGCGGCCTGAACGGAAAACTGCCCGTAATCCAGGACGGTTCCCAGATATCCGGCGGCAGCGGACGCGGCAACAGCTTTGCCGATCACCAGTTCGCGGTATAAACGGCTGGTGGCGCCGCCCCCTAATATCTGCGACAGAACTTCCAGCGCGTCCGGATCGCCGTCCGCGCGCAGTTTATAGCTGGGGGCAAGGTAGCTGCGCCGCCAGCTGGGTTCGGCAACCCGATCATCGGACATTTCAAGGCGCCGGGCGGCAAGCTGCGGGGGTTCCATCGGACGCAGGCGCACGGGAATGCCGCGCGGGGCCAGCGGCCCGTAATATTTCTCGGCCAGCGGGCGCAGGGTGGCCGCCGTAATATCCCCTGCTACGATCAGATAGGCATTGTCCGGGCCATAATGGCGGCGGTAATGATCCAGCGCATCCTGGGTGGTCAGGGTTTCCATTTCACGGCGCCAGCCGATCACGGGGCGGCCATAGGGATGGGACAAAAACTGCGCCGCTTCCATCTGTTCGGAAAACTGCGCCGCCGGGTCATTGTCCGTGCGGGTGTTGCGTTCTTCCAGAATGACGTCGCGTTCCGGCAGGACAACAGCATCCACAAGTTGCAGATTGACCATGCGGTCTGCTTCCATTTCCATGACCTGGGGTAATTTGTCGAGGGCCACACGCTGAAAATAAGCGGTGAAATCATAGGACGTGAACGCATTGTCGTTGCCGCCCAGCCGGGCCACAATTTTGGAATATTCCCCGGGGGCAATTTTCTTCGTGCCCTTGAACATAAGATGTTCCAGAAAATGGGCAATCCCGGACTTTCCTGGCGGCTCGTCGGCCGAGCCGACCCGGTACCACACCATATGGGTCACCACGGGCGCCCGATGATCGGGCAGCACAATGACCTGCATGCCATTCTCAAGCGTAAAGCTTTCCGGCTGCACCCAGGGCCGCGCTGTGGCGGCGCCGGCAAAAAATACTTGTGATGCGCAAAGCGCCGCGCCAAGTAATGCTGTCAGGCAAGATGATCTGACCATCAGGTTTTTCCGGCCTCTCAGAACAATCCGTCAAGCCAGCCTTTTTTCTTTGCCTTTGCGGCAATTTTCTTGGGTTCCCCGGCGGGGCGTTCAGGCTCTGCCGCAGTTTCGCCGCCCGTTTTGGCGCCCTTCAGACGCTCCGCTTCCCTGGCCGCGTCAACGACCGCGGCTGTTTCCCCTGACGGCTGCTGCCAGAACAGG
>JBEBFX010000188.1:0-5924 GCA_040081735.1 Alphaproteobacteria bacterium | reverse complement strand
CGGCGCCGTTAACCGGCGTTACGCCATGGCGCTGCCGTCATGCACCGCCGGTTTGCATCTGGCGCTGGCTGGATTAGGCATTGGCGCCGGCGATGAAGTGATTGTGCCGGACGTGACCTGGATCGCCACGGCCGCGCCGGTCAGCTATGTGGGGGCAACGCCGGTGTTCGCCGATATGGACCCGGTTGGCTGGTGTGTCACAGCCGAATCGCTTGGCGCCTGCATCACGCCGCGCACCCGCGCGATTATCGTGGTCGATCTGTATGGGGCCATGCCGCCCATGGACGCGATTTTGGCATTGGCGGCCAGGTATCAGATTCCTGTTATCGAGGATGCGGCGGAGGCGGCGGGGTCGGCTTATCGCGGCAGGCGCGCGGGCAGCTTTGGTCACGCCAGCGTGTTCAGCTTTCACGGTTCCAAAACCCTGACCACCGGTGAAGGGGGTATGCTGCTGACCGATGACGCCGCTTTTTTTGCGCGTTGCCAGTTTTTGCGCGATCACGGACGCGCGCCCGGCGATGTATCCTTCCGCAGTACTGAAGTGGCCTTCAAATATAAAATGTCCGCCATGCAGGCGGCGATGGGACTGGCCCAGGTCGAACGGCTGGACGAGCTGCTGGCGCGCAAGCGCGAAATTTTTGAATGGTACCGGGCTTATCTTGCCGATATTCCGGCCATTTCACTGAATGGTGAAGCTGCGGGGGTGCGCAATTCCTACTGGATGGTAACGGCGATTTTTCCAAAACAGTTTCGCCTGGACAAGCCCGCATTAATGCAGGCGTTCAGGGAATATGGCGTCGCAACCCGGCCCATGTTCGATCCGCTGAGCGATATTCCGGCATTTTCCCGCACGCCGCAGGCGGCGGCGGCGCGCGCCCGAAATCTGGTTTCATACGATATTGCGCCGCGCGGCATCAATCTGCCCAGCGGGTTCAACCTGACGCGCGAGGATGTGCTGCGCGTATGCACCGCGCTGAAGGAAATTTTGCGCAAGAACGCCTAGCCAGTTTTGCGCATCACTGCCAGCCGGACCGGGCTGAAATTTCCCATGGGCGGCAGCCGCACCGCCAGCCGTTGAATGTCGTGATCGTAATCCGGTTCCACCCCCTGCATGCTGCACATGGCGGAATAGATGACGCGCGTCGCATAATAATAGGCACTGGCGAATTCATGAAAGACAATGCCGCTGAAATGCGGTTTTGTCAGTAGACGGAATTCTTCTTCATGGAAAAAGTGGTTGTGCCAGCGCACCGGAATTTCCTGCAGCCCCATGGCGGCGCGGGCCGCATTCAAGGCATTCTGGCCTTCGTGAAAATTTTCTATCGCCAGATATACTCCACCTGGCTTCAGGCATCCGGCGATACGGGCAATAGCGGCGTATTGCGCGGCGGAGGTTTCCAGATTGATCAGGCAGCGATCCGTCATCGCCACATCCAGTTGCCCCGGACCGGCGCTGGCCATGGGGTCGTTCACGTCCCCCAGGCTGAATTGCACCCTGCCCGCCAGCGCGGGGCTTGCCGCCAGTTGCGTGCGCGCCGTTTCGATCATTTGCGGCGCGTAATCAAAGCCTGTGAACCGGAAATCGGGAAACTGCCGGGCGAGTTCCAGTATCGTGTTGCCGTCACCGCAGCCCATATCGGCAATGCGCGCGCCCGGTTGCAGGTCCAGCGTCTCCAGCATCGCGATCAGACACGCCACCTCCAGCCGCCGCAGCCAGATATCCTGGGTCGTCGCCGTCAGGCTGCCGCTGTTTTCACCGGCGCGCCGGTTCCAGTAATCCTTGATGCGTTCGCTCATGGACTACCGGTTAGCAAGCCCGCGCACTGTACGCAAGCAATCAAAAATGCGATGCTGAAAACAGCGATAATCACCGGACAGGAATCCAGCGCCACCATGCCGGCCACGCATCCAGTCATTTCCATTGGCATGCCGGTTTATAACGGCGCGGCGCATCTGGCGCAGGCGCTTGACTCGCTGCTGGCGCAGAGTTTCACCTGCTTTGAAATCATCGTATCTGACAATTGTTCTACCGACGCGACGCCCCGGATCATTGCCGAATATGCCGCCCGTGATCCCCGTGTCCGCGCCATCCGGCAGGGCGAAAATATTGGCGGACTGCCGAATTTCCGGTTCGTGCTGAAGGCGGCGGCGGGTACATTTTTCATGTGGGCGGCTTACGATGACTGGCATGATCCCAATTATCTTGAGGCCTTGCACGGCGCGCTTGCGGCGGATGCAGGGCTGCAAATGGCGGCGCCCCGCATCGTGCGCATGCGCATGGATGGAACCATTGCCGGAATAACCCAGATGCCGTTGCCGGGGGACAAGAGCCGCATTCGCCGTGTCCTTGCTATGCTGTCCCATAGCGCGGGGGGCATGTTTTATGGACTGTATCGCAGACAGGCCATCAATGCGGCTTTTGACCGGGCGGAAAAGGATTTTCCCTATATTTGGGCGGCGGACCATATGACGATGCTGCCATTTTTCGTTAACGACCAGACGGTTGGCGTGCCCCAAACCAGTTTCTATAATCGCGAGACGGGGATTTCCGCCGGCCGCTACCAGCCACGTACGGCCGCGCAATTATGGCCATTCTTGTTAAGTTTTTTGCGCTTTTTTGTCCGGGAAGTCCGGCAAAGCCGTCTGTCGTCCTGGGAGAAAGCCGTATGCCTTGCCTATCTTCCCGTCTATAGCAATGGCAAGGCGGTAAAATGGCGCCGTCTGCTGGCGCGGGCGGGGGGCAAAGAGACGGGTTGAATGTCTGCTTTTAACAGAATACGCGCAGCGATGGGTTTCCCGCGCCGCCGCGACACCTTGCCGGACCATGTCACGGTCGGGCGTTACACCTATGGCGCGGCGCGCAATATTTTTGTGCGCCCAGGCGCGCTGGCCCCGTGCCGCATTGGCGCCTTCTGCGCCATCGGTCCGGATGTGCTGATTTACGGGCAGGTGGAACACCCGCTCGAAAGCCCTTCCAGCTATCCGTTCCGTTCACAATATTTCATGGCCGATGCGGCGCCCGCGCAGCCCCTGACGCGCGGGCCGGTGCATATCGGCAACGATGTGTGGATCGGCGGCCGCGCCATCATTCTGTCTGGCGTCACCATAGGCGACGGGGCCGTGATTGGCGCGGGCGCCGTTGTGGCGCGCAATGTCCCAGCCTATGGCATAGCTGCGGGTAATCCGGCGCGCGTGGTCCGGATGCGCTTTTCGCCGGATGTCGTTGCGCGCATGCTGGAAATTCGCTGGTGGGATTGGGCGGACGAAAAAATCAGGCGCTTTGAACCGTTATTATACGGCGATATGACGGCTTTCCTGCAAGCCGCCGGGGCGGAAGATGACTGAGCGCGGCGGCGCAACGCGGTTGCTGTTTCTCATCAATGACGCCCGATTTTTTGTCACCCACATTCTGCCACTGGCGCAGGCGGCGGTGGCGGCGGGCTATGACACCCATGTGGCGCTGCCGTTTCAGGGGACGGCGCTGGATATGGCCGATGATCTGTCGGCAATCCGGGGCTGCGGCGCGCAATTGCACGATTTGCCCATCCGCCGGGGCGCCATGATGTGGCTGGGGGAATTATCGGCGCTTGCCGCCATCTGGCGTCTGGCGCTGCGGCTGCGTCCGGATATTTTGCATTGCATCACGATCAAGCCGGTTCTGTACGGCGGGCTGGCGGCGCGTCTGTTGCGGTTGCGCAAAGTGATATTCTTTATCACCGGCCTCGGGCATGTGTTCATAGCGCAAAGTCCCCAGGCGCTTGCGCTGAGGCGGCTGGTGATGCTGGCCTACCGGGTAATCCTGCACTGCCGCGGCGCCATAACGATTTTTGAAAATGAAGACGACCGCAGCCTGTTTATTGGGGCCAATCTGGTGAAGCGGGATCAGACCGTGCTGATCCCCGGCTGCGGTGTGGATAGCGCCGTGTTTTATCCCGCCAGCACAGCGCCACCCGAACCGCTGATCGTCCTGCTGCCGGCGCGCTTGCAGCAGGAAAAGGGGGTGCGCGAATTTGTTGCGGCCGCCCGGATTTTGCATGCGCGCGGCGTCAAGGTGCGAATGGTTCTGACCGGCTATGCGGATTTTGACCGCCCCGGCGGCATTGGCGAGGCGGAGCTGAGCGGCTGGAGCGGCAGCGGCGCCGTCGAATGGTGGGGGCATACCACAATCATGCCGGAGATATTGCGCCAGGCGCACATCGTGTGCCTGCCCAGTTACCGCGAAGGATTTTCCAAAACGCTGATCGAGGCGGCGGCCAGCGGGCTGCCTGTGGTGACCTGCGACGTGCCGGGCTGCCGCGATGCCGTGCGGGCCGGTGAAACGGCGATCCTGATCCCGCCGCGCGATGCGTCCGCCCTTGCCGATGCCCTTGAAAAGCTGTTGCGCGATCCGGCCCTGCGCGCCTCGATGGGTGTCAGAGGCCGCGATCTGGCGGTGAAAGAATTTCCGGTGACCCGCTTTGTTGCGGCAAATCTGGATGTGTATGCGCGGCCAACTGCATGAACGATCTGATTTTGGGCGCTTTTATTGTCCTTGCGGCCGCGCCGTTATCCTTCGCCCTGGCGCGGATTGCCATACGGCTGCAACAGGAACCGGGTCTTGCCGCGCTGGCCAGTGTGCTGATCAGCTGGCAACTGATTGCCCTGTCCGCAGGCCGGGCGCCGCTGGCCAGTTCTGTGCTGCTCGTTATCGCCGTCAGCGGGCTACTGTTATTGATCCAGTGGCTGCAACGGGATGCCGCGCCGGGTTTGCGGGTGCTTTGGGCATTACGTGGTCTGGCGGGATTTGGGTGGGCGCTGGCGGCAAGTTTTCCCGTACTATCCCCTGGGCAGGTGCTGGCATTTTCAGGCAGCCTTGGTGTTGCCGCAGCCGGAACATGGTGCGCTATCCGCTGGGCGCGAAGCCCAGTTTCCTTAGGAAAATCGGGGCTTGCGGCGCTGGGTCTGGCTGGCCTGTGGCTGATTGTGCGGGGCGGCGCCTCTTTCATTGCCGCGATGGATTGAATCATGCTATGCCGAATTTATCATGACATTGACCCCCATTAAGCGCGCCCTGATTTCTGTTTCAGACAAGACCGGGCTGATTGAATTCGCCACGGCGCTTGCCGGTTACGGGATTGAAATCCTGTCAACCGGGGGCACGGCAAAGGCCTTGCGTGACGCCTGCGTGCCGGTGCGGGATGTATCGGAATTCACGGGTTTTCCGGAAATGATGGACGGGCGGCTGAAAACCCTGCACCCAAGAATTCATGGCGGCCTGCTCGCCTTGCGCGAGGATGCGGCGCATATCGAGGCGATGAAAGCTCATGGCATTGGCGGCATCGATTTGCTGGCCGTGAACCTGTATCCGTTCGCTCAGACCGTGGCGGCCGGCGCCGACTTTGCGCAATGTATCGAGAATATAGATATCGGCGGCCCGGCGATGATACGGTCGGCGGCGAAGAACCATGCCTATGTCACCGTCGCCACCGATGCGCAAGATTACGCCGTCATCCAGGCCGGGATGGCCGCCCATCAGGGGGCAACGACCCTTGAACTGCGCAGGCGGCTGGCGGCAAAGGCGTTCGCCTGTACCGCTGCCTATGACGCAGCAATCAGCGCCTGGTTTGCCGCCCGGACAGGCGATGCGTTTCCATCGCGGATCGCCTTCGGGGCCAGTTTGCGGCAAACGTTGCGCTATGGCGAAAACCCGCACCAGAGCGCCGCGTTTTATGTCAGCGCAGAGACGCGGCCCGGTGTTGCGACCGCCGCCCAGATCCAGGGCAAGGAACTTTCCTACAATAATCTGAATGACACCGATGCGGCGTTTGAACTGGTGGCCGAATTTGACGGTCCCGCCGTGGCGATCATCAAACACGCCAATCCGTGCGGGGTGGCGGCGGGCGCCGATTTGCGCGCGGCCTATCTGCGCGCGCTGGCGTGTGATC
>JBEBFX010000310.1:0-1455 GCA_040081735.1 Alphaproteobacteria bacterium | reverse complement strand
TGCGGCGCGCGCCTTCAGATGCGGCAAGGCGGTTTTGGTGCCCAGAAACACCCCGTCCAGATTGATCGACATCAGCCGCCGCCAGCTATCCAGGCTCAGTTCTTCCAGGGGTCTGGATGAACCGGCAATGCCCGCATTGTTCAGCAGGATATCCAGCCCGCCATAGGCGTCGACGGTGAATTTCACTGCGGCGGCCCACTGTTCCTCAATCGCCACGTCGTGCTTGCAGAATTTCGCGTCGCCGCCTGCCGCCCAGATGGCCGCAAGGGTGTCCTGGGCTTCGTCTTCACGCAGATCGGTGATCACGACCTTTGCGCCGGCTTCCGCCAGCTTGCGCGCCGACATGGCGCCAAGGCCGCGCGCGCCGCCGCTGATCAGCGCAACTTTTCCATCTACCCGGTTCATATTTTCCTCCGCATGCTGCTCTAAGTGATTTCAGGCTGGCTTTTACAACTCCGTCATTGCGAGAAGCGTAGCGACGCGGCAATCCAGAGTCACACGGTAAAGTCTGCATTTTCGACTCTGGATCGCCACGCTTCGCTCGCGATGACGAAGAAAAATTATTATTGCGCGGTATAACCGCCGTCGACGACAAGTTCGGTCCCCGTCATGAAAGCGGCGTCATCGGACGCCAAAAAACACACGGCGTTGGCGATATCTATGTCCTTGCCCAAATGGCCAAGCGGATGCATCGCCTCGATATTGCTCTGGTAACGCTTGCCCAGCCCCTGTGTTTTATTTTCCATCCGCTCCAACTCATTCATCAGAAGCGGGGTCTCGATAAAGCCCGGATGCACGGAATTGACGCGGATTTTCGCGGGCGCCAGTTCGATCGCTGCGGCCTTGGTCAACAGCCGCACGCCGCCCTTGCTGGCGCAGTAAGCCATCTGCCGCGCGCCGCCCACCAGGCCCATGATCGAGGATATGGAAATGATCGAACCGCCGCCCGCCCATAGATGCGCCCGCGATTTCATGGACGGGATGCAGTGTTTGAAGCCCAGAAACACCCCATCGAGATTGATCGACAGCAGATGCCGCCAGCTTTCCAGGGTCAGTTCTTCCAGCGGCCGCGTCGATCCGCCAATGCCCGCATTGTTCAGCAGAATATCCACGCCGCCATAGGTGTCGACCGTGAACTTCACCGCCGCCGCCCACTGGTCTTCCTGCGCCACATCATGTTTGAAGAATTTGGCGTCGCCGCCTGCGGCCTTGATCGCCGCCAGCGTCACCCCCGCCTCGTCCTCGCGCAAATCGGTGATCACAACTTTTGCGCCGCCCTTGGCCAGCACCTGCGCTGACATGCCACCCAGTCCGCGCGCCCCGCCCGTAATCAATGCAACTTTGCCATCCACCCGGTTCATTTATTTTTTCCCTTGTTCATGATTGATCATTGCGCCAGATAGCCGCCATCGACCACCACTTCCGTGCCGGTCACAAAGGCCGCGTCGTCGGACG
>JBEBFX010000187.1:0-5973 GCA_040081735.1 Alphaproteobacteria bacterium | reverse complement strand
ATCTGGTCCAGCATGCCCTCGTTGCCCGTGGCCGGGATCGCGCCATTGGTGACGTCTTTCAGATTAAGATAACCCAATGCGCCCAGCCGGTAATTGACCGTGACCACAACCACGTCGCCGCGCCGCGCCAGCCGGTCGCTGACATAAACAGGTTCACTGCCCGAACCGATGACGAACCCGCCGCCGTGCAGCCACACCATGACGGGGCGTTTTTTGCTGTCCGCGCCCGGTGTCCAGACATTCAGATACAGACAATCTTCACTGGCTGGCCAGGGGCTTCCACCGAACAGCCCATCCATCATCGAAGCATTCTGCAAGGCCATATCACTGAACTTTTCAGATTTCCGGACACCGGCCCAGGGCGCGACCGGCTGTGGCGGCAGCCAGCGCAGATCGCCAACCGGCGGCGCCGCAAAGGGAATAGCCTTGAACAGGGTTACGCCATCCTTGGTTGCGCCCTCGATTTTACCGCTGTGCGTTTCAACAATGGTCATGGTGTTGCCTCCGGTGGATTTAATTTCTGATCATGAATGCTAGCCGAATTTCGTGACGCTTGAACAGGACGAACTGCGCCGCTATCACAGGTGCATCATTAACATTTGGAGAAATACGATGGCCCGCGCATTCACATATCCCGGACAAGGCAGTCAAATTGTCGGCATGGGCAAGGATTTAGCTGACACTTATAAAGCGGCACGCGAATTGTTCGAGGAAGTGGACGAAGCCTTGCAGCAGAATCTGTCCCGGCTGATGTGGCAGGGGCCGCCCGAAGAACTGCAATTGACTGAAAATGCGCAGCCGGCCCTGATGGCCGTCAGTCTGGCCATTATGAAGGTGCTGGAAAAAGAGGTGGGCTTTAATCTGGCAGGCAAGGTGAAATGGGTGGCGGGGCACTCGCTGGGGGAATATTCCGCATTGGCGGCGGCAAGGGCTATGAGCGTCGCAGATACGGCCCGTCTTCTGAAAATACGCGGCAAGTCCATGCAAAAGGCCGTGCCTGTCGGCGCAGGGGCCATGGCAGCCTTATTGGGGGCCGATCTTGACACCGCCAACGCGGCCGCCGCCGAAGGCGCCAAGGCCGGCGTCTGTCAGGTAGCCAATGATAATGCGCCGGGGCAGGTGGTGATCAGCGGCGCCGCAGGGGCCGTAGAAGCGGCAATTCAGGCCGCCAAAACAATGGGCGTCAAGCGCTGCATGTTACTGCCCGTAAGCGCGCCGTTTCATTGCGCATTGATGCAGCCCGCCGCAGACGCCATGGCCGGGGCGCTCGCCAAAACCGCAATGATTGACCCTGCCGTCGCCCTGATCGCCAATGTTACCGCCGGTCCGGTGGATGATGCGGAAGAAATCCGCCACCTGCTGGTTCAACAGGTTACGGGCCTGGTGCGCTGGCGCGAAAGTATCGAATACATGGCCGCAAATGGCATTGATACGGTGGTCGAAATAGGGGCCGGAAAGGTGTTGAGCGGCATGGCCAAACGCATCAATCCGGACCTGACCCTGTATAGTATTTCTTCACCGCAGGAGCTTGATGCATTTATGAAAACGCTTTGAACGGAAGTAGAATGAAAAAATTATGTCATTCTGAGCGCAGCGAAAAATCTCGTTAAATCGCATTGCCGCAGAGATTCTTCGCTGCGCTCAGAATGACAATGACCTGGAGTGACAATGCTTTTGTCATCCTGAGCGAAGCGAAGGATCTCGCTTGTTTTGATAACAATAGGGATTCTTCGCTGCGCTCAGAATGACAGAGACAGGTGCTGTCAGCGGCCTGCACGATTTACAAATCACCCTTGCTTGCGCTCGTTCAACCACGCTGCCGCCATTGGTGCGAAGTAACTGAGCACGCCGTCGGCGCCTGCGCGTTTGAAGGCCAGCAGACTTTCGATCATGACCCGTTCCTGGTCCATCCAGCCGTTCCGGGCCGCCCCCATCAGCATGGCGTATTCACCGGACACCTGATAGGCGAAGGTCGGCATCTGAAACTGCTGTTTCACCCGGTACAGCACATCCAGATAGGGCATGCCGGGTTTCACCATGACCATATCCGCGCCTTCGGCGATATCCAGCGCGACCTCTCGCAGGGCCTCATTGGTATTGGCCGGGTCCATCTGGTAGGTTTTCTTGTCGCCCTTCAGCACGGATTGAGAACCGACAGCCTCTCTGAACGGGCCATAAAACGCCGAGGCGTATTTCGCCGCATAGGCCATGATCTGAACATGATCAAACCCCTGTTTATCAAGGGCGCAACGTATCGCGCCGATACGCCCGTCCATCATGTCCGAGGGGGCGATTACGTCACAGCCCGCCTGGGCCTGGGCCAGAGCCTGCGCCGCAAGAATTTCCACTGTCGCGTCATTGGCGATGATCTCGCCCTCCAGAACGCCGTCATGACCATGGTCTGTGTAGGGATCAAGCGCCACGTCACACAGAACCCCAAGATTGAAGCCGCGCTGCTTGATCGCCCCGATCGCCCTGTTCACCAGATTATCGGGATTAAGCGCTTCCGATCCGCGCGCGTCCTTGCGTTTTGGGTCAGTGGCGGGGAACAGGGCCATAACGGGAATACCCAGCTTTTCAGCGCGTTCCGCCGCATCCGGAACAAGATCTACTGAAATACGTTCAATACCCGGCATTGCCGCAATCGGCTCCCTGCGCCGTGCGCCTTCACAGATAAATACCGGCCAGATCAGGTCGTTGACGGACAGGGCATGTTCCGCGACCAGGCGCCGCACCCAGTCCGCGCTGCGGTTACGGCGCATCCGCACCGTGGGAAAAGAGGGTAAATGTCTGTCCATATCAGCGTGGCCCGTTGAAAGTTACAAGACCATGTTCTGATCAGAGGGAATCGCCCCAGGCGATCCCGTCTGATCAGAACATGGTCGATTTAATAATTTAGGGCATCCTATACCGGTTGAAGAGACAGGTTTAGAGATTTATTTTACGCGGCGATGATCAAAACGCAGCGGATTCAAAATCTCTTTCATCGTCATCATGCATCACTCTGGATGCGGGTATGGTGATGGTTACACGGGTTCCAATGCCAATTTCGCTGGTGATGGAAAAAGTGCCGCCGTGTTTTTTTACGAATGATTCTGAAAGCGGAAGGCCTAATCCGGTTCCGGGTTCCGCTGTTGCGAGCTCACTGCTGATCCGGACCTGGCCGAATGGTTTCATGACGACAGAGATATCCTCCGGCGCAATGCCGATGCCGGTGTCGGTTACGGTCAAAACCAGATCGCCAGCCGGGTCTGCATACGACTCAACCGTAACGCTGCCCAGCTCCGGAGTGAATTTGATGGCGTTGCCGATCACATTGAGCAGCACCTGCGTCAGCACACGGCGGTCGCCCCACAGATCGGGGGCGGCATGAAGCTGGCTTCTAAGCATGATCTGCTTGCCATGCGCGCGTTCCCTCAGGAAACGAAATGCGGTGACGACGATGGTCTCCAGACAAACTCTGTCTTCCTGAAGCTCCATTTTGCCGGCCTCGATCTTTGACAGATCAAGCACTTCGTTGATCAGCCCCAGCAAATGCGTGCCGCTGCTATGGATGTCATTGATATAATCAAGATATCTGGCCGACCCCAGCGGCCCGAACAGTTCGTCGCGCATTACTTCTGAAAAGCCGATTACCGCGTTGAGGGGGGTGCGGATTTCGTGGCTCATATGGGCCAGAAAATCTGATTTGGCGCGGTCGGACGCTTCGGCCCGTATCAAGGCTTCCTTCAATTCCTGTTCCTGGCGCACCCTGTCTGTAACCAGACGCGAAACGGTCGCCACCTGAAAATATTTCCCGGTGACTGGGTCGCTGTCAATGGAGCTTGATGCGTCCAGCCATTCCCAATGACCGGATTTGTGCAGCATGCGGTAGGTGTATGACCTGTGGATGCCGCCCGTCTCCATGCTCTGGGTATTTGCGGCGGAGATATGTTTTATATCTTCGCGATGGACAACCTGCCTGGCCGTTACCGCCATGAACTCATCCACCCCATAACCGAGCAGGCGTTTAACGGAAGGCGATACATAGGTGCACACGCCTTCCAGCGTGTAGAGGGTGATCAGATCATTGGCGTGATCCGCCAGCATACGGAATTTTACTTCACTAGTGCGTAACTCATCTTGCGCCTTTCGCCGCGCCGAAAAATCCATAACGACACCGGCAAATGCCGGTTCACCTTCGTAAACAATCTTGTTGAGCGCATAAAAGCCCCAAAACAACGTCCCGTCTGTGCGCTTTATCTGAAACTCCGCAGACATTTCACCGCCTTCGGTGATCTTCTTTACAATCATATCGCGATCATCGGGATTGGCGTAGAAATCCCGGCTATGGAAGGTCTGTCCCTGCGACAGACTTTTAATGCCAAGCAAATCGAGGGCCAGCTGATTAAGGTAAACCACAAGTCCGCCTGCCTGGGTGCTAACGATTATCGGCACCGGCAGCGCGTCCATAAACTGACGGAGCCGCTCATATTCAAGGGCGATTTCAGCGCTGCGCCGGGTTTCATTTTCCGCCTGAATTTTCAGAACGGATGACTTCTCAACCGACGCGAAACTGGTCCGGGATATTATGCGCGCATGTCTGAGCACAACAAGCAGGATCAGCAGGATGACAAGGCCGACAACATAATGTCGCGGGTCCCCCTCGATCAGCACAGCGATGACCATCGCCAACGCAACCGGAATCGAAAACCCCTGGATGCATTTGATCGACGGGACATAGGAAAGGCTCCGGCCGCCAATGACCACGGCCACAATCAGTCCTATTAACGGGGCGGCGTCGGCGGGAATCTGCAAATAGAGTAAGGCGCTGACAGACCCCCAAATCACGCCCGCAAACACGTTTCCGGCGATCAGCCATCTTTCCCAGTAATTTGCGCGCTGATCGTGCGTCTCGTCGCGCCAGAAATACCAGCGCATCGCCGCCAACTGGCGATCCGCCAAAATCAGAACGCCAAAGGCCGTCAACGCCATTCCGGCAGGGACATATGGCCAGACGACCAGCGCCACCAGCAAAGCCGCAACCGAGGCGCACCAAAAAGGTTGCCCGGAGGTGATCCAGCGGTTATTGGCAACTTTTATCGTTGTTTCAGTGATTGACACTGTTCGCTTCCCGCCGATTGTACGTTATTGTGTTATTGGCAAAACATCGAACCAAGGTTCTTATATAATCACGGAAAATAGTTAATAGTTGGTATTCAACACAATATACAACCGCGACATAGTATTTACCGTGAAACAAGTAGCAGCCGTCACAGATTTGTCGATTTTCAATTTTAGGCTGGTTGTTCTACTGGAGCAGATATGCATTTCGAATTAAATGAGGATCAGGCTGCCTATCAGGCCGCTGCCCGGAGCTTTGCTGACGGCATGCTGGCCCCAAACGCGGCGGAATGGGATAAAACAGGGCATTTCCCCGTCGACGTGCTGCGCCAGGCGGCCGGCCTTGGCTTTGCAGGCATTTATGTGCGCGAGGACGTTGGCGGATCGGATCTGGGCAGGCTTGAATCCACTCTGATATTTGAGGCTTTATCCGCAGGTTGCACCTCTACCGCCGCGTTCCTGTCCATCCACAATATGGCGTCCTGGATGATTGATCGTTTTGGCAGCCAGGAACAGCGTCAGCAGTGGCTGCCGCGATTATGCAGGATGGAGCTGATTGCCAGCTATTGCCTGACCGAACCGGGCGCCGGTTCCGATGCGGCGTCCCTGACCACCCGTGCTGTCCGGGACGGTGATCACTATGTGCTGAATGGCGGCAAGGCCTTCATTTCCGGCGGTGGCGTGTCCGATGTTTATGTCTGTATGGTGCGCACAGGGGGCGCCGGTCCCGGGGGGGTTTCCTGTCTGCTGGTGGAAAAAGGCGCGCCGGGGCTGAGTTTTGGAAAACCGGAAGAAAAAATGGGTTGGCGCAGCCAGCCTACCGCCATGGTGCTGTTTGATAATTGCCGGGCGCCGGCGGCAAACCTGATC
>JBEBFX010000034.1:0-21204 GCA_040081735.1 Alphaproteobacteria bacterium | reverse complement strand
GCTTCTGGCTGGCGCGCCAGTTCCTGCAACAGGGTCAGGGTTTTCAATTGCAGCATGTTCAGGCGAAGCGGGTTGGTTTTAGGGGGCATGTCAGTTCCACCATAAAAGGAAAATATGCGCCTGTGTAACCTTGCGGCCCGCAATCGGCAAGGGGCGGATATTTTAGGTGCGGCAGGAATAAAAATCATGGCATGCTGGCAACAACGATAATGCAGGGGAGGAAAATAAAATGCGCCTGTCAAAACCACGTATTGCGCCATTGCCGGAAGCGGATCTGACCGAGGAGCAGCTCAAGATCGTCACGCCCATGAAGCAGCGTTACGGCATCGTTTTCAATGTGTTGAAGACATTGATGCGAAACATGAATCTGTTGAATTCATGGAATGGCTTTGCCGCCCATATCATGGGCACGTCAACGCTTGACCCGCGCCATCGCGAAATGCTGATCCTGCGGGTGGGCTGGGTGACCCAGTCGGATTATGAATGGGGTCAGCACGTGCTGATGAGCGCCCCTGCGGGGCTTGTGCATGCCGATCATGTGCGCATCAAGGAAGGCCCCAAAGCAGGAGGCTGGAACGAGCTGGAAGCCGCATTATTGCAGGCCGCCGATGAATTGCTCGACGATGCGATTATCGAAGACGCGACCTGGAATATCCTGACCAGGCATCTCAGCACACAGCAGGTGATGGACGTGGTTTTTACTGTTGGACAATACAATATGCTGGCCATGGCCCTGAACTCAATGGGTGTGCAGCGCGAGGAAGGGGTTCCCGGATTTCCCTGATGTCCGGAATGCTGAAAAACAGCACAGGCACAGGTAACCAGGCTTGCTCAATAAAGCGGGGCAAGATAGAACATGAACCATGTTCCGCCGCTTATTTCGTCCCCTTCGTCTAGTGGCCCAGGACGTCGCCCTCTCACGGCGAAAACAGGGGTTCGAGTCCCCTAGGGGACGCCAATACGGCAAGATCCAGGGCGTGCCGCAGAATTATGTGCTAACAGGCCCTGGCATTCAGCTTTACCCAATGGACGCGTAAATCGCCCGCAGCATAGAGTGCGCGCGGTCGTCACCGACAGTGCCTTCGCCCATGCGGTTCATGACATAGGCCATTGTGAATCCGGCATCGACGTCGTTGACCACCAGCGAGCCGCCCCAGCCGCCCCAGTAGCACACGCGGGCATTCGGGCTGATCGGGTTGCGCGACGAGTTGAGGCCGTAACCAACGCCGAAGGTGACGCCAATCCCGAGAACCAGGTCACGCCCTGCCGCCTGCACATCGAAGATGCGATCAACGGTCTTGCTCGACAACAGTTCGACGCCACGCAGTGATCCGCCGTGCGACACCGCCGCTTGCGCCAAAGCCACACCGCGCGCGTTGCCATGTCCGCCGGCCGCAGGTATCTCGGCGCGGCGCCATGGAATTGTCCAGGACTGTTCAGCGATCAGGCGCGGGTTCATGGCGCGGAAGGGGATCGAGTTATGATCAGGCTGGCCGCCGCCGTCACCGCCGCCGAACTGCAATGGCGGGCACGGAATAACCGGCGCCACGCGGCTGTCGTGCCCGGCGCCAAGCCCGATGTGAAAGTCCGCCCCCATTGGCCCGGCGATTTCCTCGGCAAAGAAGCGGCCAACGGAACGGCCGTCTACCCGGCGGACCACTTCGCCCACCAGATTGCCCTGGGTAATGGCATGGTAGCCGGACTTTGAACCCGGCGTCCACCAGGGCGCCTGCTGGGCTAACAGGTTCGTAACCTTGTCCCAGTCGTACAGCTCAGTGGCGTCCATGCGCTGATCCCACGCCGGCACGCCCGCAGTGTGCGACAGGAGGTGCCGGACCAGAACGCCCTCTTTGCCGTTCTGGCCGAACTCGGGCCAGTATTTTTGCACCGGAGCATCGGCATCGACCAGACCGCGGCTGACGAGAACGAGCAGCGCCAGGCAGCTCATGGTCTTGGTGGTTGAGAACACGTTGATGATCGTGTCGCGCTCCCACGGCGTGGTGCGCGCAACATCCTGATGCCCGCCCCACAGATCAACCACCAGCTCGCCATCCTTGACTACGGCAACCGAGGCGCCGACATCATCATTGATCGAAAAGTTGCTGGCAAAAGCATCCTTGACGGCGCCCAGCCGGGCGGCGCAGCTGCCGCTGATATCAATATTCATGGCGACCTCGTTCATGGCGTCCTCTTTGTGCGTTTGGTTTTGTGCGTTTGGTTATCAGGGCCTGTCCGCCGTCATATAATTGTGCAGTGATGGCTACGAAATCTAACGCGGCGTTGGCCCCATCCTTGACTAATACTAAGCGGCCAGCCTGCGGTGTTGCAAGCGCCGATATTGGATGGTCCGCAGTTTGATCCATATAAGGAAACCGGCTTTAGAATTGGCCCGCTTGCCGCATAGTGCCGGCAATTCCGGAGGCTGTTTATATTCGCAGCTGAAATTGGCCCAAAAAAGAGAAAACGCAATGCCGCAATTCTGTCAGGAACAGTGTCAATGCTGTTTGTTCTTGTATGTTCACGGCTGTTTTAGATAGTCTTGCCAGTGCCGCTCTGACTGCGAAAACAGGGGTCGAGTTGCCTTGGGGCCGCCAAATTCATCCGTCTTAATTTCATGCAGGGAATATTCTAATGCTGACTGTGCATCATCTGGGAATTTCGCAATCTGACCGCATTGTCTGGCTGTGCGAGGAGCTGGGCATTGCCTATACGCTGCGGCATTACGAGCGCGATCCGGTTTCGCGCATGGCGCCCCCGGCCTACAGGGCGCTGCATCCCTTTGGCACCGCGCCTGTGATCACCGATGGCGATCTGGTTCTGGGTGAATCCGGGGCAATCATTGAATATCTTATCAACAAGCATGGCGGCGGGCGGCTGTCTGTCACGCCTGACGCGCCAAACTATGCGGATTATCTGTTCTGGTTTCATTTTGCCAACGGCTCTGTGATGCCCAGCGCGATGGTGGACCTTGTTGTATCAAGGATTGGCGCGGAGGCGTTGGAGAGCACCCGTAATCTGCGTGAACGCAGTGACCGCGCCTTTGCCATGATCGAAGAGCGCCTGGGAAAAGTTGACTATCTGGCAGGCAGTGAGTTTACAGCGGCGGATATCATCATGCTGTTTCCGCTGACAACGATGCGCATGTTTATTCAGCGTGATCTGACGCCCTATCCGAATATTCGCGCCTATCTGCAACGCATCGGCGCACGCCCTTCCTATCAGAGGGCCATGAAAAAAGCCGATCCGGATTTGCCGCCGCAGTTGACGTGATGGCGCCGGTATTTCTATTGTGCCAGCCTGTCTCAAATGGTAGGAAATATTCCTACCAGGCAGGATTAGGGCTGACATGTCAACTGTAGAAAAAATTAGCATCGCCTTGACTCAGGATATGGCGTTGCTTGTCCGGCAGGCCGTAGAAAGCGGGGAATATGCCACTAACAGTGAAGTAATCCGCGATGCCCTGCGTGACTGGAAAGTCAAACGTGCGCAACGCGAACAGTTAATTGCAGAATTGCGTGGACTTTGGGATGACGGGGTAAAAAGCGGGCCTGGAAAGTTTGATAACATTGATGCGCTAATGCTTGAGGCCAAGCGCCGCTTTGAGCTTCAGCGTCAGAAGTAACAACAGGTAAAGCCGTGGCAGGGTTTAAACGCACGGCAAAAGCCGATGATGATTTATTGGACATCTGGCTTTATATTGCAGAAGACAATCCGCCGGCTGCTACCCGGTTGCTGCATTCAATTGATGAAAAATGCGCGCTTCTTGGCAATAATCCAAAACTTGGCCGGGCCAGACCAGATATAGCGCCGGGTCTGCGATATTTTACAGAAGGAAATTATCTGATTTTATATCGTGAAATTTCAGATGAGGTGGAAATTGTCCGTGTACTTCACGGCGCGCGGAATTTGAAAGATATTTTCCAAAATGATGATTAATTTCTGAAGCGGCCGTCCAGTAATTTGAGAACGGTCAGATTTATGTCTGTTTGCATAACAGAATACACAAACTGCGTTCCGGTGAGTAACGGCTATCCGGGATGCGCAACCTACCGCCCCTTGACCAGCACATAACTTCCCGGCGCGTCCTGAAGGGCGGGCAGTTTGCCGGCGCCGGGAATGCGGGCGGGGACTTTCTTGCCGCTTTTGGCGGAATGCCATACGTGCCAGTTCGGCCACCAGGAACCGGGATATTCCGTGGCCCCCTTGCGCCATTCTTCAACGTCATCGGGCAATTCTTCGTTCTTCCAGTACTGGTATTTATTGGCCGCCGGCGGGTTGATAACCCCCGCAATATGGCCTGATCCGGCGATCAGAAAGCTGACGTCGCCGCCCAGCAGCCTGGTGCTTTTATACACCGAACGATAGGGGGCGATATGATCGTCCACGGACGATTGCAGATAAACGGGAATTTTGATTTTCCCCAGATCCAGTTTTACCCCCCCCAGCACCATTTCGCCTTTCGAAAGCGTATTATTGAGATAACATTCACGCAGATAGAACAGGTGCATTTCCTTGGGCATATTGGTCTGATCGGCATTCCAGTAAAGCAGATCAAACGGGGCCGGTTCCTTGCCCAGAAGATAATTGTTCACAACGAACGACCAGATCAGATCGTTCGATCGCAGCATGTTGAAGGTGTTGGACATCTCGCTTGCTTCCAGCAACCCGCCCGCGCGGTCCATCTTCTGGCCAAGCGCGTCTATCTGCTCGGTATCGATAAAGACTTGCAGTTCCCCCGCTTCGGAAAAATCCGCCTGGGCGGCAAAGAACGTCGCGCTCTTGATGCGTTTGTCGCCTTTGGCGGCCATGTGCGCCAGCGCCGTTGTCAGCAGCGTGCCGCCGATGCAATAGCCGATAGCGTTAAGCTCGCTTTCGCCGGTTGCCTGTTCGACGGCGTCCAGCGCAGGATACACGCCTTCCAGCAGATAGGATTCAAAGGTCTTGCCGGCCAGTTCGTCATCGGGGTTGGCCCAGGAAACCACAAACACGGTATAACCTTGCGCCACGGCCCATTTGATGAAGGATTTTTCCGCCGTCAGATCGAGAATATAAAATTTGTTGATCCAGGGCGGGAAGATCAGCAGCGGGCGCTGATACACGGTTTTGGTTGTGGGTGTGTACTGAATAAGTTCGATCAGTGGATTGCGGAACACCACCTTGCCCGGCGTGATGGCGATATTGCGGCCAACCTCAAAGGCCTCCATATCGGTCATGCGGATGGCCAGCTTGCCGTGGCCGCGCTCCAGATCCTTCAGCAGGTTCTCCAGCCCGTGCAGTAAATTTTCGCCATTGGATGTCAGGGTGGCGCGAAGAATTTCAGGGTTGGTCAGCACGAAATTGGACGGCGACAGGGCGTCCACAAACTGCTTGGTGTAAAAATTGACCTTGCGGGCGTTCGCGGGCTCCAGTCCGTCTACGCCCGAGACAGTCTGTAACAGCCAGTTGGTCGTCAGCAGATAGGATTGCTTGATGAAATCAAAAACAAAACTTTCGCTCCATTCCGGGGCCTTGAAACGTTTGTCACTCCGGTCCGGCGTAACGACAGGGGGCATTTCCTCCCCCAGCATCCGGCGCGCGGCGGTTTTCCATAATTGCAGATAGGCGGGCCAGAATTTATTCTGTGCTTCGATAAGATAATTTGTATTGCCCATCAAATGCTTGACCAGATCGAGGAAAGCGGGCGCAATCGTGCGCGCGCGGTTTGGGTCGCCCAGTTTCGCGGATTCCGGCTGGCGCTTCAGCTGCTGCTGCAAAAACCCCTGCATCAGCCGTTGCCCGCGTTCGGCCACCTTGAGCATGTTGCGCGTGAACAGTGCAGGATCGGGAATAGTAAACCCCGGTTTTTCTTCTTCCATTATTCCGCCGTCCTTATTTTGCCACAAAACCATGCCACGAACCGGCTTATGCTGTATGAAGCCATATTATAGTCATTTTTCGGGCAACAATGCCACTTCGGCGGTAAAATATGCGTATAGTTTCTTTTCAGCAAGTGTGCGAATCGTTGACAGTAAAAGGGATGCGGGGGCTTGGAGGGCTTGATGCTTAAAATACACGGGCGCAGTGCGGCCTTCCGGAGATTTGGCGCCCCGCTTGTGATGCTGGCTGTCTTGCTGGCCGTCACGGGGTGCTCGGGAATGAACCCCTTTTATTCGGACAACAGCCCGTTGCCGCTGCCGCCGCCCCTTGAGGCTGATGCGGAAGGCAATGTCGCGGATAATACCGGCCGGAAGGATGATGCCGGGACAGACATGGCAGTGGAAAAAGATACCGCCAAGGCAGGGGATGAAGAATATCCCGGCCTGTCCGGTGTGCCAGAGGGCGCCGAGGCTACCAAGACTGCGGAAAAGTCCCCGGAGGCCGCAACACTGCGGGAGCAGCTTGCGGGTGAACTTGTGGCTGATCGGGAAAAGGCAAAATATACCGACGAGGAATTAAGGGGCGGCCGGGTTGCGGCGGTATCCTCACCTCGTCCCCAGCCCCCTGCGCCGCCGCCTGCGGAGGGAAAACCCGAAGCGGGCGCCGCGCAGGAGCCTGCTTCGATCCCGGCGCCGCAATTGCCCCCCCGTGCTGCAGCGCCACCACCACAGGCGGCAGCTGTGCCTTTAATACCGCCGGCGTCGCGCTCTGTGCCGGTCAGGTCGGCGGTTGCGCCTGTTCCAACGGCTTCGGCGTATAGTTCTAGCACTTTTCAGCCTTCGACGGCGCCGCCTTTGCCGGCTGATCTGGTGGCTTCGTTACCTGCGGGCGTTGCCCAGCGGTATCAGGAAACGCTTCGCAAGCCTGTTTCCGGGGCGCCGTCGGCGCTTCCTGTTGCGCCTGTTATCGGAGGGCGCGGCGCCGGGGCATTCGCCAGCATTCCCTTTGCGTCGGGGTCGGCGCAATTATCCAGCGGCGACAGGCAGACGATTACCCAGGTGGCAAGCGCCGCGCGAAATGGCTTCGGCGTAATCCGGGTTGTCGGGCACGCCTCCAGTACAGCTTCGAGCCAGTCGGAAAGTCAGCGGATGATTGCCAACTGGGAGGTTTCACAGGCGCGCGCCACGTCCGTCGCAGATGCGCTGGTTGGCCAGGGGGTGGATGCAGCAAGGATCATCATAGAAGCCGTCGGCGACAGCCAGGCTGCAACAATCGCGGGCTATAGCGATGCAGAAGCCGCGTCGCGCCGGGTGGACCTGTTTCTGGAATAGGCCTATAAGAAAGCACAAAACCGGGAAAAAGAGATAGATACAGCACCATGGACTTCGAGTTTCACCGTATCAAGCGCCTTCCGCCCTATGTCTTCGAGTCGGTCAACCGGCTTAAGGCCCAGGCGCGCGCCGCCGGTAAAGACATCATCGATTTCGGCATGGGTAATCCGGATATGCCAACCCCAAAACATATTGTCGACAAGCTGATCGAGACGGTGCAGAAGCCCCGCACCAATCGATATTCCACGTCGCGGGGAATTCCGGGCCTGCGCCGCGCCCAGGCCGGATATTATGCCCGGCGCTTTGGCGTTGATCTGGACCCCGAAACGGAAATTATTGCGACCCTCGGTTCCAAGGAAGGCTTGGCCAATCTTGCCATGGCCATTACATCGCCGGGCGATCAGATATTGGTGCCGAATCCTTCCTACCCGATCCATCCCTATGGTTTCATCATCGCGGGCGCGGCCATCCGGCATATTCCCGCAGTGGAATCCCAGCGTGAATTTATGGAAAGCCTTTCACGCGCCGTACGCCATTCCGTGCCGCCGCCAAAAGCGCTGATTGTCAATTTTCCGTCAAATCCCACGGCCCAGGTCACCGATCTGGCGTTTTACGAAGAGGTCGTCGCCTTCGCGCGCAAGCACGAGATCATCGTGCTGTCGGATATTGCCTATGCCGAGATTTATTTTGACGGCAACCCGCCGCCGTCCATCCTGCAAATTCCGGGGGCGAAAGAAGTTGCGGTCGAATTCACTTCCCTGAGCAAGACCTACGCGATGCCGGGGTGGCGCATCGGGTTTGCGGCGGGTAACCGTCATTTGATCGGGGCGCTGACCCGCATCAAGTCGTATCTGGATTACGGCGCTTTTACACCCATTCAGGTCGCCGCCAGCGCCGCCCTGAATGGGCCGCAGGATTGCGTCGAAGAAATTCGCAACACATATAAGGCGCGCCGCGATGTGCTGATCGAAAGCTGGGGCCGCGCCGGGTGGGATATACCGGTTCCGCCCGCAAGCATGTTTGCCTGGGCGCCGATTCCTGAACCCTTCAAGTCTCTGGGTTCGCTGGAGTTCTCGAAACTGCTGTTGCAGCATGCTGATCTGGCCGTCGCCCCGGGCCTGGGCTTTGGTGAATATGGCGATGGCCATGTACGTATCGGGCTGGTCGAAAATGAACAGCGCATCCGGCAGGCGGCCCGCAACGTCAAACGCTTCATGGCGGATGCAGAAACCTTTATGTCGCAGGCGGCCGACCAGCGCAAAGCTTCCTCTTTCTGATGGGGATGGGCGTAGGTGAGTGATCCATTACGGCTTGGCGTTGCAGGCCTTGGCACGGTCGGCGCGGGGGTGCTGTGCCTGCTTGAAGAGCAGCAGGAATTATTGCGCCAGCGCTGCGGGCGCGCCCTGAAGGTGACGGCGGTGTCGGCGCGCGAACGTGCAAAGAACAGAGGCGTGGAACGCTTGTCCTCTGTTACGTGGCATGATGACGCGCGGGCGCTTGCCAATGATCCGGATGTCGATGTTGTAGTCGAACTGATAGGCGGGGCCGAGGGGATTGCAAGGCAGGTTGTGGAAACAGCCCTGGATGCAGGCAAGCATGTGGTGACGGCGAACAAGGCGCTGCTGGCCCTGCATGGCAGCGCACTGGCCGCGCGCGCCGAAAAAGCTGACCGGGCGCTGTGTTTTGAAGCGGCCGTCGGCGGCGGCATCCCGGTGATCAAGGCGATCCGGGAAGGGCTGGCGGCGAACCGGTTCGAACGCGTCTATGGCATTCTGAACGGCACCTGCAATTATATTCTGACCAAGATGGAAGATACGGGCGCGGATTTTGATGCCGTTCTGTCCGAGGCGCAGGACCTGGGATATGCGGAGGCGGATCCGAGTTTCGATGTGGATGGCATTGATACGGCCCACAAACTGACCATTCTGGCAAGCCTTGCGTACGGGACCCATGTTGATTTTTCCGGTGTATTCATTGAGGGTATCCGGCGCATTGGCGCGCTCGACATCCGGTTTGCGCGGGAATTCGGGTATCGTATTAAACTGCTTGGGCTGGCGCGGCGCACGGCCCATGGCATTGAACAGCGGGTTCATCCCTGCATGGCGCCGGTAGGCTCGCCCATCGCCGAGGTGGGCGGGGTGACAAATGCCGTGGTGGCGGTTGGCAATTATGCCGGGCAAAGCGTATTCGAAGGTCCGGGCGCGGGCGCGGGCCCCACTGCATCGGCCGTGATCGCAGATATTATTGATATTGCCCGCAATCAGATTTTGCCCCCGTTCGCCGCCCCTTCAAGCCTGCTGGAGCGTGCGCCTTCAAGTCCGATGGAATTGCATCAGGGGGCCTATTATGTGCGTCTGACAGTGCTCGACCAGCCGGGCGTAATGGCGGGCATTACGGCCATCATGGCCGAACATGGGGTGTCTATCGACAGTATCATTCAGCGGGGCCGTTCGCCTGGGGCCGGGGTTCCCGTGGTTCTGATTACGCACGACACCGAGGAAGCGCGGATGAACAGGGTGCTGGCGCAGCTTTCGGATCTCAAACAGGTTATCGAGGCGCCCGTTCGCATTCGCATCGAGAAACTTTAATTCATATCGCCAAACGGCTTAGGAGAATGATTATGGCAGAAAAAAAACCAGTCCTGGACCGGGTGTTCAGCATGGAAATCGCCCGCGTTACAGAAGCGGCGGCAATTTCCGCGTCGCGCCTGATTGGCTGCGGTGATGAAAAGGCCGCCGATCAGGCGGCGGTAGACGCCATGCGCACGGCATTGAACAAACTCGATATGCGCGGCACCATCGTGATCGGCGAGGGCGAACGCGACGAAGCCCCCATGCTGTATATCGGCGAAAAAGTCGGCACCGGAACGGGGCCGGAACTGGACATTGCGCTGGATCCGCTCGAAGGCACCACGATTACCGCCAAGGCGATGCCCAATTCACTGGCCGTAGTAGCGTTTGCCGAGAAGGGCAACCTGCTGAATGCGCCGGATGTCTATATGGATAAAATCGCCATCGGCAACGGGTATGCAAAAGGGATTGTTGATCTTGACAAGACCCCGGCGGAAAACATTCGCGCGCTTGCTGCGGCAAAAGGTGTGCCGGTTCAGGAAATTACGGCCTGCGTGCTGGATCGGCCGCGTCACGCCGAAATCATCAAAAGCATCCGCAGCGTGGGCGCCCGCATTCAGCTGATTCCCGATGGAGACGTTGCAGGCGTCATCGCAACAACCCAGCAGCATACAGGCATCGATATCTATATTGGCTCTGGCGGCGCGCCGGAGGGCGTGCTGGCGGCGGCGGCCCTGCGCTGCATCGGGGGGCAGATGCAGGGGCGCCTGCTGTTCACAAATGACGAGCAGCGCGACCGCGCCCGTAAAATGGGCGTCAAGGTGCTGGACCATAAATATGTGCTGGAAGAACTGGCCGCTGGCGATGTAATTTTTTCGGCGACCGGGGTGACCGACGGTTCCATGCTGCACGGCATACACCGTGAAAAAGGCGGCGCGGTGACGACCCATACGGTTGTCATGCGTTCGGCCAGCGGCACCGTGCGCTGGATCCGCGCGCGTCATCTGGATGAAAGCAAATTCGTGTAGGATGAACCCGCTGCCGCCGCCTTTTCCGGGGGCCGGGCGGTCGCTGAATGGCCGGTGCTGGCGCTTGCGCCAGTACGATGAACGCATAGCCCTTGCCATTGCCCAGGGCCATGATTTGCCCGAGCTTCTGGGCCGGGTGATGGCCGGGCGCGGGGTAACCATTGAAACCGCTGAAAGCTTTTTAAACCCGAGCCTGCAAAATGATCTGCCCGATCCGGCAAGCCTGATCAGCATGGATCGTGCGGCGAAACGTCTGGCCGATGCGATTATGGCCGGGGAGAAAATTGCCGTATTTGGCGATTATGATGTGGATGGCGCAACCTCGGCCGCGCTGATAAAGCGATACCTTGCAGCCATTGGCGTGAAGCTGACGCTATATATTCCGGATCGCATAACAGAAGGCTATGGGCCGAATACAGCGGCGTTATCGGCGCTGGCGGAACAGGGCGTCCGCATTCTGATTACGGTTGATTGCGGCACTCTGGCCTATGAGGCGCTGGCGGCGGGAACGCGGGCGGGCCTGGATATCATCGTCGTGGATCATCACCAGGCGGACGCCAGCCTGCCGGACGCCTATGCGGTTATCAATCCCAACCGGCTGGATGATTGTTCCGGACACGGACAATTAGCGGCGGTGGGCGTGGCGTTTCTGCTGCTGGTGGCGCTGAACCGCAGCCTGCGCATTTCCGGCTGGTACGCGCAACAGGACATCCGCGAGCCAAACCTGCTGCAATGGCTGGATCTGGTGGCGCTGGGCACAATCTGTGACGTTGCGCCATTGACGGGGGTTAACCGGGTATTGGTGCGCCAGGGATTGAAGGTTATGGCGCGCCGCCGTAATCCGGGTCTGCGGGCGCTGGCGGATGTTGCGGGCGTAGATACGGAGCCAACTTCCTATCATGCGGGCTTTGTGTTTGGCCCGCGCATAAATGCCGGCGGGCGGGTTGGCAAATCCGATCTGGGGGCGCGTCTGCTATCCAGTGATGATGCGGATGAAACTGGTGTCATAGCGGCAGAGCTTGACCTGCTGAACCGTGAACGTCAGGCGATTGAGGCCCTGGTGCTCGAGGCGGCGCTGGCGCTGGCGCAAGCCCGCAATACCAATGAACCTCTCATTCTGGTGGCCGGAAAAAGCTGGCATCCGGGGGTGATTGGTATCGCCGCCAGCCGGTTGAAGGACCGTTTCAATCTGCCGGTGCTGGTCATCGGCGTCGATGAACAGGGTATTGGCAAAGGCTCCGGGCGCTCAATCACCGGCGTTGATCTGGGCAGCGCCGTAATTGCAGCCCATCAGGCCGGATTGCTGATCAATGGCGGCGGGCACAAAATGGCGGCGGGACTAACCGTGGAGGCGGCCAAAATAGAAGCCCTGCGGTCCTTTCTGATTAACCGTATTGCGGCCCAGGTGGACGCCGCCACCGATGCAGGCGACCTGGTTATCGACGGGACCCTGGCGCCGGGGGCCGCATCGGTGGAGCTGATTGACGCGTTGGCGCTTGCCGGCCCCTTTGGCGCGGGAAACCCCGAACCCCGATTTGTGATCGCCAATGCCAGCGTCGTTAATTCCAGCATTGTTGGCGTCAATCATGTGCGCTGTGTTCTCGCAACCGGCGGAGGTCAGAAAATCTCCGGCATCGCTTTCGGCTGCGCTGAAGCGCCACTTGGCCAGGCCCTGCTGGCAGGCATGCGCAGCGGCCCGCTGCACGTGGCGGGCAAGCTGCGGGCGGATCTGTGGCGCGGCGTGCGCAGGGTGCAGCTGCATGTGGAAGATGCGTGTCCGGCAAACCAGTGAAACACTTGCCAAGTCGCCGCCCGGCCCATATAAACCCCCTTGCTGCCCGTTGGTGAATACCAGCCAGCCGGGCGCCCTTCGTCTATCGGTTAGGACGCTAGGTTTTCAACCTGGAAAGAGGGGTTCGACTCCCCTAGGGCGTACCATCATCTCGCGGCTCCATCTGGATTATTGAAGTTCCCGCCTACGGTTGTGCGCCAAGCGTGCAGCTTTGCCCAACGGAGGGGCGTGCGACGGTAATGCGCGCGAGTCCGGAAACGCGATCAGAAAGACGCCGCCACAGCCATGCGCAAATATTTTCGAGCGTAGGGGCGCCCAGCCCTTCAATTTCGTTCAGCAGCCGGTGATCGAGTTCGCTGCGAATACCGGATATGATTTCATCCAGTACTTCAAAATCCATCACCCATCCGGTTTCCGGATCGGGGATGCCCTGGATGGCAATCTGCACATGGAATGAATGGCCATGTATTTGCCGGTAGGCATGCCCATCGGCCATATGCGGCATGAAGTGCGCCGCATCAAAATAAAACTGTTTGCTGATTTCGAACATTATGGAATTCCGATGAACTTGTGGGTTTGCAGGCTAAGGCGCCATTTGGGATGGGCCAGGCAATAGGCGGCGGCCAGTTCCGTATTTCGTTCGCTATCCGGCCCGTCCATGGGCTGTAACTGAAAATAACGGAAATCCAGATGTTCAAAATTTTCCGGCGGCGCATCCGGCTGAGGGTAAACAAGCTTTAGCTCGTCGCCTTTCAGCTGACGCAGCGCAACAGTTGATTTCGGGCTGACGCAAATCCAGTCAATGCCGGCCGGCGCGGGCAGGGCGCCGTTGGTTTCGATGGCGATCTCCAGACCTGCGGCGTGCAGCGCATCGACCAGCGCCGCATCAAGCTGCAACAGGGGTTCGCCGCCGGTGCATACGACAAAGGCTTTGCCGCCGCTGCCGTCCGGCCATTTGCTGCGCACCGCCAGAGCCAGCGCTTGGGGTGTATTGAACCGGCCACCGCCCGGCCCATCGGTTCCAACAAAATCAGTATCGCAAAAGCGGCATTGGGCTGTGGCTCTGTCCTGCTCCCGCCCGCTCCATAAATTACAGCCTGCAAAACGGCAAAATACCGCCGGGCGGCCGGCATTCACGCCTTCGCCCTGTAGCGTGTAAAAGATCTCCTTCACGGAATAGGACATGGCGTTACTTTGTGTAAAAATTTCTGATCAGGCGTTTTGCCATTCAGCATGGCCCCTGGCCCGTAACTGGCAGGCGGGGCATTCACCACAGCCATAGCCCCAGTCAAAGCGCCGTTCACGCGCGCCCATATAGCAGCTATGGCTGAATTCTCGCACTAATTCTGTAAATTGCGGGCCGCCAAGTTCTTCACCCAGCCGCCAGGTGGCCGCCTTGTCCCGCCACATAAGCGGTGTCAGAACCTCGAACTTCCGGTCCATGCCAAGACTGATGGCGTTGGCCAGCGTTTGAATTGTGTCATTACGGCAATCCGGATAGCCGGAATAATCGGTTTCGCACATGCCGCCGATCAATGTGGCGATCCCCCGCCGGTAGGCCGCCGCCGCCGCCAGCGTAAAGAACAGCAGATTTCGCCCCGGAACAAATGTATTCGGCAGGCCATTGTCCGCCATTTCAATAGCCATGTCCTGGGTAAGGGACGTGGCGCTGATCTCACCCAGAACTTTCAGATCAATCAGATGATCTTCACCCAGTCCGCCCGCCCAGGCATAATCCGTCCTCAACCGGGCTAGAATCCTGGGGCGGCAATCCAGTTCCACCCGGTGCCGCTGGCCATAATCGAACCCAATGGTTTCAACGGTTGCGAATTTCTGCAACGCCCAGGCCAGGCAAACCGTTGAATCCTGACCGCCGGAAAACAGCACAAGGGCTTTGTCTGCGGGCGGATTTGATTTAGGCGTTTGGGTCATGCTGGAATCTGTTAGCCTCTGAGCAGGATAAAAAAGGAGAAAATCATGGGCAACAGGAATGTATGGATCACGGTAATTGCAGCGGCTTTGATAACCTTTATCTCCGCATCTTATCTGACAGTAATGGATCGTGCGCAAGCCCAGGGGCCTGTCGCGCGCGCCGCCGATGAATGCGTCACATACGGATCGGGTTCTGCGCTGCAAATGTGCATCCATAAATTTTCGGATGGCACCCGCTGCGTCGCGTCAGGCGGCGGCGGCTTGTCTTCGACGGGGGCGGGTGCTGCCCTTCAATGTGATTTTAAGTAACGGCGAAAATCAGCAGGACTTGATTTGCACCAGACTAGTCTGTAGACTAGCCGTCGATACCTGAAAAATCACGTTTCTTGTCATGCTGAGCGAAGCGAAGGATCTTTAGGTCATTGAAAATCCCAGATTCTTCGCTTCGCTCAGAATGACCTTCTTGTGTTTTTCAGCAGTCTGAGTTCAATCCGATTGAAATGTCTAACGCCGGAGAACGCGATGAAAATCGAAATTGGCTCCTATGAAGCAAAAACCAAACTCCCTGAATTGCTGCGGCAGGTGAAAGCAGGAAAAAGCTTCACCATCACCAATCGGGGCGAAGCCATTGCGGATCTGGTGCCATGTGAAAGCGTGAGGGCGAAGGACAGAGTTGCGGCTGTAGAGGCGATGCAGGCGTTTATGCGGAACAATCCACCAGTGCGCGGGGTAAACATCAAGGAACTAATTGAGGAGGGGCGTGATTGAGCTTCGTCCTCGATAATTCGGTGAGCATGCGCTGGTTTTTTATCGATGGCAAAGCAGAACAACTTGACTACGCCAATAAAGTAATGGCCGAGTTGAAAACTACCAGGGCGATTGTGCCTGTAGTATGGGGACTAGAGGTTGCGAACATCATTGCTAAAGCCGAGGCGAAAACCCTTGTAACGGAGACCCGCAGCCAAGCGTTCCTTGAGACTCTGAAAGCGTTGAGCATCGAGGTGGACGGCGCAACATTTGCCCACGCCCTTTCCGGTACGCTGCAATTGGCGCGGCGATACAAACTTACCGCTTACGGCGCCTGCTATCTCGAACTGGCGTTAAGACTGAATTTACCCCTGGCCACCCTTGATGAAGATTTGCAAAAAGCCGCGAGGAAAGCCGGTGTTAAAAAATTTGTTTAGGATTGTGTGGCAAAATCGACAATTGCCGCAAGGCCGCATATATAGGGACACATGACTACCACCACAGACGATAGACCCCGCCACCCGGAAAAGGCCCACAAGCCGGATCAGCCGGTGCGCCGTGGCAAGCCAGACTGGCTGCGCGTCAAGGCGCCAACATCACCGGAATATGCCGCCACCCGCAAGATCATGCGCGACAACAACCTGATCACCGTGTGCGAAGAGGCCGCCTGTCCCAATGTTGGGGAATGCTGGGCCAAGGGGCATGCGACCATGATGATCATGGGCGACACCTGCACCCGGGCCTGCGCCTTTTGTAATGTGCGCACCGGAATGCCGGGGCCGCTTGATCCCCTTGAGCCGTTCAATGTGGCGGCGGCGATACAAAAACTGGGATTGGCGCATGTTGTCATTACGTCCGTGGACCGGGACGACCTGGCGGACGGCGGGGCAGGGCATTTTGCATCCGTCATTGGCGCGGTGCGGGAAAAAAACCCCGCCACGAGCATCGAGGTGCTGACGCCGGATTTTCTGCGCAAACCGGGGGCCATTGAGCGTGTCGTGGCGGCTGGCCCCGATGTGTACAATCATAATCTGGAGACGGTGCCGCGCCTCTATCCCGGCGTCCGTCCCGGCGCGCGCTATTTCAGTTCGCTGCGCCTGTTGCAGCAGGTTAAGGAAATTGATCCGGCGATGTTCACCAAGTCCGGCATTATGGTGGGGCTGGGCGAAAGCCGCGAGGAAGTGCTGCAGGTGATGGACGATCTGCGCGCGGCGGATGTGGATTTTCTAACCATCGGCCAATATTTGCAGCCCACCGCCAAGCATCATCCGATCGAGCGTTTTGTGACGCCGGATGAATTTTCCGCATTGGCCCAAAGCGCCTACGCCAAGGGATTTCTGATGGTGTCGGCCAGTCCGCTGACCCGTTCGTCCTATCATGCGGGGGACGATTTTGAACGTCTGCGCAAAGCCCGATTAGCGCATTTGGGGCGCTGAACCGTGCCACGCCATGAACAACGGCGCCCGGTGCCTTTTACGCCTGCGCAAATGTTCGACCTGGTGGCGGATATTCCCCGGTATGCGGAGTTTCTGCCCTGGTGCGCAGGTGCGCGTATTACGAAACGCGAGGCGGCGCCAGACGGCAACGAGGTATTGCATGCAGATCTGGTGATTGGTTACCTGGCGTTTCGGGGAACCTATACCAGCCGTGTGGCGCTGGACCGCACCGGGTTGAAAATAGACGTGACCCATACCCATGGGCCGTTCAGACACCTGATCAATCGCTGGGCCTTCCTGCCCCAGCCGGACGGAAGCTGTGTGATCGACTTTATGATCGATTTCGAGTTCAAGAACCCGATCATCCGAAAATTGATCGAACTGGTCTTTACCGAGGCCGTTCACCGTATGGTGCAGGCGTTTGAAACACGGGCCCACGCCATCTATGCGCCGGTTTCGGCCCGAGATAAAATCCCGCAGCCATAATCCATGACCATTGCCCGGATTGTGTTCACCAGCCAGGCCCGTAAAACACCCAGTCTAGCATGATATCGCAAGTTTTGGTTCATCGGGACCGCCTGATAGGCCGGTTCCAAATTTTTACGCCCGGTCCTGAAAACAGACATCAAGATCATGGAGATTTTCTATTCGGGTATGTTAGGCTTTACAGGATAACAGCAACGGTTGGCCAAAGACCGATTCCATGACAAATGATATAAACGAAATCCTGGTTGAAGCGCTTGCCGCATCGCTACCGCCGCTGCTGACGGCCCTGGATGGCCTGGCCTATATTTCGCGCCATATGCATCCGCCGCATCTTGCGGAACTTGTGGCGCGCATGGGCGGCGGGGATCAGGGCGTCCGCGAAGGCATCACGGCATTGCAGAACGCCCCCTGGCCCGGCCATATGGCCGAGGTTAAATCCCGGATCGAAACTGCCGCAGAACAGGTCTGCCAATCCTATGACAGCCTGCGCATTGCGGTCCGCAACCCGAATGGGGTGATGGAGGCCTATTACGCGCTGCGATACGCCACCCAGGCCCAGGAGGCGCTGTACCCCCTGACCGCATTGATGCCGCTTGTGGGACGTTTTTTTCTGAACGAGCGGGCGCGTGCGGACGCCGGCCTGCTGGACAGGCTGGAACAGGGCGCCGGACAGCCGAATACCGGAATTATGCACAGCAAAAGCGCCAAAGGCGAAAAGCGTGGCGGCTTTTCGCTCTACGTGCCCGAAAGCTATGACGCCGCCAGTAAACATCCCCTGATCTTCGCCCTGCACGGCGGCAGCGGTAATGGCCGGGCGTTTTTATGGAGCTGGCTGCGCACGGCGCGCAGTAATGGCGCCATCCTGATCAGCCCCAGTTCGCGCGGCTCGACTTGGGCGTTACAGGGGCCGGATATCGACACGCCTAATCTGCTCAGCATGCTGAATTATGTGCAAGAGCGCTGGAACGTCGATGACGCGCACGTCCTGATGAGTGGCATGAGCGACGGCGGCACCTTCACCTATATCAGCGGGATGCAGGAGGGGCAGCCGTTTACCCATCTGGCGCCCGTGGCGGCGTCATTTCATCCGATGCTGCTGGAATTTTTCCCGGCTGAACGCATCAGGGGCCTGCCGTTCCATATTACCCATGGCGCGCTGGACTGGATGTTTCCGGCCTCCAGCGCGCGCGAAACCGCCGGGGCGCTGGATTTGATGGGGGCAAGGGTTGTCTATCGCGAATTCGCCGATCTCTCCCATACCTATCCAGACAATGAAGAGCACGGCCAGATTTACGACTGGTTTATGAACGAGAGCTAGCGGCGCGAACATAGGTGGATTGCCATGCCTGATCACAACGATAAACATCACGACGAAATTTCTGCGGTTCTGCAGACGCAATTGACAGCGCTGGAAGTGCTGGCCTTCATTTCCCGGCATATGAATCCGCCTGATCTGCCTGATATCATATCGACGTTGGGCATGGCGGACATGCCTGTTCGCGATAGCCTCGAAGCGCTGCAAAAACAGCAATTTCCGGAGCAGGTGCAACCGGTCCTTGAGCGGATAAACAACGCCGGCAGTGCGATAAGCGAGGCGTTTGTGGAATTGCGCAAATCCAGGGGCAGACCCAATAGCCTGATGGAGGCCTATTACGCCCTGCGCCACGGCATCCGTGCGCGCGAAGTCCTGTATCCTCTGACTTCACAGTTTCCAATGGTGAGCCGCCATTTTCTGGAAGAGGGCGCGCGTGAGGACGAAGTATTGCTGGCGCGGCTCAAGGAAGGCGCCGGGCGTCCCGGCACCGGAATCCAGCTTTCTGCCGGCGCCCGCAGCGATGGCCGGGGCGGATTTTCGATCTACGTCCCTGAATCTTACGATCCGGCTATTGCCCATCCGGTGATCCTGGCTCTGCACGGGGCCGGTGGCACCGGCCGCGCATTTCTATGGAACTGGTTGCGCGCTGCGCGTACCCGCGGCGCTATTCTGGTCAGTCCAACGTCACAATCTCAGACCTGGGCGCTGGATGGGCCGGATGTCGACACCCCCAATCTCGCCAGCCTGATGGATCAGGTGCGCGAGAGGTGGAATGTGGATGAGAAGCATCTGATGATGACGGGGATGAGCGATGGCGGTTCATTTACCTATATGAGCGGTTTGCAGCCAGAACAGCCCTATACGCATCTGGCGCCGGTTGCGGCCTCGTTTCCGCCGTTGATGCTCGAATTTTACAGTGCCGACCGGATGAAAGACCTGCCGGTCCATATCACCCATGGCGCACTCGACTGGCTGTTCCCGCCAGCGCAGGGACGCGGCATGGCGGCAGCACTCGAGTCATTCAACGCCAGAGTCATCTACCGTGAAATCGACGATCTCTCGCACACCAATCCGGACGACGAAGAAAACGCCGAGGTCATGGACTGGTTTCTGGGAGAGGGGTAACCGGCGCCCCGCTCCCGTTGCGCCATCCGATCAGGTTACTTGATCGCAATTGGATTGACCGGCGAGCCGACGCCGCCGGTGACACGCAGCGGCTGCGCCACCAGCAGGAAGGCATAGACGCCATCCGCCGCGCAGTCCTGGCCCAATGCTTCCAGATCCCAGATTTCGCCGAGCATCATGCCCATATCGCGCAGGGTCAGCATATGAAACACCAGGAATGCGTCTGCAAATTCCGAGGCTGTGACTTCCACTGCGATATTGTCACTGGCAATCGCCGCCACCTGCTTGTTATGCAGCCATTCGGCGCAACGCCAGCTCAGGCCCGGAGAGTTATGCAGCCATTGCTCGCCATCCTTGGTCTCGAGAAAATTCAGCCGCCAGCCGGTGCGGATCAATACGATATCGCCGCTCTCGATGGTGACTTTCTGGGCCTTGGCCACATCGTCCAGCTCCTCCGGGGACACAACCGATTGCGGGGGGAGGTACTGAACCTTGCGATGGCGCGCCACGTCAAGCAGGACGGCGCGGGATACGATCTGCCCCTTTCCGGCCACCTGGTCGATACTGTCTTTTGAGGCGCCAAAACTGGTGACGGCGGACGCCGGGTAGCCATTGTAAAGCTGCCCGTCATAATAGACATGGGACAGCGCATCCCATTGGGTGCTGCCCTGCAGCGGCATGATGATAAAGTCATCCGTGAACCGCATGGGGCCCTTCGTCATGGCGACCATCATCGCCTCGGTGGCGCCGCCCCAGCCTTCAAGATGCCGCGCCGCGTTATCATCGCCGCCATCCACTGTCATTATGTGAATTGGATTGCGCCGGAAGCCCGAGGCGCCTTGCGGCCCATAGGCGTCGATCGGGATGCTTAGCGGGAAAATTTTCCCCTGTTTCGCTGTCGCGGCCGCACCTGCGATTTTGGCGGGGGTGATGTAGTTCAGGGTGCCGAGCTGGTCATTGGGTCCCCATTTCCCCCAATTGCTGATTTTTTTTGCGACATCGCGCCATTCATTAGACATTGTGTTCTTCCCTTTCTTTTCTGGTTTAGTGAACAAGAGCCGTGCCGCGCTAATTTGTCAATGCCGCCATTGGCAAACCGTTTTTCAGTCACTCAGGTCTGCCGGATAGCGGCTGCTTTATGTAACGCCGCCACTTCGCCATCGGAAAAGCCCCAGGCTTTCAGCGTTACGTCAGTGTCTTCGCCGGGCGCCGAGGGCGGCATGCGGATTTCTGATTTGGTGCGGTCAAAGCGCGGCGCGGGGGCGGGCTGCGCAATGCCTGCGACGGTTACGAAGGCCTGACGCGCGACATTGTGCGGATGCGCCATGCTTTCTTCCATGTTCAGCACCGGGGCAAAGCACACATCGCTGCCCTCCATGATGGCGCACCATTCTTCGCGGGTTTTGGTCAGGAAAATCTTTTGCATACGCACCTTAAAGGCGGGCCATTGCGCCACATCCTGCTGGTTGGGAAGGTCCGTCACCTTGTCCAGCCCGGTTTTTTCCAGCAGCAGCGCGTAAAAGCGCGCCTCGCCCGAACCGACGGAAATATATTTGCCGTCTCTGGTTTCATACACCGTGTAGTAG
>JBEBFX010000033.1:0-21216 GCA_040081735.1 Alphaproteobacteria bacterium | reverse complement strand
ATCACAGCCAGATTAACCAACGAATTTTTAATGCGCGGTTGACTCTTCGGGGGGGGGGGGCAAGATAGTTAAATATTAACACTCCTACCCACGAAAACTGGGCCGGAAGGGGCTTTTTTTCGGCTGGGGAAAACAATGAATAATACTGTAATCCGTAAAAATCTCCTGGCGGCTACTGTATCAACATCCGTCATGCTTCAGTTAGCACCCGGCGCAGTAATGACACTGCCGATGTACACCATCACCGATCTGGGGGAAGACTCAGAAATCCAAGCCTTTAGCATCAATGACTACTGCTAGATCGTTTTTTGATCTGATTTACGCATACCCAAGATTGCGGATGAAGTTTTCGCATTCTCGCCTGGGTATGGCGCTGAAAACCCGGTACGCTGTTTCTTCAAAATCCCGATGGTCTATTCTTATGCAAATCGGCTCTTTTTCATCGTCCGTCTCCTTCTTCAGAAAACAGACTAACCCAAAATTTAAGACAATTCAGGGAGCAGATCGATGCCAATAAACCAACCTCTGGATACAAGAGACTTACCGAATCGATGATTCCCCTGTTTCCAAAGTTCAAGAAGATGAGTGTTAGTGATCGATCATTTGTTGACGATCGAACTCGCCTTCAGCCGCCTTATTCTACCTTCAACTTCACTAACTTATGGTCGTGGGACACTCGGGAAGACCGAATGCTTTCGATACTAAATGACAATCTGGTAGTGCGCTTTTCTGATTATTCCAATGCGGAGCCCTTCTTTTCGTTCTTTGGAACTAACGCATGTGAGAACACTGCACACCAGCTCTTGCAGCATGCAGAGGAGCTCAAAGTTTCTCCTAAACTCCGATTTGTTTCAGAAGAGTCCACTGCTCTTCTTTTAGATTCCAAACTCTGTTTAGCGGAAGATAGAGATAGCTTTGACTACATCTTTTCCACCACTGAACTTGCAGAAGCTCAAGGAGCGAAGTTCAAGGCGAGAAGAAATCACGCCCGCCAATTTCTGCGCGAATATCCCAATGCGAAGTTTGAAATAAGAGAGTTTCGTGACCCATCTACGCAGGAACAGATCACTTCAGTTATCCGGCTTTGGGAAACCAAAAAGAAAAAGGAGGGCAAAATCTATGATCCCTGCCATGAGGAAAATGCGATTCGCCGTCTAATGCATACCGCGGAAAGTCACTCACTTACCTTTTCGTGCGTTACAATCCTGAATGTCATGGTTGGCTTCAGCATTGATGAAATATTGCATGACGGGTACGCACTCGCACATTTTGTCAAGGCAGACGTGTCATTTAAAGGCATTTATGAATTTCTAAACGAAAATGTCGCGAAATATTTGATTACCAACCAAATACAGCTCTGGAACTGGCAGCAAGACCTCAATATCCCAGGACTTCGGAAATTAAAGATGAGTTATAAACCTGTCGGATTCCTTAAGAAATTCTTTGTCATGCGAAGTGATAGTCTAAGAAGATAATTATAGGGCTATCAACACAAAATCGGCGCTTCCAAATCGGTCACAACATGAAGGAACTAGTGATTCAGAATGAATTGGTTCTTCTTGGCGTTGGTTGGTCCACTACTCTACGCAGCGACCAATCACATCGACAAATTTCTCTTATCAAAGTATTTTCAAGAGGGTGGCGTTGGCACACTATTGATCTTCTCGTCGTTGCTTTCAATAGTTGTGGTGCCTGTTCTTTTTATTTTTGACCCAATGGTTTTCAATGTTGGGAGCCTGAGCATACTTGTCCTCTCATTTGTCGGAATACTGAACATTATTGTTCTGTGGTGTTATTTGCTTGCTCTGCAAGATGATGAGGCGTCAGCAGTAATCGTATTTTACCAGCTCGTACCTGTATTAGGGCTGCTTCTTGGCTATCTTATCTTGGGCGAGGCGATCACCCGAACCCAGTTTGTTGCTATGGTGGTGATCCTACTTGGCACAACCATCATGTCCTTTGATATCGACGCTAACAATAGGTTGCTAATGCGCAGAAGGACCCTCTTTCTTATGCTTGCCGCGGTCTTATGTTGGGCACTCGGTTCAGTGATTTTCAAGGCGGTAGCCATCGAAGAAAACGTAACTCGGTCGTTCTTTTGGGAATACCTTGTGCGACTGATCGCCGGTGTCTGTATATTTGGCTTTTTGCCCTCCTATCGTGGGCACTTCCTAGCTGCAATGCGAAAGAACTCCACATCCATCCTATCGTTGAACATTATTAACGAGTCGTTCTTTATAACTGGAAATATCATATTCTCCTTTGCCTTTATGATGGCACCTGTCTCTCTAGTGCTTCTATTGGATTCTTTTCAACCAATTTTTGTCTTAGGTATCGGTATATTGTTGAGTATGTTTATCCCCGAACTAACGGTAGGAAAGCTAAGGGCTGCTCAGTTTTGGCTGAGAGTTATTGCCATTTCAATAACTAGCATCGGAACGTATCTTTTGTTAGCTTACTGACCGTTAAAGGGGACGTTACCATTTGTTTTGCGGGCGCGGCGCATCTGTGCGCGATCCGGGACCTGCCTCACACGGCTGTCACCTCGGGTCTGGCCGTCCAAACGACGCTCAAGCATTCCGAGCACGACATCATAGTCGCCAACAATGAAACGCCTTACTTCGGCTCTTTGAGGATCGTTCAGATTTGGATAAGCAGCTTCCCACTGGTTGCACGCACCACGCTGCAAGCTGGATAAAACCGCATAAACGCCAGTATCGAGGACCTTGTAAACGTCGAGTACGAGTTCGCGGAAATCTGGTAAGCCTGAGGGGCTCGAAACTCCAGCGCCGCAAATAAAAAGAACCTCGCCACGCGCATGTGCCAGCAGTAAGCGCTCGGGAATGGCCGCTAACCCGGCGCCGGGAGAAATGACGCGATCTTGGATATCTGGTCCCATTCACATCAGTCCCGAACAGTCAGCCCGCAGCGGCCCGCCCGATCGAGGACTATCCCGGCAAATCGGACGAGCGCGCTTTCATCAAAACCCGGCTGCGCGAGGTCACCCGCAACATCCTACGCCGTGGCCGTCACGCTTTCGCAAAGCTCGGCGACCCGCCGGCGGATCAGCGGCAAACCAAGGCCCGCATCGGTTGCAAACGCGGTCCAGCCTTGCGCGTCCATTTCGGCAAGCGTTGCCCGTTTGCCGATCTTCATGGCGAGCTTCGGTGAAAGTTCAGCGTAGGCGACGGTCGCCAGCAGATCATAGAGCGGGGCGAGGCGCGCGCCCTGGTCCTCGTACAGGATGGAAAAGTTCTTGCCGTGGGCGTCGGCGTTTCCGGCAATCAGATTGAAGATCACGGCGTCGAGCAGTTTCAGCACATCAACCGCAGGCCGGGCGGCGGCGCGCCGCAGCAAGGCGAAGCAATGTTTGAACGTGGGCCCGCCTTCGCTGGCGTATTTGGTTTCCGGCGGCACACCCAGCGCCTGGCAGAAATCTTCCTGGTGGATACGGCGCACGCCGCCATCACCGCCGATGGAGCGGTCATATCGTTGCACCAGCAGAAACGTCCGGCCGCGCACGACGCGCGCCTCAACAGGCGCCACATCGAGGCCAACCGCCGCCGCCAGCCGCATCACGAACGCTTCGTTTTCGGTTGCCGCCGCAAAGCGTGCAATCGGCGGCTTGAGGATGTGGGTGGTCGGCTGCCCGGGCGCTGGCAGGGCTATCGCGCATGCAACCAGAACCACCGGCAGCTTGGATTGCGCCCCGGCGAGCGAAAGCCGCAAGCCTGCTTCCCCCGCCAGCATCGGGCGCATCGGCAATTCATTCAGTATACGGATCATCCCCGCTTCGTCCAGCAGCAAAGGCCGTTGATGGGAAGCGGGAGAGGCCGGTGTTTCGCCGGGCGCAAGCAGTTGCAGTGCGCCAGCGACATCGCCGCCAAGCCGGTCGAGAAGCGCGAAATCATTACTGCTGGAGACGCCAAGCGCAAGTGCGGCGGCGTCGCGCTGGCTTTCTTCCGGCAGAAGGCCCGCGAAGAATGGGCGGCACTCCCGGCGGGCAAAGGGTTCCGCGCGTTTGGGCAAGGAGACCGATAAATCCGGCGCCGCGGCATCGTCAAGCCATTCGGAGGCGTAGACAAAGCCGAGTTCGCCATGCTGGTTCTGGCTTAGCTGCCCGGCGATGCGTCCCTCCCACCAGATATTGAGGACGCGCGTCATGGCTTGCGCTCCGCTGGCCTGCCGTAGCTACGCCGGGGCTTCGCTCCGGCGTAGTCTGGCGGCGCGAGAGCAATTGAGCAGCCGAGCGCCTGCAGAACCTGGAGGGTCTTGCCGATTTGCGCCGTCGGTTTGCCCGCTTCGAGATCAACGATAAAGCGCAAGCCCACGCCCGCCGCGCCGGCGAGTTCATCCTGCCGCAGGCTTTGGGCCTTGCGGGCGTTGCGGACGATATCGCCGATCTCGGCTGGTGTCAGGGTTTGCTTTGCCATGTTATTTCCCGAACGGGAAATTAGCATGGGTTTCTGGCGATTGTACAGAAGAATTTCCCGATCGGGAAAACTGGCCTCATGCAACCGTCGGAAGGTTAGAAATTTCCCGTTCGGGAAACTCATTGCTTTCAACGCTCCCCCGGCCCATCGATGCAGGCCAATCTCGGCAGACAGGTTCAGCCATAAGTACTGGGCGGCGGGCCGATAAGGGCAAGGGGCATCCCCTTTATTTCTGAGGTTGGCGTCAATCGATCGTTGCCGGATGCTCAATCATGACCTTGAAGGGAAAGGATTGCGGCCCGGCGGGCCTGGAGTGGCAACGCCAGTAGCGCGCCGGTCGACGGCAGCAGTGGCGGCATCGTCTCCGTGGCCGTGGTCGGGTCTCTGTGATGCGCCGCTGGGTTGAAGACCGGGTAGCGACTCGCCTGAACAGTTTGGCTTCCTTGCCGGTGCTGGAATGTCCGCCGGTTCTCCTTGGGATTACTCTGTTCGGTCGCACGCTATCCATACGGCCTCTTAAATGGCCTGATCTGGCCGAAGGACGGCTACGCCTCGATCGCCTATGCCGCAACGCCGCCGGGCGACTTTCTTCCCCTGGGCTGCGCCCATTCCTCGCGAGACAAGAAACTCGCCCGGCTGGCGTCCTTCGCTGCGCTACGGCCTGCATGCAGGTGCGGCGTCAATCGCCTCCGGCCTGTTGATCGCCATCGAGGCCGCGATGGTCGCGGGCTCGAAAAACAGCGAACAAGGAGAACACTTATGGCTAACATTGGCACATTCAAGAAATCCGGCAACGAGTTCCAGGGCGAAATCGTCACCCTCAGCGTCCAGACCAAGGGCGTGCGCATCGTCCCCGAGACCAACCGGGCCAACGACAACGCTCCCAGCCACCGCGTTTATGTCGGGCGCGCCGAGATTGGCGCCGCCTGGTCCAAACGCTCCACCGAGGGCCGCGATTATCTCTCGGTCAAGCTGGACGATCCGAGCTTCAACGCTCCGATCTATGCCAACCTCTTCGACGACGAGGATGGTGAAGCCTTCACCCTCATCTGGTCCCGCAGCCGCAAGGCCAACGGCGACTGAGCCAGTCGCCCGCGAAGCCCCGCTCGGTCAGCCGGGCGGGGCTTCCGCTTTGCCATATTCAGCGTTTCTGCTTTGATGTCGAACGCCCGTTCTTGATCACAGCGGGCTTCGGAATCAGCGCTTCCGCATCCGGCGTTATCAGATCGATTGGCGTGACGCCGAGCGCCTGGCTCAACTCGAAGAGCGTTACGACAGTTGGATTGCGCCGGCCGCGTTCCAGGTCACTCAGATATTGCTGCGCAAAGCCCGACCTGCCGGCAAACTGCTCTTGTGTCAGGCTTTTTTCAAGCCTGATCCTGCGCACATTCCGCCCAACCAGTTTCCGCATATCCATGCGGAAGCATTGGCCTTATACATACTATAAGTTTATCAACTATAATATGTATTTATGGGGTATGATGAAATAATGTGCAGCAAATTACTTTGACATCATGTAAATATGATTGGCCCGCGGGCTAGGAAGAAACGGACAAACCATGAGCCAACAGCAGACCGAGATCGCCGATACCGCACCCAGTGAGCCGCGCCTCACGGATTATGATCGTGCGCATCTGACAACCTACCTCCGGCTTCTCGATGCGGCGGCGGATAACCCTGACTGGGAGGAAGCCGCCAGCTTGATCCTTGGCATGGACGCCAAGTCGCAGCCGGATCGCGCCCGCCGCGCCTATGATTCCCATCTCACCCGGGCGCAATGGATGACGTCGGCGGGCTATCGCGATTTGATTCAAAGCAGCAAAGAATGAAATAGGTATCCCGGCCTCACTCGCAAACAGATGGTTGCGGGCCTCTCTCACACTTCAAAGTTGCCGCATCTTGGCCACAATCTCTGCCGACTATATGCCTAACGGCGGTCAATGATTCGCACAACCCGGCCTGATCTCCCGGCTTCCTGTGTTCTGTGTGTCGCCCTGCACGTGATACATGGACCGGGGGGGCGACCATGCCCAACGAGAACTGGCGAACGGCTGCTGCTTACGACTACCTTGCCGATCTGGACACGGCGGGTGTTGCGTTCGAGTTCTTGCGGCGCAATCCAGACTATCAGGCCGACTGTAAGCAAATAGTCAGTCAGGACGCACTCAGTGCGGATGATGAGGCTAAAAGTGTGGGCCTCGCCCGGCGCTGGGGACTGGCTTTTCCTGCAGACCCACAGGTACGCGCCGGTGAACAGACTGTGTTCTGGCTGCCCGATGTTCTCGCCAGCACGGTCGTTCTCGTGGCGCTCAATGGCCGTTGGGATGGTCCGTCACTCGCCTATGATCCGGAAAACTGGCCCGGCCTGATCGCACTTCGCGAAGCGCCGGGCGGCGTGTTCATCCAACTGAGCGATGATGGAACTGTGCACCATCTGTGGCTGCCATCGCGTCCAGACGAAGGCGAATCTGTTGCCGCCATGCTGCCGTTAGATGACGTCGCACCGGTTCGAATCGATGCGACGGCTGCGTTCTGGCGCACTCTTGCCCGCAAACGATCAAAGCAACGGAGATCACCTCCATTGTGGAAAGCACGGCTGATCCCGGCCTTGCAAGCCCTTGACGGCAGACAATCCGGCGCAAGCTACCGCGCGATTGCAACAGCGCTCTATGGTGAGGAACGTATCGCAGCGGAGCCCTGGAAAACCTCATCGCTCAGAGACACCACCATCCGGCTGGTTCGCCGCGGCCTTTTCCTGATGCGCGGCGGGTACCGCCGCCTGCTGGGTAAATCCCCCGACGATTAACTCCTGACGGGTGGCGATTTTTCCGATCCGATCTTCGCCATCCCTATGCACATCCTGTTTTCGCCATCGTGCCCCTGCTCGCGCCGGTTTGTCCGGCGCACACCCAACAAGAGCATGGAGGCTCGACAATGGCTGATCCAATGGCGGATTTTCCGCCACGCTTTCTGCGCACACCCGAGGCTGCGCGATTCCTTGGCCTCTCGGGGCGCACGCTTGAAAAGCATCGCACCTATGGCACCGGGCCACGCTATTCCAAGCTGGGTGGCCGCGTCGTCTACCGGCTCGACGACCTGCAGGCCTGGGTCGAACGCGGCGCCAAGTCGTCGACCTCCGATCCGGGCACAGGAACTGTGCTTCCCGCCAAACGTCATGCATCTGCCTTGTTGCCCTACGCCGGCAAGCCGCGCGGCTGATGCCCATGCCGCAGCCATTCAAGTCAAACCGGCGACTCCTGCAAACAGAACGCGGACAGCTTGAGCTGTTTCGCGCGCTCCCCGGCGAGATCGCCCCGCGTGACGCGCAGGACCTCATGGCCTATCCGTTCTTTAGCCTCGCCAAATCACCGCGCGTGCGGCCCATCGACTTTCGCATGGGCGACGTCGCCATCCGCGTCGAGGCAACACCCGAACATGGCATGGCGACGATCTGGGACGCCGATGTGCTGATCTGGGCCGCCTCGCAGATCGTCGAAGCGCGCGATGCCGGTCTCAAAACTTCGCGCCTAATGGCAACAAGCCCCTATGCCATTCTCACCTTCATTGGCCGGGGGACGTCGGCGCGCGACTATCACCGGCTCAAGGCCGCGCTTGATCGGCTGCAATCCACCAGCATCGCGACAACGTTGCGTCAGCATACTGAACGGCGCATGCACCGCTTCTCCTGGGTCAATGAATGGAAGGAATGCGTGGACGCGCATGGCCGCCCGCAGGGTATCGAAATGATCCTGCCGGACTGGTTCTATTGCGCCGTTCTCAACGATGCGCTGATCCTCACCATCGACCGGGCCTACTTTGATTTGACCGGAGGACTGGAACGCTGGTTGTACCGGCTGGTGCGCAAACATGGCGGACGGCAGGCAGCAGGCTGGCGCTTTGGCGTCGCGCATCTTTACGCAAAATCGGGCAGCCTGAGTCCTTTGAGACGGTTCGCTTTTGAACTGCGTGACATTGTCCGCCGTCAGCCGTTACCCGGCTACACGCTTTGCTTTGAACGGGCCATCACCGGCGAAAATATTCTCAGCTTTCAGCCGCGCTGTCATGCTGTGCAACAGCCTGTGGATAATCTGTGAGACCGCTCGTGCCATCAGGAACGGCGCTCCACGTGCTATCGGGAACCCGAAGCTCGTGCCATCAGGAACCGGAATCGATGTTAAGTGACTGGCGCACATATGTTCCTGACGCGCCTAACCTTCCTAACTTTCAAGAATCTAACTTTATAGTTGGGCGCACGGCTTTGGGGATAACGCGCGCCGCATTGCCATTTCGGCGGCAAGCGCCATGAGCGATCTCACCACAGTTGAACTGACCTGGATAGAAAAGAACATCGAGCAGTGGATTCGCTTTGGCAATTTCGCCGGGGTGAAGATACTCGATCGCCGCCGCCGCATCGTCAGCTTCGCACCAAACAGCATCTTCGCGATTGTCCGATGGGCTTCCAACGGCTTCGGAACGGTCGTCTCGCGCATCGATATCGTGCGTGCGGTGGCGCCAGGTGAACCGTATCAGACGTTGCCGTTCGTCCATCCCGGCGGCGACATCCTGTTGCGCATCGAGGGCTGGCCGAAGGTCGAGCGGGTGCTGCAGGCCATCGATGCGATAGAGGCCATCGGCATTGATCCGGTCGAAGTCGCGCCAGAGCATTGGCGGCACGTTCATAACCGTTTGGTCGCCGGTTATGAGCCACGGCCCTACACGAGAAAACGGCATGACGCCTGGCTGTTGCGGCGGAGGGCTGAGCCATGACGCGCTTCGCATGGGTAATCGCAACCTGTTTCGCCACGCTGGGCGCTACGATCCCGGCCTTCGTGGATATGCCTAAAAAACTCATCTGGAACGCCAGCGCCAGCGTGCCAATTGGACTCTATGCTGTGCAGCCACCGTATGGAATCAGGATCACCGATCTTGCCGTGGTGGCGCCGCCCGAACCGGTCGCGCGTTTTCTTGAGGATGGCGGCTACATTCCGCGCGGCGTGCCTTTGATGAAGCGGGTTCTGGCGCTTCCAGGGCAAAGGGTCTGCCGGAAAAACTTTCTCATCACGGTCGACGGCAACGCCATGGGCACGGCGCGCAAACACGATAGCCGTGGCCGCGATCTGCCGGTCTGGCAGGGCTGCCGGACCATCGCCAGGGACGAGGTTTTTCTCATGAACTGGCAGTCCGCCGACAGTCTGGACGGTAGATATTTCGGCCCGCTTCCGGCCAGTTCAATTGTCGGTCGAGCGACACCGCTGTGGACCGGCGAGGACGGCGACGGCCACTTCGAATGGCGAGCAACCACCCGCTGACTTCCAACCCAAACCAAACAACAGGAGAAATCCCATGGCACATATTGGCAGCTTCACACGCACCACCGGCGGCTATACAGGCCGCTTGTGCACACTTACGCTCGACGTGAAACTCACCCTTGTTACGCTCGACAAAAGTGATGCGGAGAACGCCCCGGATTACCGTATTCATCTTGGCGAAGACGCCGATGGCCCCGAGGCCGGCGCAGGCTGGAAGCACAGCGGCAAGAAGGCCGGTGCATATGTCGCTCTGCTGATCGACGATCCCGTATTCACGCAGCCGATCCGCGCCAATCTGTTCCAGACCGATGCTGCAGGATCGACCTTCCATCTACTATGGAACCGCCGGTCACGGCGTAAAGCCGGGGCGTAAGCTGATGCTATCCAACCAGTCTCTCGTCTCGCCTTACGCCTGTGCATACGCCGATACGCCGCCTGTTCGATTGATGAATTTCGTTATATTCGTCATCGCGGCTGTCATTGGACCACTCGCCATGGTTTCGGCGTCACCGGCTCATGCTCAAAACGGTTCTGCGGCCGCAGTGAACCCCACCGATCCCTTTGCCGCCTATATCACCGAATCCGCGCGTCGCTTCAGCGTTCCAGCGTTATGGATACGCGCCGTGATGCGCGCCGAAAGTGCGGGCGATGTGTCGGCCGTGTCGTCATCCGGCGCCATGGGCTTGATGCAGATCATGCCGCAGACCTGGGCTGATCTGCGCGTCCGTCACCGTCTCGGGACCGATCCCTTTGACCCGCGCGACAATATTCTGGCGGGTACAGCCTATCTCCGTGAGATGCACGGTCGCTTTGGTTCGCCAGGCTTCCTTGCCGCCTACAATGCTGGTCCGGGACGATACGAGGAGCATTTAGCGACAGGCTGGGAACTGCCCGCCGAGACGCAGGCCTTCGTTGCTATACTTGCGCCTCTGGTTGGCAGTGAACATGCGGATGGCGCTGTCGTTCCGGTCACCGATCCGCAAGCGTGGACCCTCGCGCCGATTTTTATCGCGCGCGCCGAGAGCATTCCCAGTGATGATCGACTATCGTCCAACGCGCAGCCGGAACGCAACTCGACCAGGCGATCCATCGTCGATATTTTGGCCATCACGCCGCAATCGGGCAGTCTGTTTGTGCAGCGTGCGGATTCAAGAGCACCATGATGAGCTGGATCGCACTTCTTCGTGGCGTGTCGTGGCCATTCGCATTGCAGGTAGGGGAACGAGCTGGCCAGGGAGGGGCGACCATAGGATGGCAAGATAAAAGCGGCTCTCCGGTCGCCATCCAAGCTATTGACATAGCTTGCCTTTCGCCGTGCCGGATGGTCGGGTCGCGTGCCGCTCCAGGGCAGAAGGCTAATGATTCCAATGATGTCTCCGGCACTGTCCGTCCATTCCACCCATCGGACAGGCGCCAATGACCGGTGACGATAATGACTTTCGAATCCGGCCTGGGCGTATCCGCAGCAAGAGCACTGGCAAGCCGAAGAGCTTTATCAATCAAGTGCTGCGCGCCGCAAAGAAGGCGGGCCACACCGCCACGCCCTCAAGTGGCGGTGGCAAGCGCGCGCCCGGCTTCGGCCGTTCGAGTTTCGGGCGCGGGCGCATCGCCTTCAGCCGCAACCGCCTGTTCAACACAAGCCGCCGCGTCGTGGTGAACGCCCGCATCGCCCGCCATCAGGGCCGCGCCTTCCGCTCGGCGCCACTCTCGGCGCACATCTCCTATTTGAAGCGCGAGGGCGTCACCCGCGACGGTGAAAAGGCGCACATGTTCGACGCCGATACCGACCGCGCCGATGACGCCGCCTTCACTGAGCGCTGCAAGGAGGACCGGCATCATTTCCGGTTCATCGTCTCGCCGGAAGACGCAGGCGACATGACGGATCTCAGGACTTTTACACGCGACCTTGCGAAGCAGATGCAAGCGGACCTCGGTACGAAATTGGATTGGGTCGCCGTTGATCACTGGAACACCGGTAATCCCCACATCCACCTGCTGGTGCGTGGCGTCGATCAGGACGGCAAAGACCTGGTGATCTCGCGTGACTATATCAGCCGTGGCCTGCGCTCTCGCGCCGAGGAACTGGCCGCAATCGAACTCGGCCCCAGGCCAGAGCATGAAATACGCTCGGCCCTGGAACGGGAGGTGGACGCTGAACGCTGGACCCGTCTGGATAGGGAGATACGCTTCGCAGCGATTGAGACCGGATATATCGACTTGCGGCCAGATAATCCCACTACGGATGATACCGAAACGCGCCGACTGATGATCGGCCGTTTGCAGAAGCTGGAGCGCATGGGGCTCGCCACCACAATTGGCCCCGGAGAATGGATGCTCGGCCTCGACGCGGAGCTATCCTTGCGTGATCTTGGGCTTCGCGGCGACATCATCAAAACCATGCACCGCGCCTTCACCGAGCGGGGCCATGATCGCGGCATCGGCGACTATGTGATCGAGACCGGCGCAGCAGAATCACCCATCATCGGCCGTCTGGTGGACAAAGGCCTGCATGACGCGCTGAGCGGCGAAGCCTATGCCATCATCGATGGCACGGACGGGCGCGCGCACCATGTCCGTTTGCGCAGCATTGAAGCCTTCGAGCATACACCACCGCTTGGCGGCATCGTCGAGCTGCGCCGCTTCGGCGGGACCGATGGTGAGCGGCCAACGCTGGTGCTCGCCAATCGCTCGGACTTCGAACTCAACGCCCAGATCACCGCGCCGGGTGCAACCTGGCTCGATCACCGGCTGGTCGAACGCGAACCCATGCCGCTTTCCATGGGCGGCTTTGGGCGCGAGGTGCGCGAGGCGCTGGCGGCGCGCGCCGTGTACCTCGCTGGCGAAGGTCTCGCCCGCCGACAGGGACAGGGTATTATTCTTCAGCGCGATCTGCTCAACACCCTGCGACGGCGCGAACTGGATGCCGTAGGATCGAAACTATCCACTGAGACGGGATTGCCGCACACGCAAGCGGCAACCGGCGAGCGCGTTGATGGAACCTACCGCCAGCGTCTGACGCTCACCTCTGGCCGCTTCGCCATGATCGAGAGCATTGCCGCAAACGGGGGCCTTAGCTTCCAACTCGTGCCCTGGTCGCCATCGCTGGAAAAGCAGCTTGGCCACCACGTAACCGGCATCGCCAAGGATGGCGGCGGCATCGAGTGGGGCTTCGGACGGAAGAGGGGGTTGGGTTTATAACTCCCGCTCGTAGACCACGCAGCTACATATCAAAGTAGCCTCTGATGGTATATGCTTGCTTTGGGCTCATACTCTGCAGAAATTTGAAGACAAAATGACCACGTGAGGGTCCGCGGTTACTGTACGAGGCAGGGTATTTCTTTGCGAGGCACGAAGTCATAGTGCATGGAAGTTGATCAAGAAGCTGGTTGGAACAAGTTCAAATGGCAGAAGTTGAACATATATCTATCATCGTTCAAGACGATTTTTTAGCGCGCCAGACACGTGCAAAACCAATTCCAGCACTGGCCGAGCTGATCTGGAATGGTCTTGATGCAGACGCGAGCGAAGTCAGTGTTGAGCTTGTTCATGATGATCTCGCTGGCGGCCTTTCAAAGATCATCATTAACGACAATGGAAACGGTTTTTCACGGACAGATGCCAAGGTTTTTTTCGGAAACCTCGGGGGGTCTTGGAAGCGCATGACCAACCGGACGAAGACCGAAAAGCGCATGGTTCACGGCCAAGAGGGACGAGGACGATACAAGGCATTTGCACTTGGGCAATCAGTCTCTTGGAAAGTTTGCTATCAAGCTGCCAAAGAAAACCGTGGCTTCGAGATAAAGCTTCTGGATTCTGATCTAAAAGATGTCAGCATTGGGGAAGACACTTCTGCACCCAACCAAAAGCCCGGTGTAATCGTGCAGATTGACGACGTGCATCGTGACTACAAATCTCTCGGTAGTGCCGAAGGACTACAAGAACTCGCCGAAATTTTCGCCCTCTATCTCATCAATTATCGTAACGTCGTGATCTCAATCGCAGGTATACGCCTGGACCCAGAAACTGCAATCGCAACCCAGCGTAAGACTTCGTTACCACCGATCGTGAGTGCAAACGGTACGGAACATCCGGTTGATCTGCATATCATTGAGTGGCATTCGGATACGAAGCGCACACTCTATTTATGCTCTGAGAATGGCTTCCCGCTAGATCAGGTCGAAGCGCGATTCCATGTGCCTGGGTTCTTTTTTTCCGCTTATCTGAAATCGCCCTACATAGCCATTCTTCTCAATGAGGAACGATTGGCGCTGGCAGAAATGGACTCCGCGCTCAGAGAGTCCGTCGAAACAGCAAGGGCGACGATCAAGGATTACTTTCGTGAACGTGCCGCTGAGCGAGCACGTACGGTGGTGGATGAATGGAAAGCTGCGGATGTCTATCCATACAAGGGGGAGCCAACTACGATCGTTGAGAAAGCCGAACGCCAGGTCTTTGATATCGTGGCAGTCAATGTTCAGGAATTAGCTCCGGACATGGGCAACGTTTCAGCGAAGACCAGGGCGCTACATCTTCGCATGCTCAGAAGCGCAATTGAGCGTGGCCCTGACGAACTCCAAATGATTTTGAAAGAGGTTCTTGATCTGCCAATAAAAAAGCAAAAAGAGCTTGCTGCACTTCTTCAGGAGACGACGCTCTCGTCTATTATAACGGCCGCAAAGACAGTTGCTGATCGGCTTAAGTTTATTTCAGCTCTTGAAATTATTGTTTTCGATCCGGAGACAAAAGGTCGGCTTAAAGAGCGAAGCCAGCTTCACAAAATATTAGCCGAAAACACTTGGGTGTTTGGAGAAGAATATAACCTTTGGGTCAGCGACGGAGATCTGAAGCGCGTTTTGGAGAAGCATAAAGAATATCTTGACCCTAACATCCTGATCGATGATCCGGTTAAGGTAATAGGCAAATCGCGAGGAATTATAGACCTCATGTTCTCACGCGTAACAAGACGGCATAGAGCAAACGATATTGAACACATGGTCGTCGAACTGAAGGCGCCAAGGGTAAAGATTGGTTCAGATGCGATTACGCAGGCAAAAAAATACTCAATAGCTGTTACTAATGATGAAAGATTCAGCACTGTCAAAGGTGTCCGATGGCATTTTTGGTTGATCTCAAACGACTATGACGATTACACCAGAAGCGAGATGGAGAATGGACCGGACCCAGATAGACGGCTTATCAGCCGCGGGCCTAATATGACCGTTGGCATCAAAACTTGGGGCGAATTGATTGAAGAAAACCGTGCGCGTCTTCAGTTCTTCCAAGAGCAGTTGCAACATACAGCGGACGAGAGTGCTGCAATACACCACCTTCGAGAGAGACATAGTCAATTTCTTGAAGGCGTGTTCGTTGAAGACGAAGCTGATATTGAATATGAAACAGACACTATTGACGAGTCTTCTCCACCCGTTGCGGCATCAAATGATCAGTAAATGTTTTTCAGCTCTGCGACACTTCCTCTATTTGCTCGCCATCGCCGTCGGCAACGCGGCAGCATCAGTAAAGCCTTGTAATCAGTGATGCAAACCACCGATCTTAGCAGCATTTGCTGTTGAGGAAACCAACGCTTGTCCGCGACCAAGATACTCTGGGGTCAGATCATTGTCGTCTGCCTGATCGTGCTTGCCACGACCTGGGGCGCGACACAATGGACGGCATGGCAGCTCGGCTTTCAGCCGCAACTCGGCGCGCCGTGGTTCGAGCTTGCGGGGATGCCGGTCTATTATCCGCCCGCCTTCTTCTGGTGGTGGTATTTCTTTGATGTCTATGCGCCACACATCTTTGTGCAGGGCGCCTGCATCGCCGCGTCTGGCGGCTTTATCTCGATTGCCGTCGCCATTGGCATGTCAGTCTGGCGGGCGCGCGAAGCCAGGAATGTCGAAACTTATGGTTCCGCGCGCTGGGCGACGCCGGTTGAGGTGAAGGGCGCCGGGCTGCTGGACCCGGACGGCGTGGTGCTCGGCAAGCTGGGACGGGACTATCTGCGTCATGATGGCCCGGAGCACGTGCTGTGTTTTGCGCCGACCCGCTCGGGCAAGGGCGTCGGGCTGGTGATCCCGTCGCTGCTGAGCTGGCCCGGCTCGGCAATCGTGCACGATATCAAGGGCGAGAACTGGGAACTGACTTCTGGTTTTCGCGCGCGTCACGGCCGCGTGCTGCTGTTCGATCCGACCAATGCCGCGTCAACCGCTTACAATCCGCTGCTGGAGGTTCGGCGCGGCGAATGGGAAGTTCGTGACGTGCAGAATGTCGCCGACGTGCTGGTCGACCCGGAAGGTTCGCTGGACCGGCGCAACCATTGGGAGAAGACCAGCCATTCGTTATTGGTCGGGGCGATCCTGCATGTTCTTTATGCGGAAGAAGACAAGACGCTGGCAGGTGTCGCCGGGTTTCTCTCCGATCCCAAACGTCCGATCGAGACCACGCTGCAGGCGATGATGACAACGCCGCATCTTGGGCCGGGCGGGCCGCATCCGGTTGTAGCATCGACCGCGCGCGAATTGCTGAACAAGTCTGACAATGAACGCTCGGGCGTGCTCTCCACCGCCATGTCGTTTCTCGGCCTCTATCGCGATCCCGTCGTCGCCCAGGTGACAAAGCGCTGCGACTGGCGCATCACCGACCTCATCGACGGTGATCGCCCCGCGACCCTCTACCTCGTGGTGCCGCCGTCGGACATCAGCCGCACCAAGCCGCTGATCCGGCTGGTGCTAAACCAGATCGGACGGCGGCTGACCGAGGACCTGCACGCGAAGAACCGGCGCCATCGCGTGCTGTTGATGCTCGACGAGTTTCCAGCGCTTGGTAGGCTCGATTTCTTCGAGTCCGCGCTTGCCTTCATGGCGGGCTATGGCCTGAAGGCGTTCCTGATCGCGCAGTCGCTCAATCAGATCGAGAAAGCCTATGGCGCCAATAATTCGATCCTCGATAATTGCCATGTGCGGGTGAGCTTCGCCACCAATGACGAACGCACCGCCAAGCGCGTGTCGGATGCGCTGGGCACCGCGACCGAGATGCGGGCGATGAAGAACTATGCGGGCCACCGGCTGTCGCCCTGGCTCGGCCATCTGATGGTTTCCCGTTCGGAGACGGCGCGGCCGCTGCTGACGCCGGGTGAGGTGATGCAACTCCCGCCCGCCGACGAAATCATCATGATCGCGGGTGTGCCACCAATTCGGGCGAAGAAAGCGCGCTACTTCGAGGACAGGCGATTTACCGAGCGGCTTCTGCCGCCCCCAGCGCTTGTAACGAAACAGGCCGTCCCCAGGCCCGGCAGTTGGGCAGCGATCATTCCGCAGAAACCTGCGGCGGAGTTGCAAGCCCAAATCGAGAAGGCCGGGCAGGACACCGCCAATAGCGGTCTGCGCCGGGAACCGGAACTTCCCGATCATGTGGCGATCGTCAAGGAAACCATTGAGCCAGGCCCGCATGAGGAGTTCGCCATGATCGACGACGAGCCCGAGGATACTGTGCGCCAGGCGCGGGTCTTCCGGCAGCAGGCGCACGGCATCGCCCGTCAGGTGTCAATGGATCCCGGCGATGGCATTGAGATGTGAGGAACAGCCATGCGTGACCGGATGAATGTCTATTTTCCACCGGAGATGCTGAAGCAGATCGTTGATCTCGCTGATCGCAAGGGGCTGTCGCGTTCGGCAATCGTTGAGGCGGCTGTGGCTTCGTTTCTGTCGCCCGATGCCGCCGACCGCTTTGATGCCGCCTTCACCCGCCGTCTGGATCGTCTTTCCCGCCAGGTGCAGCGGTTGGAGCGCAATGTCGGCATCTCCACCGAGACGTTGGCGCTGTTCGTCCGCTTCTGGCTGACCATCACGCCACCGCTACCAAGCGACGCGCAAGCGGCGGCGCAGGTGAAGGGCCGCGAGCGCTATGAAGGGTTCATCGAGGCTCTGGGGCGGCGGTTGCAGAAGGGCCAGAGCCTGCTGCACGAGATTCCTGACGATGTCGGGGGAACGATGCCACCGGAAGGCGAAGACGATTCGCCGAAGGAAAGCTGAAATGTTGAGTACCTTTGGTTAGCCTTCCGCCAGAAACAGTGGATCATGGGTTCTATAAACGTTACTTTCCCATCATGAGCGATTTTCATCTTTACAAGCGGATGCAAGAGCATGGCACACTTGCCGAAAAGGCGAGCGATATCCCGGATGTGCTGTTTGCTTTTCCCTCGACCATCCACTGGATGCGCGCGCTCGCAATTCTTGTTGAGGAACTTAATCTCAATTTCAAAGCGGCAAGGGAATTTTATTCTAATGTTCAGCGGCGGCAACTATCTGATAAAGAAATAAATTCGGTTTGCGAGCAATTGCTGTTTTCGCTGCACCAACTTGCCAGCTTGCAAGCTATATCAGGCGTCGATAATAAGGCTGATGTTGCACGGATCGGCATTGTGGCATGGTATTATGGCGTTTATGGAGCAGCCTCCGCGATGATCGCGGCTGGGGATGGCTCCTTCCCCGACAACCATGCGGCAACCGCCCAGCAGTGGGATCGCCAATTCGCGGCTAACGGTCTGGTGATGCCGCCATTTGGCGATCGATTGTCAAACTTGGTGAAGAAGACAGTTGAGCAAGAACTTGTCCCGGCCCGTGCGCGAGGAAAGCACTCACTGACAATCCTGCCGACCAACTCACAACAGGCTTGGGGATGTTGTGCCGAGTATCTTTCAGGCACCGCGAAGTGGGAACAATGGAATATTCAGGAGCGGCTTCTCGAACATCGCGACTTCAAGCTATTGGAAGTCGACAATTTCCGCACGGCAAAGGCAAGGGCCATGAGGGATGCGTGGTACGCGAAAAGAAGCACCGCCTTTCTGCATCAGGCCTCCAGATATCGCGGCAAGGCCAATTACCGGGATGCAATCTACTTAGCCTACGGGAAATCGGTTCCAAAACTCGTTGATGGCTTCATCGACGATCTCGTCAAGGTGTTGAGAGGATTTACAGTGATGGCTGGGGGCTACGTATCAATGCGAATGGGCCGCGACCACTGGTCAGCCTTCGTTGATGATATCGAGAATATGCGGTCGATTTCAGTCTCACCAAAGGAAATTTGGTCATAAAAGGTTACGAATATACGTCCGCTTTCCTTCCCGTATTAACTCATCGATCTGAGAGATGACTCAACACGCACATCTTGCGGCGCTACCAAAGTAGCTGTTCCGCCGTTCACCTGTCTTTCTACGCCAGCGGGCTACTACGCCCTTGAACTTGTTGCGCGGACCCCATTGCTGCCTCTTCTAATCATCCTCGACAAAAGGGCGGCTCATCGAGCGGCCCCAACAGACGGGGACGAGCGTGGCGGTTTCTCATCGGCAATCCGAGGCGGTTTCTCGCGGCGCGCGCATGTTGCGCACTGCGCTTGGCCCGGCCATCGCCGGGTTTCTGGAAGACCCGCAAATCGTCGAGGTGATGCTCAACCCCGACGGGCGGCTCTGGATCGACCGGCTGTCGGAAGGCCTGTCCGATACGGGCGAGCGCTTGTCGCCGGCCGATGGCGAGCGCATCATCCGCCTCGTCGCCCATCATGTCGGGGCCGAGGTCCATGCTGGCGCGCCGCGCGTGTCCGCAGAGCTTCCCGGGACGGGAGAGCGGTTCGAGGGGCTTCTGCCGCCGGTCGTGACCGCGCCCGCCTTTGCGATCCGCAAGCCCGCCATCGCGGTGTTCACGCTCGAAGACTACGTCGGGGCGGCGATCATGACGGCCGGCCAGGCCACCATCTTGCGGACGGCCGTGGCGTCGCGCCGCAACATCCTCATCGCCGGCGGCACCTCCACCGGCAAGACCACGCTCACCAATGCGCTGCTGGCCGAGGTCGCCAGGACCGCCGACCGCGTCGTGCTGATCGAGGATACGCGCGAGCTGCAATGCGCCGCGCCGAACCTTGTGGCGCTGCGCACCAAAGACGGCGTCGCCTCGCTGTCCGATCTTGTCCGATCCTCACTGCGCCTTCGTCCTGATCGGATTCCCATCGGCGAAGTGCGCGGCGCTGAGGCGCTCGATCTCATCAAAGCCTGGGGCACCGGCCATCCGGGCGGCGTCGGCACCATCCATGCTGGCAGCGCGCTCGGTGCGCTGCGGCGGCTTGAACAGCTGATCCAGGAAGCCGTGGTCACGGTCCCGCGCGCCCTGATCGCCGAGACTATCCAACTGATCGCGGTGCTGGACGGGCGCGGCTCCGCACGCCGTCTCACTGAGCTTGCCAGCGTCGAAGGGCTCGGCCCGGCGGGCGACTACACCCTTTCCCCAGCAATACCGGACCATCAAGGAGACCAGCCATGATTCGCCACGCCCCAAACATCTATCGTCACATCGCCACGGCCATTACGGCTGGCTTCGTGATGCTATCGCTTTCGTCCGCCGCCTATGCTGCGGGTTCTTCCATGCCCTGGGAAGCGCCGTTGCAATCGATCCTGCAATCCATCGAAGGCCCCGTCGCCAAGATTATCGCCGTGATGATCATCATTGTCACCGGCCTGACCCTGGCCTTTGGCGATACGTCCGGCGGCGGCCGCAAAATGGTCCAGATCGTCTTTGGCCTCTCCATCGCGTTTGCCGCATCGAGCTTTTTCCTGTCGTTCTTTTCCTTCGGCGGCGGAGCCCTCGTCTGATGGAGACGGGCAGCTTCGTTCCGGGCTTTGCCGCCCCCGTCCACCGCGCGCTGATTGAGCCAATCCTGTTGGGTGGCGCGCCGCGCGCGGTCGCCATCGCCAACGGCACACTGGCGGCGGCGGTCGGGCTCGGCCTGCGGCTTTGGCTGGTTGGTATCGTTATCTGGGGCATCGGGCATTTCGCGGCGGTCTGGGCCGCCAGGCGCGATCCGCTGTTCGTCGACGTGGCGCGCCGCCATTTGCGCATTCCCGGCCATCTGTCGGTCTGAGGCCGCCCGATGATAAACCTCACCGAATACCGCCGTCCGGCAAATCGTCTCGCTGACTTCCTGCCCTGGGCAGCTCTGGTTGGCGAAGGCGTCGTTCTCAACAAGGATGGCGCGTTCCAGCGCACCGCGCGCTTTCGCGGACCGGACCTCGATAGCGCCGTGCCTACTGAGCTGGTGGCGGTCGCTGGCCGCATCAACAATGCGTTGCGCCGTCTGGGCTCCGGATGGGCGGTGTTTGTCGAAGCCCAGCGCTATCCGGTTGGCGCCTATCCGGCGAGCAACTTTCCGGATGCGGCGTCAGCGCTGGTCGATACTGAGCGCAAAGCCGAATTCGAAGAGGAAGGCGTCCACTTCGAGTCGAGCTACTTCCTCACATTCCTCTATCTGCCGCCAGCCGAAGACGCGGCGCGAACCGAGCGCTTCCTCTACGAAGGCCGGGAGCACGCCGATGGCGCCGATGCGCGCGAAGCGCTGCGCGGTTTCGTCGACGGCTATGTGGCGGTGCTGCTGCCGGCTTACCTGCTCGCGTTGGGCCTGCAGGTCTGGGCCGTGGGCGTGCTGTCGAC
>JBEBFX010000186.1:0-6054 GCA_040081735.1 Alphaproteobacteria bacterium | reverse complement strand
AACGGGCAGATCAGGTCCGTTGCCAAAAGCGCGTCGGGAGAAAAACTGTGAAAGATATTGAAAATTTTGTGTTCCGCTTTAAAGCGATTATTTTAACTACTTTATTCATTTTTACGCTTTTTATGGGCTTTTTTGCATCCAAGCTCCATATGGACGCCGGCTTTCGCAAGATGCTTCCCATAGGCCATGAATATATCAATACTTTTTTCCAGTATGCCGAGGCCTTCGGCGGGGGTAACCGCATTCTGGTAGTGCTTGAGTCGAAAAACAGCGAAATCTGGACGCCGGATTTTCTTGAGACGCTCAAAAAAGCCACCGAAGACATTTTCTTTATTCCAGGTGTCGCCCGCCATACGGTGACGTCGCTTTGGACGCCGAACACACGTTTCATTGCCGTAACCGAAGATGGCCTGGAGGCGGGGGACGTGATTTCCGCCAGCTTCAAGCCAACGCAAGAAGGCATAAAAAAAGTAATCGAGAACACCCTGCGCGCGGACCTGGTGGGCCGGCTTGTGGCGACCAATTTCAGATCAGCGATGATCCGGGCTGAATTGCTGGATTTTAATCCCGAAACAAAGCAGCGGCTTGATTATTTCGATGTTGCGTACAAGCTCGAAAATGAAATCCGGGCTAAATACAATTCCGGCACCATTGATGTAAAAATTATCGGCTTTGCCAAATTGACAGGCGATATCGCCGACGGCGCCAAAAGTGTGGTGCAGTTTTTCATTGTCGCGTTCGCCTTGACCTGCGTAATGCTCTGGCTGTATTGCCGGTCCATCCGTTTGACGCTGGTAACTGTCGCCGCATCGCTCTGCTCGCTGATCTGGCAATTTGGCTTGCTGAATATCATGGGGTTCGGGCTTGATCCCCTTGCCGTGCTGGTGCCGTTTCTGGTTTTTGCCATTGGCGTCAGCCACGGCGTGCAGCAGATCAACATGGTTGGCGCAGAAATCGCCGCCGGCCTGGATAAGGAAAAAGCGGCGCGCGTCACATTTTCTTTCCTGCTGCGTCCCGGCGCAGTTGCGCTGATGACCTGTCTTGCTGGATTTGGGACGCTGTATATTATTCCCATCGGGATGATTCAGGAGCTCGCGATAACGTCGTCCATCGGCGTGGGTCTCAAGATTATTTCCAACCTCATCATGCTGCCGCTGCTGGTGTCCTATATCGCCCCCGGCATGGAATATGGCCCCAAGGTGCAGCGCGCCATGGATTCGCGGGCGCGCGCATGGCCCTATCTTGCAAAGATTGCGCTGCCGCGTAACGCCTTTATCTTCATCGGTTTTTGCATTGTGCTTGGGATTTTCGGGTTCATCCAGGGATCCAAGCGCCAGATTGGCGACGTGCACGCGGGCGCCGGGGAGTTGCGGCCGGAATCCCGCTATAATTCCGACAGCCGGTTTATTGCCCAGAATTTTGGTCTTGGCCTGAACGTGCTCACGATTATTGCCGAGACCCCCAAGGCCGCCTGCGTTGATTACGGGGTGATGGAATTTATCGATCGCCTTGCCTGGGACATGCTGAATGTTCCGGGCGTGGTGTCGACCATCGGCCTTACCAAAATTGCCAAAAACTCCAACGCCCTGTGGCAGGAAGGACACCTGAAGATGCGGGCGCTGCCCCGCGCCAGCAGCGCGCTGTCACAGGCCGTATCCGGCGTCGAGAGCGGCACAGGATTGCTGGATCCGCAATGCTCGGTTCTTCCCACGCATATCTATCTGGCGGACACCCGGGCCGAGACGGTCAAGCGGGTCATCAAGGAGGCGGAAGCCTTCATCGCAAATCCCGCCAATCAGACCGACGACGTCAAGCTGCGGATCGGCACCGGCAATGTGACCATTGTATCCGCGACAAACCAGGTGGTCGAGCATTCGGAAATACCGATGCTGCTTTATGTCTACGGCGTGGTCATGGTTCTGGTGATCTTCGTTTATCGCGAATGGCGCGGCGCCATCTGCTGTGTTGTGCCGCTGATTCTGTCGACGATTATCGGCAACTGGTTTCTGAACGGCGCGGGTATTGGCCTCAAAATCTCAACACTGCCAGTGCTCGCGATTGCGGTAGGTATCGGCGTCGATTACGGCATCTATGAATACAACCGCATGCAGCGCTACATGCGCATGGGCGTGTCACCCCATGAGGCGTACCTTCAGGCGTTGAACGATGTGGGATCGGCCACCATGTTCACCGGCGGCACGCTGGCGATCGGGGTGTCGACCTGGATTTTCTCCGAACTGAAATTCCAGGCGGATATGGGGCTGCTGCTGACCTTCATGTTTATCGTGAACATGGTTGGCGCGATAACCCTGTTGCCTGCGATGGTGGCGGCGCTGGAATATCTGTGGCCGCTGAAGCGCAAGCCACTGACCGAGGAAGAAGCCCGCGCCATTTCACGTTCGCACTAGCAGGCTGCTGAAAACCCTTTTTTTGTCATCCTGAGCGACCCGCTGCGCCAGCGCTTGCGCGGCGAGAGCGAAGGATCTCAGAGGCGCCATAAACGCTGGAGATCCTTCGGTCGCTACGCGCCATCAGGATGACAATTCCGGGTTTTTCAACAGACCCTGGGGCGGGATGATTTTAGATTGAATCGATTACGGATTCCCAAATCGGTTTTGATGTGATTCAAGATACTGCCTGGATAGATTGGGTGCGGCGTTTTTGTGAGACGGGCGGCGCCGCGTCATGACCGGATCGATGCGCCCTGCGTGCTTGACGGGCCCATCAATGGTCAGAGCTTCACGGCCTATGCCGGGCAGTTCCTCATGCCGGTCCTTACAACGGGTGATATTGTCATCATGGACAATCCGGGCAGCCACAAAGGCCCGGCGGTGCGCAAGGCAATTCGCGGCGCTGGGGCAAAACTGTTCTTCCCGCCCCCATACTCGCCAGACCTGAATCCCATTGAACAGGTCTTCGCCAAACTTAAACACCGCATGCGAAAGGCCGCTGAACGCAGCGTTGAGGACACATGGCGGCGTAGTGGAACGCTGCTCGACGCATTCTCTTCACATGAGTGCGCCGCATACCTCGCTAACGCCGGATATGGACAAACCTAAAATCATCCCGCTCTAGAAATCCGTCTTTGACAGCGCGCGTATGCGCCGGTCATCGGGCCAGGGAACGGCGTCACCGGGGGCCTTATCCGCGCCGGTAATCAGCGTGCCGGTGCGCGGATTATCCAGGGTCACGCTGCCGCCCGCATTGGTTACTTCGACATTGCCTGTCAGTAACAATACCCCATAGACGCCATCAATGGGTCCCACCCAGAAATCTGTTCCGCGAACCCCGATCGTGGCCACAGCTGTTCTGATCGTCAGTTTTCCCGGATGGCCGCTGGCGCTGCTGACAAATCGCATCGCGCCGGTAACCAGATTAATGGTTGCGGAACCCTCCTTGTCATAGACAAATTCATCCAGCTTCACCTCTGCGTTTTCGCCCAGCACCAGACTGGTGTCGTCACTCAGGCGCAATTCCGCCCGGGCCTGAACGCCGGTTGTGACCATCTCGTTCCTGAATACCGCATTGCCCGCAGCCAGCGGCCGGGACGGATCGGCCGCAGATGGCCTCGCCGTCACCTCATTGCGGGTCTTTTCTACCTTGCCAACATCATCCGGTTCACTGGCCAGTGCGGGTAAAAGACAGGAAACGCCAAACGCCAGAATGGCCATGCGGAGGGTTTGTGGAATGAACATTTGCGGATTTCCTGTTCGTGATATGCTGCGGCCATGATTCACCCATGGAATGAGCAGTCAAAGCAATTGAATTTTTCGTGCCGTCTATTCACCCTTATAGTGATTTTTTCGGGTTTCACAGCACCCGCCTGCGCGGGAGAGTTTGGCGGCGCCCTGACCGGGGGCGGGGCCTGGCTGAACCTGCGCTACCGGATGGAACTGGTGGATCAGGAAAATCTGCCCCGCAACGCCAGCGCCCACACCCTGCGCAGCCGCGCGGGGTACGCGACCGGCATTTATCGCGGCCTGTCTGCGCTGGCCGAGTATGAATATATTTTCCATCTGGGGGCGGAGCGGTTCAATAATGGCAACGAGCGCGGATCACCTTATCCGGGCGTCATTGATCCGGATACAGCGGAACTTAATCAGGCGGCCTTGCGCTATGAGGGGCCGGTGCAAACCACCTTGATCGTTGGCCGCCAGCGCATTGTCCATGACAATGAACGCTTTGTCGGCGACGCCGGTTTTCGTCAGAACATGCAAACCTTTGACGCCATTTCTGTGATCAACCGCGCGGTTCCCAAAACCGAATTGCGCTATGAATATATTGCGCGTGCGAACCGGATATTTGGCCGCGAGTCCGCCTTCGGCGACTGGGAAATGGATGGGCACGCCATCAGCACGGCCTGGCTGGGGTGGCGGGCGGGAAAACTGACCGGTTATGGATATCTGTTTGATATCGATGACCGGCAGGATTTATCCAGCCAGACATTCGGCGCGCGCTGGGACGCCCGGAGGATCAACGTGCAGGGTTTGCAGTTCAAATATGTGGCGGAAGCGGCCTGGCAATCGGATTATGGCAATCATCGCGGCAATTATGACGCCGGCTATTTCATGGTGCAGCCCAGCCTTTCGAACGGCCCGCTGACGGTGACTGCGGGGTATGAAGTGCTTGGCAGCGACAGGGGCCAAGGCTTCACCACGCCGTTGGCGACATTGCATAAATTTCAGGGTTTTACGGAAATTTTTAATGCAACGCCTCCCAGGGGGGTGCGCGATGTGACGGCAACCGTTAATTATCAGCGCACGGATGTTGCGCCGTTTGACGTGCTGCGCCTATGGGGCGGGGCGCATGATTTTTCCGCCTCGAATGGCGGCAATAATTACGGGCGGGAATATTATGCAGCGGGCGCCGTCACCTATGGCGGGGTTTACACGGAAATAAAAGCCGCCACCTATGAGGCGGATGGATTTGGCGTGGATACCCAAAAACTGTGGTTGAGCGTGGCGAAAGATTTTTAGGCCCATAGGGGGCCGGGCGGTGCGAAACAATGTTGGATCAATTGCTTTACCCGGATATTTCAAAGGCCCATAGTGGACCCAGACGGCTCGAAACTAGGGAGGATGTGGCATGACCGAGATACGAAAGCCCCTTCATACCGGGGGATGTCAATGCGGCGCGGTGCGTTTTGCGTTATATGCCGAGCCATTGGGTTCAGCTATCTGTCATTGCCGCATGTGCCAGAAGGCTTTCGGGGCTTTTTTTGCCCCCTTTGCCCTGGTGGCGCGGAGTCAGTTTGACTGGACGCGTGGCGCGCCTAAGCAATTCGCCAGTTCGGACCACGGATTGCGGGGCTTTTGCGGCCAATGCGGCACGCCGCTGTCGTGCCTTGCCAACGGAGCTGCGGCAATCAATATACCTACGGGCAGTTTTGATCATCCGGAAAAATTCAAGCCGACGTTTCAGGCCGGAACCGAGGGCCGGATGCCATGGCTGGGCGAAATTCCTGACCTGCGGGGGAAAACGACAGGGCAGCTTATGCCCAAAGAGGTTCTGGACGAGCTGGGGAACCACCAGCATCCCGACCATGATACGGATGAATGGCCCCCTGAAAAAAGCTAGAACGGGGTTATTCGGCCCCCTGTCATGCGATTCCACTTGAGCGGCGGCCCTGCGGGGGTTATAAGGCCCCCTCTCATCAGGCATATTCAGGGCTTAAAGAACTATGGCGAATAACAGGCAAGCAAAAAAGCGTATCCGGCAAACCGCCACGCGAACCGTTGTAAATGGGGCTCGCCGCAGCCGGGTTCGCAGCTTTGTCCGCCATGTGGAAGACGCACTTGCGAAAGGCGACCATGCGGCAGCCCTGGAAGCGCTCAAGGCAGTTGAGCCGGAATTGATGCGCGGGGCCCAAAAAGGGGCGCTGAAAAAGCGTGCCGCGTCCCGCAAAGTATCGCGTTTGACATTGCGGGTTAACAGTCTGGGCGGGTTAACAGCCTAGCAGGCTGCTGAAAAACCCTTCTTTTTGTCATCCTGAGCGACCCGCTGCGCCAGCGCTTGCGCGGCGAGAGCGAAGGATCTCAGAGGCGCCATAAACGC
>JBEBFX010000185.1:0-6073 GCA_040081735.1 Alphaproteobacteria bacterium | reverse complement strand
ACGACATGCGTTTCACCTTCGAAGATTTCAATCTGTTCGATGGCGATCCGGCGTGGCGCGAAGTGACACTCGGCTCGGTCGCGGAACGTGCAAAGAAAATGCGCAATCCGGAGTATCTGGCCGCCCTGCGTTATACCTATGACCATGGCAGCGCGCCGCTGGTCTCCGGGCCGATTAGCGGTCTGCACATCGAATATACGGTCAAGCCGGAAAACAAGAAGTATGAAGGCATGACCATCGCCGAACTGGGCCAGATGCGCGGCAAGCATCCGATTGATGCGCTGATGGAACTGGTGACGGATGAAAATCTGGCAACCGTGATCTACATTCCGCCTTTCAACAAAGACATGGACTATATGCAGGAACTGCTGGAATCGCCGTATCTGATTCCGGGCGTTTCCGACGGCGGCGCGCATACCAAATTCCTCAGCTTTGGCCGTTATCCGACCGAACTGCTGACCGATGAAGCGCGCAAGGGCATGATCAGCCTCGAGGAAGCGCATTACCGTCTGTCCGCAATGCCTGCTATTTGCGCCGGCTTTGTGGATCGCGGAACCCTGGCGGAAGGCGCGCCGGCGGACATCGTGGTCTATGACTTCGAAACTCTGAAAGTGCTGCCGTCGGAAGTTGTTCATGATCTGCCGGGCAACGAATGGCGCCGGGTGGAAAAGGCTCAGGGCTATCGTCATATCCTGATCAATGGCACGGAAACCTTTACCAACGACGTCTGCACCGGGGCAATCCCCGGCAAGCTGTTGCGTCACGGCCTGACCGAGGGGCGCTCGCGCCTCGTCGCTGCTCAGTAGGGATCAGCCAAACGGCAGAGTAACAAAAGGGCGTTCCCAGGAACGCCCTTTTTTGTGTGTTGCGTATGTATGTTCCAGTAACCCAATCCGTAAAACTTAAAATAAAAACCAGATGGAGGAACCCATGGCGCGCTTCGACACGGTGATAAAAAACGGCACGATTTTTGACGGCGCGCGCAGTCCGCGCTTTACCGGCGATATCGGAATCAGGGACGGTCTCATTACGTCGATTGGCGCAATCAATGCGGCCGATGCGGACAAAGTGATCGACGCAACCGGGCTGCATGTAGCGCCGGGTTTTATTGATCTGCACACGCACTATGATGCCCAGCTGTTCTGGGATCCCTATCTTACCACGTCCAGCCTGCACGGCGTGACGTCGGTCGCCATCGGCAATTGCGGCTTCGGGTTCGCGCCGGTAAAGCCGGAAATGCGCGAACGCGCCATGCTGAGCATGGAGCGGGTGGAGGCCATTCCATTGAGTTGCATGAAAGAAGCCATGCTGCCGCAATGGCAGTGGGAAACCTTTCCCGAATGGCTGGACCAGGTGGAGCGGCAACCCAAAGGGGTCAATATTCTCAACTTCGTGCCCATCGGCCCGTTGATGATTTACGTCATGGGCCTTGAAGCCAGCAAAACGCGCGAGCCGACCCCGGAGGAGCTGGCCGAGATGTGCCGGCTGCTGGAATTGTCGCTGGATGCGGGCGGCTGCGGCTGGACGGTGCAGCGCCTGGGTACCGGCTACGCCTCTGTACAGCGTGATTATGACGGCACTCCGATGGCGACAGATGTGATGTCGGATGCAACCTGTCTGGCTTTTGGCGAGGTGCTGCGCCAGCGCGGCGAGGGCTTTATCCAGATGACCCAGGCAACGGTGGACTTTAAGGGCGAGGGGTATGACAGGGATCTGAATTTCGGTGAAAAGCTGGCCGAGGCGTCCGGCCGGCCGATCCTGTGGAACGCGGTGTTTGTGAATAACGACTATCCCGATCAGCATCGCTCGATATTAGGCTGGGGCGCCGCCATGCAGGATAAGGGGCTTGCGATATGGTTGCAGGGCCTTACCACCGCCAACGACATGCGCTTCACCTTCGAGGAGTTCGCGCTTCTCGATGGCGACGAGACCTGGCGCGAGGTCATGCTTGGCAAGGCGGAGGAACGGGCCGCAAAGATGAACAGACCGGAATATCGCGCGGCGTTGCGTGAGCATTACGATAATGTCGGCCAGTCGATCGCCACGGGCGCCTTCAGCACGTTAATAATCGAAAAGACGGTCAAGCCGGAAAACCGGAAATTTGAAGGCATGACGCTGGCGGAATTTGGCAAGATGCGCAATGCGCATCCCATCGATGCGCTGCTCGATCTGGTCATCGGCGAAAATCTGGAAACCCTCATCTATGTGCCGGCTTTTAATAAAAAGCCGGAATTTGTTAAGGAACTGGTTACGTCGCCCTATACCATCCCGGGCGTGTCTGATGGCGGCGCGCACACCAAATTCCTGAACTATGGCCGCTATCCGACTGAATATCTGTGTGACGAAGTGCGTGACAAGGGCTTTGTCAGCTTTGAAGAGGCGCATTACCGCCTGTCCGCCATGCCCGCCGCCTGCGCCGGATTTACCGATCGCGGCACGCTGGCTGTGGGGGCGCCCGCTGATATTGTCATTTATGATCGCGCCGCGCTGAAAGTGCTGCCCTCCGAGGTGGTGCATGATCTGCCCGGCAATGAATGGCGCCGGATGGAACGCGCCGAGGGGTACCGTCATATCATGGTGAACGGCGTAGTGACCTTCCGCGATGGCGTCTGCACCGGCGACACGCCGGGCAAACTGTTGCGCCATGGCCATGCCAGCGGCCGCTCACGCCTGATGGCCGCACAGTAACACCCGGTCTGTCACACGGATTTGCAAAGGGCGCTCGTGAGAGCGCCCTTTGTTATGCTCAAGGGTTTGCGCTGGACAGAAACGGCCAACCGGATAGGCCTCAAGGTTGCGCAATCAGACTGATATCCAATCTCAAATCAATGGGGTCACAAATCAATGCAAATCAATGAGACTCCAAAATCAATGGGGTCAGACTCGGTTGATTCCGGCAGTCGACACGATTGTTGCAGCAACAGAGCCTTCAACATCAGCAAGGCGTCAAAAGGCGGCCGGCCAGGCACGCCGGAACGAGCTTCACCAAAATCTTCTCAAACCGGCGCCACTTCACTTCCTCCGAAAGACGCTGCAAGGCCGCATTCCGCCCAACCTTCGGCGAACGCCATCCGTCCGCAAATCCAGGCTGCATGGCGCCCACTCTGCCCGGTTCACCCGCTACAGTGAATCACAAATACAGAATTTTGCAACGATCCCCGCAAGGCGCAGGGGTGGGGGGCTGCGATTGGCAAGTAAGACAAGTGTGTTTCGATCTGATAATAAAACGTTCTAATTGAACATTGCGTCAATATCGCTCTGATCTGAACTCAGGGATGCCGCCGCCGCTGCGGGCGCAGGAACTGCGATTTTCCCCTTATCCGCAATTTTTACCACGGCCTTAAGCGCAACTGCATCAGCTGGAATGTTATCCGGGGGTACGTCGCCCGCCATCAGGGCGTCAATCTCGCTCTGATCCTTGCCATCACCTTTCATCTGCGGTCCATTCAGAAGCAGTTCGCGTTTGCGCCGCTCGGCCGCTGTTTCGGTTTGCGCATTGTCCGGGGACAATCCATCGACACCCTCTATCAGCTTGGCGACCGAACCCAGCCGCGTCTCAATATAAGTGAACGTTTCAACCACCTTGCTGATACGCTGGCCGGTAATATCCTGAAACGAGCAGGCCTCAAATATACGCATAACGGCGCTGCCAACCAGTTCCTGATAGGCATCTGGATCGCTGGTGTCGGCGGCCATGATTTCCTCCGCCGCTTCCATGATCGTATTGGTGGCGTCTTCGGTGGATTCAGCGATGGCTTCCAGTTCCCGCCCGGCGCGTGGAATGTGCTTGCCGTTTATATCCGCCGGTTGCAGCGAGGCAATATCCTTGCGGGCCTGATCGATATAATTCGAAAGTTCCGCAAACTCGGTATAGATTTTTGTATCAATCGACGCAAAATACGCCTGCATGGTGGATATCAGTATGCCTGTTACCGATGCGACATCCACGAGTGAAATGGCGCGTTCGTCGCGGCTGCGTAACAAATACACGAGCTCGTCAATACGTCTGGGCAATTCTGCCGAGTTAAGCGCCATCTTCATCCCCTCTGCCAGCCAAATGCGCCGAATCGGCTAATAATTAAAATTCACCGAGCACAGACGCCATTTTCCCCTTTAGCGTTGCGGCGTTGAACGGCTTGACAATATAATTGTTCACACCCGCCTTTTTCGCCGCCACAACATTTTCGGTCTTGGATTCGGCGGTCACCATGATAAAGGGCGTTTCCTTTAAACGGTCATCGGCGCGCACTTCCTTAAGCAGTTCAAACCCGGTCATGGGTTCCATGTTCCAGTCGGAAATGACCAGGCCATATTGCTTGGTGCGCATTTTCGCCAAAGCCGCCGAACCGTCTTCTGCCTCGTCAACATTTTCAAAGCCCAATTGCTTCAGCAGATTACGGATGATGCGGATCATGGTTTTATAATCGTCAACTACCAATACCTGCATCGATAAATTTACAGCCATTTTCATATTCCCTTGGTCTGGAACCATTTACAGATTCGGCCCTGTGGATGCGCGTCCTGCGCCAAGCCCGCCGCTGGGATGAATAATAGAAATGCTTGTTGAAGAAAATGTTAACTGGAGGATTGATTGACGTTTATTCGCGGACGCGACGGCGCGTATCCGCTGGCTATTGAGGGAAAAGCCCTGCTCGTGTAAAGCTTCTTCCTGATAGGGAATTGATGTTTAAAAGGGCTGACATGCGCCTGGTGAAGGATATTAAGGAACTGCCGTCCGGGTGCCGCGGCGCCGTTGTCGCCATTGGTAACTTTGACGGCGTGCATCTTGGTCATAGGGCTGTTCTGGCGCAGGCGGCCGGCATTGCCCGCAGCAAGGGCTGCCCGCTGGGCGCGCTGGTGTTCGAACCGCACCCAAGAGAGTTTTTTCAACCCCTGGCGCCACGTTTCCGGCTGACGCCGTTGCCCGAGAAGGCCCGGCTTCTGGCCGCACTTGGCATAGATATGCTGTATGTGGAACGGTTTGATACGGAACTTGCCAGCCGCCCGGCACTGGATTTTGTCACGCGCATTCTGGTGCAGGGGCTGGGCGTAACCCATATTGTTGCAGGATATGATTTTCGATTCGGCCAAAACCGTGAAGGCGATGTGTCTTTTTTGCAACGGGAAGGGGCAAAGGCTGGCTTTGGCGTCAGCGTCACCAGCGCTGTCAACACGACATCCTCGGGCGAACCCTATTCCTCGTCGCGCATCCGCGAGCATTTGCAGGAAGGGCGGCCGCGCCGGGCGGCTGAACTGCTGGGCCGCTGGTGGAGCGTCGAAGGACCCGTGCGGGGCGGCGACCGGCGTGGACGCACCATTGGATTTCCCACGGCGAACGTGCGCCTTGATGATTGCATCGAACCCAAACATGGGGTGTATGCGGTGCGCGCAGAGGTGCTGGATGGGCCAGATGCTGGCGTCTACGACGGTGTCGCCAATCTTGGTCTTCGTCCGACGTTTGATAAACAGGACGTGATGCTGGAAGTTAATCTGTTTGGCTTTTCGGGTGATCTGTATGACCGCCCGTTGCGCGTTTCGTTCGTCGAGTTTATCCGCGCGGAGCAAAAATTCGACGGAATCGACAGCCTGAAGGCGCAGATCAGCACCGACAGCATCACGGCTGGCGGACTATTACGCCAGCCCGAATATGGTGAGAGCGTATTTTAAAACGCCGTCAGATTGAGGATTTAATCCATTCTTCAATCTTGCCTTTGGGGATAGCGCCGACTTTGGTGGCGGCGACCTGGCCATGCTGAAAAATCATCATGGTGGGAATGCCCCGCACGCCATACTTCGCAGCCATGCCGGGATTATCATCCACGTTAAGTTTAGCAACCGTCAGGCCCTTGATTTCATTCGAAAGCTCTTCCAGCGCCGGGGCGATCTGTTTGCACGGGCCGCACCATTCCGCCCAGAAATCCACCAGCACGGGGCCGGCAGCATTCAGAACATCGTTTTCGAAATTCGCGTCAGTCACGGTGGTGGTGGACATGGTGTGATCTCATCCTCGTATGAAGGTGTTTGTCCTAATCTAGGAAGTGATGACGGCAGCGTCAAGCAGCGCATCCTGCAA
>JBEBFX010000184.1:0-6126 GCA_040081735.1 Alphaproteobacteria bacterium | reverse complement strand
GTTTTGGCGTGACCGAGCCTAATTCCGGGCTGAATACTTCGGCGCTGCAAACCAAAGCGGAATGGAACGGCAATCAATATATCGTCAATGGCCGCAAGATATGGACCTCTACCGCGCAGTCGGCCAACAAAATTTTGCTGATCGTGCGCACCAGCGACCCGAAGCCCGGACAAAAGGCCGCCGATGGCCTGAGCCTGTTTTACGCTGATCTGGACCGCGACTATGTTGATGTGACGGAAATCGAAAAAATGGGGCGCAAATGCGTCGATTCAAATTCGGTGTTCATCGACAATCTGCCGGTGCCTGCGGAAAATCTGCTGGGTGAGGAAGGCAAGGGCTTTAAATATCTGCTGCATGGGTTGAACCCGGAACGGGTGCTGATTGCCGCCGAAGCCATTGGGCTGGGGCGCGTGGCGCTGAAACGCGCGGTGCAATACGCCAAGGAGCGCATAGTGTTTGATCGCCCGATCGGCATGAACCAGGCTATTCAGCATCCGCTGGCCAGATGCTGGATGGACCTTGAAGCCGCCAATCTGATGATGCTCAAGGCGGCGGCGCTGTATGACGCCGGTTTGCCCTGCGGGGCGGAGGCCAACACCGCAAAATATCTGGCGTCAGAAGCCGGTTACCGCGCCTGCGAGCAGGCGGTGCTGACCCTGGGCGGCATGGGCTACGCCAAGGAGTTTCAGGTTGAGCGTTATTTCCGCGAGATCATGATTTCACGCATCGCCCCCGTCAGCCGCGAAATGATCCTGAATTTTGTCAGCGAGCAGGTGCTGGAGCTGCCCAAGTCGTACTAGCAGGCTGCTGAAAAACCCTTCTTTTTGTCATCCTGAGCTTCTTTTTGTCATCCTGAGCGACCCGCTGCGCCAGCGCTTGCGCGGCGAGAGCGAAGGATCTCAGAGGCGCCATAAACGCTGGAGATCCTTCAGCCGCTGCGCGCCATCAGGATGACAATTCCGGGTTTTTCAGCAGCCTGCTGGACCATGTTCGGATCACACGGAATTGCTCTGGGGAAAATTCATTTGTGCCGGGCGGATAAAACCGCAACAGTGCTGCGAATAATAATAATTAACTGGCTGCCGAAGCAGACCGGCAAATTTGGGGGATACTGAATGAGTGGCGCATCGGGTTCGCCTGCCGTGCAGGAGCGAGTCGCGTTTACCCCCGCCTACCGTAAGTATGTTCTGGGCATTTTGCTGGTCGTCTATGTTTTCAACTTCATTGACCGGCAAATTCTATCCATTCTGATGGAGCCGATTAAACAGGATCTCAAACTTTCAGACAGCCAGCTTGGCCTTTTGTCCGGCATCGCCTTCGCGATCTTTTACGCAACGCTCGGGGTGCCGATCGCACGGTTTGCAGACCGGAACTCGCGCGTAAAGGTGATTTCCATGTCGCTGGCGGCGTGGAGCCTGATGACCGCCGTCTGCGGGCTGGCGCAGAATTTCTGGCAATTGCTGATCGCGCGTATTGGCGTCGGGGTTGGCGAGGCCGGTTGCAGCCCGCCGTCGCATTCGCTGATTTCTGATTATTTTGCCCCGGAAACACGGGCGACCGCGCTCAGCATCTATTCTCTGGGCATTCCCATTGGCGTAATGATTGGATATCTGGCTGGCGGGTGGCTGGTTCATTTTTTTGACTGGCGCACGGCGTTCATTGTTGTCGGTCTTCCTGGCGTGATAATGGCGGTCATTGTGCGTATGACAATCACAGAGCCGCCCCGGGGAAATTCAGAAGCCATACGTCATGGGGGGCGGCTGGCGACGTTCAGGGAAGTCGTGACATATCTCTGGGCGCGCCGCTCGTTTCGTCACATCTCGATTGCCGGCGGATTGCATGCCTTTGTGGGCTATGGCATTGGCAACTGGATACCGGCGTTTCTTGCCCGCACGTATCAGATGGGCAGCGCCGAGATTGGCACCTATCTGGCGCTGATTGCGGGCATTGTCGGCGGGCTTGGCACATTTGCCGGCGGATATATTTGCGACCGCTTCGGCCAGCAGGACCGGCGGCTCTATGTCTGGATTCCTGCGGCAACCCTGGTGATTATCGTCCCTCTGACAATTCTTGCCCTGATGGCCGGGGACAAATACAGCGCGCTTTTACTGTATATACTACCCACATTCCTGAGCCCATTCTATCTGGGTCCGACATTTGCGGTTGTGCAGGGCATGGCGCAAGTGCGGATGCGGGCCATTGCGGCCGCAATATTGCTGTTCATTCTGAACTTGATCGGTATGGGTCTCGGGCCATTGCTGGTCGGCGCCCTCAGCGATTATCTCAAGCCGCAGTTCGGGGTTGATTCATTGCGCTATGCGATGATTGCTGCGGTTCTGGTCAATCTGTGGGCCGGCCTGCATTATGTTCTGGCGGCAAAAACAGTTCGTGAAGATCACAGTTCCAATCCGGACCTGCAACCGTCAGGTATGCGTTAGATGGCCTCTGAAACTTCGATGCGGGTGACTTACTCGCCGGGCTACAGGCAGTATGTTCTGGGCATTTTGCTGGTCGTCTATATTTTCAATTTCATCGACCGGCAAATTCTGGCGATCCTGCTGGAGCCGATCCGCAAGGATCTGCTGCTATCAGATACCCAGCTTGGCTTTTTGTCTGGTGTCGCGTTTGCCATATTTTACGCCACCATGGGTATTCCCATCGCGCGGCTGGCGGATCGCAGTTCGCGGGTGAATGTTATCTCGTGGTCGCTTGCCGCCTGGAGCGTGATGACCGCAATATGCGGGCTGGCGCAGAATTTCTGGCAGCTGATGCTGGGCCGGATAGGCGTGGCCGTTGGTGAAGCAGGCGCCAGCCCGGCGTCCCATTCATTGATTTCCGATTATTATGTGCCCGAAACCCGGGCGTCCGCGATGGGCATTTATGCCATGGGGGTTCCTATTGGCACACTCATCGGCCTGCTGGCGGGCGGCTGGCTGGTGCATTTCTTTGACTGGCGCACGGCGTTTATCGTTGTCGGTTTGCCGGGGGTGCTGATGGCCCTCATTGTGCGTTTGACGGTAAAAGAGCCGCCACGCGGCAACAGTGAAGCAGTTGTAAAACAACAGGTCCCGGTTCCGCTCAAGGACGCCATCAGGTACCTTTGGGCGCGGCCATCATTTCGCCACGTGGTTCTTGCGGTCGCATTTCACGCCTTTGTCAGTTATGGCTATAACGGCTGGCTGCCTGCGTTTTTTGCCCGGTCCTATCAAATGGGCAGTGCTGAAATCGCAAGCTGGCTGGCGCCGCTGATTGGGGTCTTTGCAGGGTTGGGGACCTTCTCCGGCGGTTATATATCGGATTATTTCGCCAAACGGGACCGGCGCTGGTATGTGTGGATTCCGGGAATTACGCTGGCTGTTAGCGTGCCGTTTTTTGTCCTGGCGTTTTTGTCAGACGACAAATATACGACACTGGCCCTTCTGATCGTTCCGCTGTATTTTAATTACGTGTATATCGGACCAACCTTTGCGGTCATTCAGGGCCTGGCCGAGGTGCGTATGCGCGCGATTGCGTCGGCCATATTGCTGTTTGTGATCAGTTTGATAGGCCTGGGCCTGGGGCCGTTTCTGGTCGGGGTGCTGAGCGATTATCTGAAGCCCGAATATGGCGAGGAATCCCTGCGCGTTGCGCTGATATTTGTATTCCTGTTCAACATATGGGCGGGCGTGCATTATTATATCGCGGGCCGGACCCTGCGCGCGGACCTTGATTCCAATCCGGATCGCATAGCCATCTAGTAATTGGTGATGTTATTTCCGGGTTTGTAGCGGGACCAGGATTCTTCCGGAATGGAATCGAACGTCAGAATGCCGTTTCTGGCGCGGTTCGGATGGGCGCACATCAATTTCTCAAAGCCCTGTGGCACAACACGCTGGGGTGACGTTTTTCCATCCAGCATCATTTCGTAAAGCGCCCAGCGGCCCGTGCGATTGGAATGTATCAGCAGCGATTCGCCATGCGGATCGGGAGAAGGGGCGTGGCTGAGCGCGAAATCATCATTGGCAAGCGGCGTCCACTCCCCTGTATCCGGGTTCACCCATCCAATCTGATGACGTTCATTGCTGACGGCTGCATAACCGTATATGCGCTTGCCGTCCGGTGACCAGACCGGGCGGTATACCGTGAAAGGAACCCTTAGTTTACGCGGTTTTTCACTGCCATCAACGGGCGCCAGCCAGAGGCCGGTGCTTCCGCCGCGAATGGAGATAAAGCAGATGGTCTTGCCATCGGGGCTAAGGCCGGGCCGAAGGTCCTGCACCGGGCCAGTGGTAATCTGGCGTACATCGCTGCCATCGGGCTTCATGGAAAATATATGCAGGATGAGATCGCGCCGCATTGGCCCGGACGGCGTTTCATCAAAAATGGTTTCCAGAGTTTCTGAAGTCTGCTTCATGCCGCAGTCGGACACGTAAACGACGCGCTGGCCATTCAGGCAATAGGACGGATGACGGGCGCCGCTATCGGGGGGGGTCAAGGGCACGCAATCGTTGCCGTCCAGATCGGCGCGCCAGATGCGGGGCGGACCAGAAGGGCCACCCCAAAATAGCGCATGCTCGCCCTCAGGGTGAATGGCCGATTGACAATAGGTGCCGTCGCCGGGCGATATGCATATCGGATCACTTCCGGGAAGCCAAGAATAAACATCGAATCGGAGCACTTTAATCGCCCTCTTATTTCCAAAACCACAGTGTAAACAGCCTTGGGCGTAATTAGGACCCGATAAATATAACGCACCCCCATGAGCAAAGGTCATATAAGTTACAATTAGAAACGACGACGTTCCATATGAGAATGCGGGTCATAAACAGCAACGGCATCCCGAGCCAGGATGCCGTTGAAATGTCCGAACATCATTATGTCAGATAGCGTTATTCCGCCGCATTAACCGATACGAACGATCCGCCTGTCTTGTTGATTTCCCGTAAATGGCGAATGCCTTCATCGGCTATCGCGTCACCAACGGTGCCGTCGGCCTCGCTTCGCAGGCCTTCCATATCGACAAGCGCAGCGTAATTTGACGCGGTGCGATCCGTAATAATACCGGCCTTCAGCAGTGTCTTTACAAAGGTGCGGTAAACGCTGTTGGACTTGTTCAGGCTTTTACGGCTGATCGCGTCCTGCATCGCCTCCGCGAACCGCTCTTCAACCCAGCGCCAGTCAAGACCGAACTGAATATAGATGTCCCGTTTCAGTTCGGGGCTGTTCAGATTCGCCATCAGGCTCTGGAACACGCTCCAGGCCCAGTCTTCGATCTGGATACGTTCTTCCTCGGGCAGGTGCGGAATGGTCTTGTCAGCCCAGATCTTGCCGAACTTGTGATGGAACGCCTCGTCGGTCATCACGAACTGGATCATGGTGCGCATCACCGGGTCCTGGGTGTTGCGGAAAATGCTGGCAAAGGAGCCCATGGCGATGCCTTCCAGCACCATTTGCATGCCGACAAGTTTTTTCCAGACGATAGGGGTCATAACCAGCTCCGTCAACAGGCGGCGGACTTCACCACCGGCCGGACGGATATAGCCAAAACGGGAGATCAGATATTTGCTGAAGCCGGCCACATGACGGGCCTCTTCCCGGCATTGATTGGCGGCGTATTCCTGCGCGCCCGGGTCCAGCAGGATGTGGCACAGGCTGGCCGAAAGGTTCGTGGCCGCCTGCTCGCCGTGCAGCAGTCCCGACAGCATCTGATGATTGATCAGATTGCCGAATTTTACCCGGTCGCGCGGCGCAACCCTATCGGCAACGCCGCATTTGAATTCGATAATGGTTTCTTCCGGCATGATCAGCGTCTTCTCGACGTCGAATGGTTTGCTGAAATCGACATATTTTGGGTCCATCGGATCCCAGAAATGATCGTTGGTCGCTGAAATGATCTTGTCAAAGGCGCTGGAACGCTTACCGTACCGCTCCGGCGCCAGCATCGCAGGAAAATCATCGGGCGCCACCGCTTCGTAGGCAGGATCATAAGTCAGGTTCATATCTTTGCGCATGGCGCATCTCCCACAGTTTCTAATCCCGTTTAGATTATACTGTAATCCGATAGCTCCAAAAAGCAAGTTTTTGGAGGCGATCATTTCAGCATGACACTAAAGCAATTTGTGACTGGGGTAAATCAGACCCCCTCCC
>JBEBFX010000183.1:0-6156 GCA_040081735.1 Alphaproteobacteria bacterium | reverse complement strand
GCCACGTCTTCTTCAGCAAGATCAAAGCTTTTAATCCAGACAAGACAAATAATCGCCAGAATATTTTCTTCCCGGAAATCTGCCTCCGCAAGCAGGGAAATAGCTGCAGCAATCTGGGCCGCCTCGTCCTGATATTCATCCGCAGGCGCACCGGCCTCAATAAACCCTTCAATGTCTTCCTGAATCAGTATGTTATCAATGCTGGATACGGTGGTTTGCATGGCGCGATCCTTATTGACGCAACCAGCAATAGATTTACGTTGAACCTTCGGAATACCCGTCAAAGCCATCATTGGAAATAACAGGCCAATAATGATTTCGCTAAGCGGCGAGAACGCCCTGCGATGTTTCGGGATGCCAAAAACTGGATAGAGCCAGAAAAATACCGCCAGCGCGATCATGAATAACAGAAATACGATCGGGATGGTTCTGCCAATATGTCCCCAGAATTGACTGTAAAATTGCCCTATTTCTTTGAATTTGACATTCCTCCTCAAGAATGGCGCAACGAACATGAGGGCAAATAGCGCCGGAAACGCATAGCCCAGGGCGTCAGAACTTATGGCCGGAGCTAATAAAGCCGGGTATGGAATTGGCAGAAAAGTCACGAGGCTGATCGCGATGGTGACCCGCATCGAAAGGCCGTGCGCTTCCGCGTAAAGCTTGATGCTGACCAACCAGAGTACACCGCAATAAGACAGCAATATAATAACCCAACCCCAACCATGCGGCAAAGGCAGATCGAATAATCCAAGGACATAGAAACCGGCGATACAGAGAACCGCGAGAGGAAATCTCTCAAAGGTTTCCTGAAACCTGCGGGCCACAAATCTGAATGCGTTTTTAATCAGCGCGGTAATTCTTTATGTCAGGCCGCTTGTCTTCACGGCTATTGCTTGTCCTGCACAGTTCATCCTTTGGAACAATATCTAATCCGTGAATGATATCAAGATACCGGACCATTTTATCGTATTCCAGAGCCGGTAAGTTTCTTCTCTCAAGTTCGCGGTCAAATTTGAATTCCTCTTTTGAGTCAGGCTGTCCCATAGAGTCGTTTTGTATACCAACATTATAGTGGATGACAGTTTCAAATTGCTGCAGGACTTTCGTCCCGCGGTCATAAATAAACATATAGGTGACGCCAATCTTACCATTCGGCACGACGCCTGGAAATATTCTGGGGTGGTGATCCACGACTTCTTTGCGATAGCCATAAATTGCATCATTGCACCACATTACCATATCGACATTTGTGGCGACCTGGGTTCCATCGCGGTCCAAAATCTGTATGTCGTCTGGATCAAAATTAGTAGGGGCCAATTGATAACCATTCGGAAGCGTCGCCCGCTCGGTGAAATATTTGAGTAAGGCAAACGACCAGACCAGCATAAGCAGAGTGCCAACGGTCATGGCGGTTATGCGATAGGCCCGATATACCCAGCGCAGCAGTGTTCCAATTGCTTGCCTGGCTGAGTCAAGGAAGGTTTTGCTCATCTATCCAGACGCTTTGGATATTTGCTATTTTCTGCATCCTTATAGACATAGCCGTGCAGCGCGGTTTTCCATTTGCCGGTCACGCGGTATTTCGAGCCGCCCGCTTTTGACAACCACTTGATCCAGTCGTAAATATCATCCGGATTAAGATAAGGGGTTTCACGGAAAAGTCTCATCAATGTTTCAATGCTGAGATTGCTAGCGGCTGCTAATTTGCCTATAAACACGTGGATATCTATGACATTCGAGGAAATTCCCTGAATAATATCCAGGGGGTCTTCAAATTCATCACTGAATTCAAAATCCACGTCAGCGGTAACAATCAGATAGTCGTTTTCTTGCTGAACCGTGCCTGCGAAATTCCCATACACTTCGGATTCCCCGTGTACGAAAGATACTGAGCTAAAATCATAACCTCTGGTAAATGTGCCCGATACAGCTCCCGAACGCGCGGCTCGTGTCGCTTTTAGAACCTGTATCTCCACACCTTCAAAAACTTGATGCGGCCTCAAACCATGTTCGTTTGCCTGATTAATGACATCTTGCAGGTGTCCGATATCGGAAAGCTGCACCGGCTCACCGCCGCCAAAATAATAATGAATGACAAAATCATACCATTCCCAATGCGTTGAGCTGCCCTGCACCTTGCTGGTGACAGACTGGTCAAGATATTCGGGGTCTGCCGGCCGGTATGGTTGCGCCCAGCACCGGCACCCGAAATCTTCCCCCGGATGTCCCGTAACCGGCGGATCGTCCCACGCAAAAATCCGGCCATTGTTGGCGGCGTGCGAAGCGCGTACCTTGTTGTCGCCGCGCGTGCGCCAGATGTAATGCGTAGTCGGATGTTCTGCCGCCGCCTTTAATGACAGCTCAATCGGAATACCTTTCCTCAGATAAAGGTCAAACGCCCTGCGGTAGGCTTGCGTATGAATGATATCCGTGTGGGGCATAGCGGCTTCCGGTACAGGGATAGAAAGTATACGCACCCTTATATAGGAAATTTATCCTTTTGTAAAGAACAAAACAAGAATATTGACAAACAGGGGCGACCCCCTCTAATCGGGGTGTTGTGGCAGGTCACCCCCCTTACAGGCATGGTGTTACCAACACCATGGACAGGGCTTGATTCCTGTGATACTGTGAAAATATGAAAAATATCACAGTATCTGTGGACGATGAAACCTATCGCCGCGCCCGCATGAAGGCCGCCGAAAAGGACACTTCCGTCTCGGCATTGGTAAAACAGTACCTCACGGCTTACGCCAGCGCCGCAACGCAGAACGAAGAGCTGAAACTTGAGGAGAAGGCCCTGCGAGCCGCCATCCGGAATTTCCGGGCTTCCGGCAACATATCGCGCGATGAACTTCATTCGCGCGAGCAGTAGTTTTGCCAATTTTCCTCGACACCAATATTTTGATTTATTCCATCAGTACGGCCATGGATGAGGCGGCAAAGGCCGCAAAAGCCATCGCCCTGCTTGAAAGAGATGACTGCGTTCTGTCTGTGCAGGTCCTGCAGGAATTCTACGTTCAGGCGACGCGCCCCTCACGCCCGGCACCGCTGCCACACAAGACAGCAGCAGATCTGATCCGGACATGGTTGCGATTTCAGATTCAGGACAATACGCTTTCCATCATGCAAAGCGCATTGGAGATTAAGGCCGCGCATGGGTTTTCGTTCTGGGACAGCGCGATCCTTGCCGCCGCCATTGCCACGGGCTGCCCGGAGCTATATACGGAAGACCTCTCGCACGGGCGCCAAATAGGAAGTGTACGGATTATAAATCCATTCCGCTTCTGATTCTGGATGATTATTAATTTTAATTATTAATTAAAGCGGACGTTACCCTTTAATTTTAGGGAACGTTTTAACGCGACCTCAAGCCAGGGATAGCTTGCGTAACCCGCCGTAAAGCTGGCAGGCGAAGCGCCACGTCTTCTTCAGCAAGATCAAAGCTTTTAATCCAGACAAGACAAATAATCGCCAGAATATATTCTTCCCGGAAATCTTCCTCCGCAAGCAGGGTGATAGAAGCCGCAATCTGGGCCGCCTCGTCCTGATATTCATCCGCAGGCGCACCCGCCTCAATAAATCCTTCGATGTCTCCCTGAATCAGGATGGTATCAATGCTCGATACGGTGATTTGCATGGCGCGTTCAGTATTGAAGCGACCAGAAAGTAATTATTTATCCTGCGTGGATTTCGGATGTTTGCATGTGGCCCGTTAGCGATTACGCTCTGCGCATGAACTACTGGTTCTGGCTGCTCATTACCCTCACACCCATCATTATCTTCAGCGTGAAGCCGGGGGCGAACATGTGGCTGCGCACGGGCCGCTTGGTGTTGGCGGTTGGTTTTGCTTATATATTCATAAATCTTTCTCTTCATCTAAAACTTGATCGTGAATGGGAGGCCTATGATTCCTGCCGCTCTGAGCATGGCGGAAGCTATCCATATGAAAAGAGTCTTGCTCTCAAGCTCGACAAAATATGCCCGTCCGCCCCCCATACTGGTCCTATGTTGGTGACCTATTTTGTTTTGGGATGGGTGCCCGCTGCGGGCTATACGGGATTCTGGGAATTGATCTGGCGGTTACGCTATCACTCTGGCGTGCGTAAAACCGGCAAAGCTTTTAAAGGCAAATGGCTGAGCAATGTCCTCATCCTATTTGCTTTTACGACCGCTTATTACTCAAGCTTGTTCTTTTCCGGGCTGTCCTCCTGGACAAGCGCTAATCCCATTGGTAACGGCTTGCCTGTGCATCTTCCTTTGCTTCCGCGCGAAAGCTCATCCGCCATTCCCCGGTAATGTCATAGTAAGTTCCGCCGTGTTCAGTTTCTTTCAGTAGTTTTGGCGATGCGGCGGCGGGATCAGACGTGCCTATGGCCCTTTGACGTTCACCAAATATATCGGTGAAAATATCGCTGTAGCGATATTCTATGTTTCCCTGAACATACATCATACTTTTTTCATGCCGCACGGCGCCGGTAAATACTCCGCTGACCGTGCCGCCGCCAAATACAAACAGATAGCTCCGAAACGCGTCGTAAGCATTATCGAAATTATAGCTGAAAGCGCCTGAGGCATGTTTTCTTGCCTCATTAATAATCTGCGCGTTCACCCTGTCGTAAGAGTGCATGCCTTTATCAAAAATATGATAAAAATAGTAATCGATTACCCCAGCCAAATGACCGGTTTCAGATAAGGATACGTCGATCGGATTATCCGAAAAGAAGTACCTAAGAAAATCTGTATCGCCCCACTGAACTGGGTTGTCCTGAATATTGCTGACAAGCGTCTGATAGGCAAATTCACTTTTGCCCTGAATATAAGGTTCGGCAGTACACCGGCATCCATAATCCTCCCCCGGATGTCCCGTCACCGGCGGATCATCCCATGAAAAAATCTTGCCATTGTTGGCGGCATGCGCGGCGCGCACCTTATTGTCGCCGCGTGTGCGCCAGATGTAATGCGTGGCCGGCTGTTCCTGCAATGCGGCTTTCAGCGAAAAATCAATCGGCGTGCCGCGCCGCATATATTCGGCAAACGCCTTGCGGTAGGCCGGTGTCTGAATGATATCCGGATGTGTCATGGCGGCTTCCTGAAGATGATCGTCTACACCGGTCTTTATATAGGAATTTAATCCATAAATCAAGAACAAATAGTGAATATTAACGAACAGGCCCATAGCGTGCGGAACGGCGCAACGCGTTAATCAATCGCCGCTAACCCCCATTGCCCGCTGGCCGGGGCTGGGGTAAGACTGGGCCATGGATTTTAACGACACACCGGAAGAAGCGGCATTTCGCAGCCTTGTCCGAGCCTGGCTGGCGGCCAATGCGCAGCGGCGCGCCGATGGCGCGGTTGGCGGCTCGATCCTGTCCCTGGAGGCAACAAACGCTGAAGCCGTGGCGCGGGCCAAAGCCTGGCAAAAAATAAAGGCCGCCGCCGGGTACGCCGCCGTCACCTGGCCGGTGGAATATGGCGGCATGGGCGGCGCCCCCATGCAGGGCGTTATCTATTCCCAGGAAGAAGCGGGGTTTGATGTTTCCAGCGATCTGTTCGTTATAGGATTGGGCCTGGCGATGCCGATGCTGATGGCGCTGGGTTCAGAGGCGCAGAAACAGCGTTTCATCCGTCCGGCGCTTGAGGGCAGGGAAATCTGGTGTCAGCTGTTTTCCGAGCCGGGCGCGGGGTCCGATCTGGCGGGCGTGCGCACCCGCGCGGTGAAAGACGGCGATGACTGGGTGATCAACGGGCAAAAAATCTGGACCAGCTTTGGCCATCTGGCGGACTGGGGCATTCTGGTGGCGCGTTCCGACCCCGCGAAACCCAAGCACAAGGGACTGAGTTTCTTTCTGCTTGATATGAAGTCGCCGGGCGTCACCGTCCGGCAGATCAGGCAGATCTCGGGCGCCAGCGGCTTTAACGAAGTGTTTTTCGAGAATGTCCGCATTCCCGAAAACCTGCGCGTCGGCGAGGATGGCGATGGCTGGAAGGCGGCAATCACTGTGCTGATGAACGAGCGCGTGGTGACCGGCAATATTACCGGCGGCGGCGGCGTGGGCGAGATGATCGCGCTGGCCCGCAGCACGCAAACCGGTGACGGGCCGGCCCTGGGCAACGCCGCCGTCCGGGAAAAGATCGCCGACTGGCATGTGC
>JBEBFX010000032.1:0-21676 GCA_040081735.1 Alphaproteobacteria bacterium | reverse complement strand
GATAAGTCAGAGGATAATAACCTTCCAATTCCTGGGCCCGGCGACGGGCCTTACTCGAACCGCAGCATTAATCCTCGAGAAATTCCATGGCCTGCTGCATGCGTTGCCCGTGCTGAACCTCTTCCTTGCCATTTTGCTTCAGCAACGCGATAACTTCCGGATTATCAAAGCCCGACGCAATATTGTCATAAAGATTGCCGCCAGAATTCTCGGCCTTGATCAGACCGCCAAAGGCCGCCCTGGTAACAGGCATTGGCGAAATTCCCGAGAACACCGGATTATCCTCGATCTCGGGGATAGGAAAGGGCTTGCCCGATAAAATCTCAATGGCTTTACTGACCCTGTGGGCGTGGCCCAGTTCTTCCCGGCCATTGGCGAGAAGCAGCTTTTTGATCTCCGGGTGTTCGGTGCGGCTGGCAATGTCTTCGTACAGCTTCAGCCCGACGGCCTCAACCAGCGCCAGAATTTTGAGGTCATCGACTGTGGCGCCGTTCCCCAGAGTGCCGATATAGGCAAAAGCTTCACGCGTGGTTTTTGGCGCATTCGCAGGCAGTTCCAGGTCCATGTTATCCTCCAAAATAGTGTGGTGAGCCCGGATGGGTTCGAACCATCGACCCTCTGATTAAAAGTCAGATGCTCTACCACTGAGCTACGGGCCCGCAAAATGCGCTTCAGACAGTTTTTCCCGCCGGACAAATAATTCATTTCCGGGAAAAAGCAAGAGACGCTTCTGGGTGGTACGATTGCATAGTAGGCTGGCAGGCAGGATGCAACCATAAAAACTAGACGAGGAGATGGATCATGCCAGGACCACTTGACGGGATAAGAATAATTGACGCCACCAGCATGGTTTCGGGGCCGTTTGCGACGACGATTCTGGGGGATCAGGGAGCCGATATTATCAAGATCGAACAGCCCGGCCTGGGGGATCTGGTCCGCTATGTCGGGATAATTCGCGGCGGCATGAGCGCATTCTTCGCGGTGCTGAACCGCAACAAGCGTTCGGTCGCCGTAAACGCCGCCAAACCGGAGGGCAAAGAGCTGATTTATGATCTGGCGCGCAAGGCCGACGCCTTCGTGCAGAATTACCGCCCCGGTGTCGCCGAACGCATGGGCATTGGCTATGAACAGTTGCAGAAGGTCAACCCGGACATTGTATATGTGTCGATTAGCGGCTTTGGCGACAGCGGCCCGTACGCAAACAAGCGGGTTTATGATCCTATTGTGCAGGCCATTGCCGGCTACACAGACGTGCAGGCAGACCCCAAGACCGGCAAACCGGAAATTGTGCGCAACATTTTGATCGACAAGCTGACGTCGCTGACCGCCTGCCAGGCGATCACGGCCGGGCTTTTGGCCAAGGCGCGCGGCAAAGGCGGGCAGCACATCAAGCTGTCGATGCTGGACGCGTCATTGCAATTCCTGTGGTCAGACGCCATGGCGAATTATATTTTTGTTGGCAGTGAAAAAGAAGGACGCCCAAACCTGTCCGATCTGTATCGGGTATTCGCCACCACGGATGGCTTCATCACCAGCATCGTTTCGTTCGATACCGAATGGCAGGGGTTTTGCCGCGCGATGAAGCGAATGGATATCGTTGCCGATGAAAAATTCGCCACGGTTGCTGCGCGCGGAATGAACGCCTTCGAGGTGTGGGATATTATGGAGGCCGAATATCTGAAATACGGGACTCAGGAATTGCTGGCGCTGCTGGATGGCGAAGACGTGCCGTGCGGTATTGTCAACCGGCGCTCAGACCTGCATCTGGACCCGCAGATCGTGCAGCAGAAATCCCTGCTGGAGATCAAACATCCCAAGGCCGGCGAGGTTATGCGGTCACCCCGCGCCGCAGCGCAATTTGGCGCTGAGGCATGGGAGGTTGCGCGTCACGCGCCGATGCTGGGCGAACATACCGACGAAGTGCTGCGCGAGGTGCTGGGCAAGGACGCCACTGCTATCAGCGCCCTGCGCGAAAAGGGCGCCATCGGGTGACGCATTGACGAGGGGGGGGAGCCCGATTGGTTTTCCCCCCATCATTCTATTTCGAATCGAAACTGTAATTGTCCATGCTGAAAAAACGGCTTTTGAGCCACATCTCCACGCCCATAACCGGGCGAAGCAATGGGCTATCCCCGTGGCGGTCGAAATAATAGCTGTGGGACAATCTGCAATCGCCCGCATTGAAAATTGTAGTGTTCATGCGTTTCTGGATTTTGGCGAAATTGGCGTCATTCGCCGCTTTGGTCACTTCGACATAATTGGCCTTGCGCCGCCGCGCTTCTTTCAGGCAGCGCACCAGATGCATGGATTGCGTGTCAATCATGCCAAAGAACGACGCCGTGCACACGCTATAGGGGCCGAACATCATGAAGTAATTCGGATAGCCCGGCACGGTTGCGCCCTCAAACGCCTGATAGCGGTTCTGTTCCCACCAGTCGCTGATCGCCATGCCGCCTTTTCCCACAATGGCGAAGGTCGGCACGCTGCCTTTTTCAAACACCTGAAAGCCGGTGGCGGCGACCAGCGTATCGATCGCACGCTCTTTTCCGTCTGCGGTGACGATGCCGTTTTCGGTAATCTGCGTAATCGTATCGGTGACCAGCTCCACATTCGGCTTGTTGAACACCGGATAGAATTTGTTGGTGAAGCTGGGCCGCTTGCAGCCGAAATCATATTTTGGCGTCAGCTTTTCAGCGATGGCGGGATCGTTTACCTGGGCCTTGATGTGTTTGACGCAGACATTCTCGATGCCCTTGCCCATCCGGCTGAGATATTTGTTGAACACCAGCAGATTGACCATGACCATATCCGTCAGGAACATCGTCAACACACGCGCCGCCCGCTGCATGCCGGGAATTTTGGCGAAGGCGTTCTGCAAACCGGACGGAATGGGCATGTCTTTTTTCGGCAGCAGCCATATCGGCGTGCGCTGATACACATCCATATGGGCAACCTTGTCCGCGATTTCCGGTATCGCCTGAATGGACGTGGCCCCTGTGCCGATCCAGCCTACTTTCTTGCCGGTAAAATCATAGGAATGATCCCATTTGCTGGTATGGATGACTTTGCCCCTGAAGGTGTCAAGGCCCGGCACATCGGGCATTTTCGGCAGGGTCAGAAAGCCGGTGGCGCTGACGATATAACGCGACGTGAAGCTCTGCCCCGATGCGGTATGCGTCACCCAGACATTGCGGGCCTCGTCATAGACGGTTTTGGTGACCTCAATTCCGTAGCGCATATGCGGGCGCACGCCATATTTGTTGACGCAATGGTCCGCATAGGCCTTCAGCTCCGGCCCCGGCGCGTACAGGTTGGACCAGTGCGGGTTCTGCTCGAACGAATAGGAATAGCTGAGCGTCGGCACGTCCACCGCCAGGCCGGGATAGGTGTTATCGCGCCAGGTGCCGCCGGCCCCTTCGGCTTTTTCCAGAATGACAAAGTCCCCGAAACCGTTTTTCAGCAGCCGTATGCCTGTGCCGATCCCGGAAAACCCGGCGCCGATAATAACGATTTCGAAGTCTAACGCCCTATCATCATAATCCTGCACTGCTGCCTGCGCCATCGCTCGCGTCCCCTGACTTTCGCATGGGAAGTTCCATACTGATAGAATGGATAATAAGACAGGCGTATTGAAGATGCCAATGGATTAATCCCAACGGTCAGGTATAAATCGGAACCGTCACGCGCCGCCATCTCGCGCAGCAGGGCATGGATGGGCGCGTTATTCAAAATGAATAGCCCTCTTTCCTGGCCGGGGCTGCGGGTTGCGCAAGCGGGGATGATATCGGGGCGGCGGCAGCTTTGGGCGCCGCGTCAGCGGTGCGGGCAGGGGGCGGTTCTGCGCTGGCGGCCCCATCCGCGTCAGAGAATATGCGTCCCGCTTCCTCGGGGGCGACGACGCCTGCCGTGCGCAGGGTTTCAAGGGCGTCCGCCATGGTTTGCATGCCGAATTTATGCCCCATCTGCATCATGGAATAAATCTGCGGAATTTTGTTTTCCCGGATCAGGTTGCGTATGGCGGGCGTCGCCATCATGATCTCGTGCGCCGCCACGCGCCCGCCGCCCTGCCTGCGCAACAGGGCCTGGGCAACGACGGCCTCCAGCGATGTGGACAGCATGGCCCGGACCATTTCCTTGTCGCCTGCCGGAAAGACATCAATGATGCGGTCGATCGTCTTGACCGCCGAACTGGTGTGCAGCGTGCCCATTACCAGATGCCCGGTTTCGGCGGCCGTCAGGGCCAGCGAGATCGTTTCCCGGTCACGCATTTCACCAACCAGAATGACATCGGGATCTTCGCGCAGGGCGCTTTTCAACGCGCGGGCGAAAGAATGGGTGTCGCGGCCCACTTCACGATGATTGATCAGGGCCTCGCGCGAGGTATGCACAAATTCAACCGGGTCCTCGATGGTCAAAATATGCCCGCCTCGGGTCCGGTTGATATGATCGATCATGGCGGCAAGGGTCGTCGATTTACCGCTTCCGGTCGGCCCTGTCACCAGCACAAGCCCGCGCTCCAGCCCGGCCAGGCGGGCAAGGATTGGCGGCGCGCCCAATTCTTCCAGTGTTTTGATCACGGTTGGGATGGCGCGGAAAACCGCCGCCGAACCTTCCTTATTGGTAAAGGCATTGACGCGAAAACGGGCGTTCTCGCCGAACGCTATCGAGAAATCCAGTTCAAGTTCCGCTTCATATTGCGCGCGCTGCGCCTCGCTCATCAGGGTATAGATCATGGTGCGGATAATATCGCCGCTCAGGGGGCCGGCCTTTATGCGGCGCAGTCCGCCGTCGATGCGCAACACGGGGGGGCTGGCGCCGGACAGATGCAGATCCGACGCGCCGTTCTGAATGGCAAATGCGAGCAGTTCGGTAATTTCCATCTTACGCCCCGCGCCGGTAATCGTGCTGTCTGATCATAGAATAGAATGCACTTATTACCGTATGAACAACAGACTTAAGGGCTGGGGCATGCCGCTGGCGTTGAGCAGAACCACTGCAAGCAGACCTGCGGCGAGCGCTGGACCGAACGGAAACACGGCATCCCGCCCGCGTAAGCGCCAGCCCGCGGCAAACAGGATGCCCGCAAGCCCGGACAGCAGCATAAAATCGGCCAGCTCGCCAAGGCCCGTCCACAGGCCTGCAACCGCAAAAAACTTCACATCCCCGAAACCAAGCGCCTCGCGCCCCTTAAGTTTCTGAAATATAAGGCGTAATGCCCATGCGATTGAAAAACCCGTCACTGCGCCCATGGCTGCCGATAGCCATGCATCCCCCCCGCTGCCGGGCAAAAAACGGTAAGCAACGCCCAGGCCCGCCAGCGCCAGCGAAACCTGATCTGGTATAATCTGATGTTCAAGATCGATGATCGTGATGATTACCAGGCCAAGCGCCAGCAGGCCCAGCAGGATGGCGTTTACCCCCGCACCCGCCGCCGCCAGCGCCATCATGAATAAAACGGCGGTGGTAATTTCAATAATCGGATAGCGTAATGAGATGGCCGCTGCGCAATAGCGGCACTTGCCCTTTGCCCGCGCATACGAAAATACCGGAACAAGATCGCCAATTCCAAGCGCATGCCGGCAGCGGGGACACCGGGAATGTCCTGTAACAACAGGTTCCCCCAGCGGTATCCGATGTGCGGCCAGACTGGCAAAACTGCCAAACAGCAATCCCAGCACCGCCGCCATGACGTAGTAGATCGCCGGGGTAAGGATCATCTGCGAATGGTTTGGCTGATCAATGAAGCCGTTTCATGCAGCCATGGGCGGATGTCCGTGACGCCAAGCCTGGCGGCGGCGATATACATCGATGCCCCCAGGACTATGCTGCAAGACAGTATTATAAAGGACGACACGGCCGCCGGCGCCGGGCGAAGCCACCACGGGATCGGAAAAAACATGCCGTGACGCCGCAGGCTAAGCTGGCGCGCTTCGCGCACGGCAGCCTGCACATGCTTGCGGCTGACCTGCATCGCGCCCTCGGCAAAGGCGGCAAGCATGCTTTTGTCGCCCAGAATGTTCATCAGACGAGGATTACACAGACCGGCGCGCACCAGTTGCCGGATGCTTTGATCGGCAAAGATTTCCATCGCCGCGTCGGGGTTGCGGCCGGCCATCTTGGCGCGATAGCGGATATAGGCCATGGCCTCGGGTTCAGTCAGCGGCTTGGTCTCAAACGAAAAATTTATGCGCTGCGCTACCTGACGTAAATTATGCCTGGCCAGCAGCCGGTCCAGCTCGGGCTGGCCGAACAGGACAATCTGCAACAGTTTACGTTTTTCCGTTTCCAGATTGGACAGCAGCCGGATCGATTCCAGGCCGGTTTCGCCAAGCGCCTGGGCCTCATCGACCAGAACGATGCTGCTGACGCCTTCGGCGTGTTTCTGGATCAAAAACCGGTTGAGACTGTCGTACAGATCGTCCGAGTGCTGAACATCCAGGCCGAATTCCCGGCAGATGGCGCGCACCACCCAGTCGGCGTCATTGCGCGGATTGTTCAGATAGGCGATTTCAACCTTGTCTTTGAGGGCGTCCAGCAGCATGCGGCACAAAAGCGTTTTTCCGGTGCCCACTTCGCCCGACACCTTGACGATGCCTTCGCCGCGCCCGATGGCGTAAAATACGGATTCATAAACTTCCTGATGCACCATGCCCGGAAAATACAGGGCAGTATCCGGCGTCAGTGAAAACGGATGCTCGGCCAGATTGAAATGCGTCAGATAGGGCATGGGATCATTTCACATCCAGAAAGGCCATGCGCTGGCGCACGGTTTCCATTGGTATCTGGCCATCCGGGTTGTGCAGCGCCATTTCCAGACAGCGCCGGTAATAGCGCAGCGCGCTTTGCGATTGACCCCATTTGTCATACAGAACCGCCAGATTGAAAACATATTTGGCGTTTTCGGGGTCAAGTGAAGTGGCCTTTTCCAGACTGCGCGCCGCCATTTCAAAATTACCCTGGGCCATCTGGATCATGCCAATCTGCGCGGGCAGCAATGCAGCCGTTGGGTTCAGCCGTTGCAGCCTTTCCAGTTGCGCCAGCGCGCGGCCGGGCTCCTGCGCCGATACCAGACCCAGCAGATTGACCAGCGCCCATTCATCACCGGGAAATGCGGACAGGACGTCTTCATAAGCGCTGACCGCCATCAGATTACGGCCCAGCTTTTGCAACGCGGCTGCGCGTCCCAACAGCGAAATCCGGTCCCTGGGATTATTTCGCAGCAACTGATTATAGATTAACAGCGCTTCTTCCGGCTGATCGCGCTGTAGCATGATGGCGGCGCTTTCGTATTTTTCCCGTACGATCTCGGTATCATCGCTGATCTCGACCGGGGATCGCTTGCCGATGTTTGCTGTGTCCCCCGTTCGATCAATGTTAATTGGCGGGCGCAGGCCAGACAGGGATTCACGCGCGACCTGTTCCGCGACAAAATTTTCCAGACCGCCGTCACGAATCCGTTTTTGCCCGGGTTTGCTTTCAGCGGGTTCGGGTGTTGCGCCAATACGCGCCGGGCCAGCCTCAGTCGCAGGGGTTAGCGCGGCCGGCGGGGCCATTGCCGGGGGCGCCGTCCCCGGCTCCGGAGTTTCCGCATCAAGCGCTTCGGCCAGGCTATCCGCCGCCTCGGCAATCGATGGTTCAGGGGCGGCGCCGGTGGGGGCCGTCTGCTGCACAGGTTCTGCGCGTATTGGGGCTGCTGCCTCCTGAACGTTTGCAGGGGGCGGTTCAGCGGCGGGGGGTAATTGCGGCGCAACAATTTGCTCAGGTGGTGCTGCCGGTAAAATCAGGGCGATGGCGATGGCGGCTGCGCTGACGCCAACCAGACCAAACAATGCCAGCCGGGCAATGCGCAAGACTCCGCCCTTGCCTTCTCTGGGCGAAAATCCTTGCGCCATCAATCGTTCCGCCAAGGGTAAGGCCGTTGCCGGAGCCGCGCCTGACCGGGGGGCAGACCCAGCATCAGGCTTGATCGAGCCCTTTTCGCGCAGCTGTGAGGCTTGATTTAGGGCTTTGTATAACAGGCTCATGCCGGTTTCCCGTGCGGTCTTCACTGAGTCGCTTTGACTTTATACATCAAATCTGATTGTTCTCGCGATCATTTGGTATTCAGCCATGCCAGCGCTGCTTCCAGGCCTGAAACATAAGCAGGTTCCATAACAGCTGGGGACTTTCGCCGCCGTCCTTTTGCAGCCTGTCCCAGGCGCTCAACACCGCCGGACCATTGAAATAACCATCCGCTTCCAGCGCTTTCGGATCAAGCAGCGCTTGCCCCCAGTCACGTAATGGGCCGCGAAGCCATTCCTGCAAGGGCACGGCAAAGCCTGCTTTGGGTCTGTCGATCAGGTCTGGCGGCAGATAACGGCCCAGCAGGCGGCGCAATATCCATTTTCCTTCGCCGCCGCGCATTTTCATGCCCAGGGGCAGCGTCCAGGAAAATTCAACCAGCCGATGATCCAGAAATGGTTCACGCGCCTCAAGCCCGGCGGCCATGCTGGCCCGATCCAGTTTGGTCAGAATATCGCCGGGCAGGTAACCCTGCATATCGTCAAACTGCATGTGCGGGACGAATGACGCTTCGCTGACCGGAAAGGCATGCCCGATGCGTTGCGCCGGGGGATGGTTCAAAAACCGGTTTGGGGCGGCGCCCTGCTGCATCAGACTCTGATAAAAGCCGGCGCGGTCCTGCGTTCCTATCGCCGCCGCAAGCTGATGCAGCTTTTCACCCGGCTGGCTGATCCGGTATCGCTGTGGCAGCAATGAATTTATTCTGTCCCAGCGTCCGGCGGGCGTCCGGCTTAACAGTCTGGCGGTTGGACCATGCAGCCGCGGGGGTAATCGGGCTAACACTTTATCGATGCGGTTAAACCAGACGTACCGTCTGTATCCGGCAAACAGTTCATCCCCGCCATCGCCTGACAGCGCAACGCGCACATGACGCCGGGTAAGGGCGGAAACCAGATAGGTCGGCAGCTGCGAGGAATCGCCGAATGGCTCGTCATACATATCTGCAAGCTGCGGCACGATCTGCAATGCGTCAACATCAGAAAATATATGTTCGGTATGATCCGTCCCAAGAATACCGGCAACCCGGCGGGCAAAGGGCGCCTCGTTCAGGCGGTCATTGGAAAATCCGATGGTAAAGGTTCGTACAGGCCGCGCGCTTTGCGCCTGCATCATCGCTGCCACCAGTGATGAATCTACGCCACCCGATAAAAACGCCCCCAATGGCACATCCGACACCATGCGCCGGCCGACCGCGTCTTTTAGCAGCGCCGCAAGCGCATCCATGGCCTCTGCTGTATCCATGCCCGCGCCTGCTCTGGCATAACCGGCGCGCACCACCTGTCCCAGATCCCAATAGGTTTCAAAGCCAAGCCGCCCATCCTGGCTCAGGTGCAGCATGGTGCCCGGCATCAGCTTATAGACGCCGTGATAGATGCTATAGGGGGCGGCGACGTAGGAATAGGCGATCATATCCCCCACTGCGGCGGGGTTGATGTGCGGGCGAAAGCCATCAAAGCGATGCAGGGCCTTCAATTCCGAGCCAAACAGAAACAGCCCGTTCTGATGGCTCCAGTATAATGGCTTCACCCCCAGGCGATCGCGGATCAGCGTGAGGCTGCGGGATTGCTGATCCCACACCGCGATGGCGAACATGCCCAGCAGGCGGCGCACGGTTTCGCTTATTCCCCAGCAGGCAAAGCCTTCTACGATGACTTCCGTGTCGCTATGACCCCGGAACACATGGCCGCGGCGCAGCAATTCCTGGCGCAGTTCAGTGAAATTATAAACCTCGCCGTTATAGGCCAGGATATAGCGCCCATTACCCGACGCCATCGGCTGCGCGCCCTGCGGCGACAGATCGATGATGGACAGCCGCTGATGCCCCATTGCGACGCCCGCCAAAGCATCGGTCCAGACACCGGCGTCATCGGGGCCGCGATGGCTCAGACTTTCGGCCATGCGGCGCGCCTGATCGGCAAGTGCGGCGACACCGCCCGGGCGGGACGGACGCCGGTCAACAAAACCCGCTAACCCGCACATTGCAAATCTGCCATTAATATTCCGCGTGATTCGTATACAAGCGGCTATAGTAGCAGCAACTGAAACGCCAGGCGTTGGAATGCGTAAACCCCAGCCAGAAATAAACCCGCGCGGCGCGGTGGATCCCCGGTTCTGGGCGGGCAGGAAAGTGCTCGTAACCGGACATACCGGTTTCAAGGGAAGCTGGCTTTCCATCTGGCTGGCGCAGATGGGCGCAGAGGTTTTCGGATATGCCCTGGCCGCCGAATATCCTGACGGCCTGTTCACGGCGCTGGATTTGCCGGCCCGTCTGGGGGCCGGCCTGCACCACCGGATCGGTGACGTGCGCGATCTGGACGCCTTGACCCAGGCAGTGCGTGCGGCGCAGCCGGAAATTATTTTTCACATGGCGGCACAGCCGCTGGTGCGGCGTTCGTACTGCATGCCGGTGGAAACCTTTTCCACCAATGCCCAGGGAACGGTGCATCTACTGGACGCGGCAAGGGCCTGTGGCGGCGTTGGCGCGATTGTGATTATCACTACCGATAAAGTGTATGAAAATACCGGCGATGATCAGGCCTACAGCGAGGATGACCGGCTGGGCGGGCATGATCCCTACAGCGCCAGCAAGGCCATGGCGGAGCTTGCCGTCATGGCATGGCGGCGTTCGTTTTCTGCCGCAGGCGGACCGGCAATCGCTACTGCGCGCGCGGGCAATGTAATTGGCGGCGGTGACTGGAGCGAAGACCGGCTGATCGCAGACGCCATGCGCGCCTGGCGCGCGGATGCGGAATTAATCCTTCGCAACCCGCATGCGACCCGCCCCTGGCAGCATGTCAGCGATCCGCTGCGCGGTTATCTGGTGCTGGCCCAGGCGCTGGCGGTTGATGGCGCGCGCTATGGGCAGGCTTGGAATTTCGGGCCGGAAATAAATTCGGTATGTGACGTGCAGGGTGTGATCGAACGTCTGGCCGCCCCCATGCGCGCGCATGATTTTGCGGCGCGCTGGCGCAGTGATCCGCCAAAAGATCAGCCCCATGAGGCTGCGCGTCTTGAACTGGATTGCAGCAAGGCGCGCGAGGAACTGCACTGGCGTCCCCGGCATGGCCTTGATGCGGCATTATCGCTGACCGCCGAATGGTACAGCGCGCAGATTTCCGGCGCATCACCACAGGCCCTGTTTGATCTGACGCTTGCGCAAATCTAGCGGCTACACCCGCACGGCGCCGGTATGGGTGGCCTCCAGCGCAAAGGCTGCGGCCATCAACGCTCTGGTGTAATCCGTTTGCGGGTTATCAAAGACCATGTCGGCCGCGCCCTGTTCGACGACGTGCCCGGACTGCATCACGATCACCTGATTGGCCATGGCCCGCACCACTTTCAGATCATGGCTGATGAACAGATAGGCCAGTTCATGGCGCGCCTGCAATTCGCGCAGCAGATCAACGATCTGCGCCTGCACGGTCATATCCAGCGCGCTGGTTGGTTCATCCAGCACCACAAGGCGGGGCTGCAATACCATGGCGCGGGCGATGGCGATACGCTGGCGCTGGCCGCCGGAAAATTCGTGCGGATAGCGGTCCTGCATGGCGGGGTCGAGGCCCACTTCGGTCAACGCGTCTGCGACGATGTTGCGCTGTTCTGCGGCGCTCAGGCGTTTGCCGTGCACCAGCAACCCTTCCGCGATGATCTGGCCAACAGATAATCGCGGGCTAAGGGAGCCATAGGGGTCCTGAAATACGATCTGCATATCCTTTCGCAGAGGCCGCATCTGTTTGCCGTTCAGGTCATGCACCGGTTTGCCTGCATAGGTAATCGCGCCCTGACTGGCGATCAACCGCAGGATGGCAAGCCCCAGTGTCGTTTTACCGGAACCGGATTCACCCACAATACCAAGGGTTTCACCCGCACGGACACTTAACGAAATCCCGTCCACCGCCTTGATATAGTCCTGTGTGCGGCTGAACAGGCGGCGTTTGAGGGGAAACCACACTTTGATATCTTGCGCCGTCAGCACTATCGGCGCATCGGCCGGCACAGCATTGGGACGCCCCCTGGGTTCGGATTCAATCAGGCGCCGCGTATAGTCCTGCTGCGGATGATCGAACACCTGCTGCACAGGCCCGGCCTCGATTATTTTCCCGCCCAGCATGACGCACACATCGTCCGCCATTTTGCGCACAATGCCCAGATCGTGGGTGATCAGCAGCATCGCCATGCCCAGCTGTTTTTGCAGCCGCTGCAGCAGCTCCAGAATTTGCGCCTGCACAGTGACATCGAGTGCGGTTGTGGGTTCATCGGCGATAAACAGGTCCGGCTCATTGGCCAGCGCCATGGCGATCATCACCCGCTGCCGCTCGCCGCCGGACAATTCATGCGGGTACGCGCCCAGCCGCGCTTCTGCATTGCGCAGCCCCACCAGATGCAGCAGTTCCAGCACCCGTTTTTGTATGGCCTCGCCCCGATAGCCCTTGTGCAATTCCAGAACCTCGCCCACCTGCCGCAATATCGGATGCAGCGGGTTCAGGCTGGTCATCGGTTCCTGAAACACCATGGAAATGCGGTTGCCGCGGACCTTGCGCAGATTGTTCTCATCCGCCCCCATCAGTTGCTGCCCCGCAAACAGGATGGAACCGGATGGATGGCTGGCCGCCGGATAGGGCAGTAATTGCATAATGCTCAGCGCCGTGACGGATTTTCCCGATCCGGATTCGCCTACCAGCGCTAGGGTTCTGCCTTTTTCAACGGTAAAGCTGGCGGCGTCAAGCGCCAGAATATCGCGGCCTTCACTGCGAAACGCCACGGACAAATCGCTTACCTGCAACAGGGGCGTGCTGCTCATTTCGCGCCCAGCGCCTTGCGCGGATCAAACGCATCGCGCACGGCCTCGCCTACGAACACCAGCAGGCTCAGCATCACCGCGATCACCGAAAACGCGGTGATGCCCAGCCAAGGCGCCTGAATATTATTTTTGCCCTGGGCGAGCAGTTCGCCGAGCGACGGCGATCCCGGCGGGAGGCCAAAGCCCAGAAAATCGAGCGACGTCAGCGTAGTGATCGAACCGTTCAGAATAAACGGCATGAAGGTCAGCGCCGCCACCATGGCGTTGGGCAGCATGTGCCGCCACATGATGGTGATGTTGTTCACGCCAAGCGCGCGCGCGGCGCGCACATATTCAAAATTGCGGGCGCGCAGAAACTCCGCCCGCACGACCGGCACCAGGGCAATCCAGCTGAAAGCCAGCATGATGCCCAGCAATATCCAGAAATTGGGTTCAATCACTGCCGCCAGAATGATCAGCAGATAGATGATCGGCACCGACGTCCAGACCTCGATAAAGCGTTGAAAGCCCAGATCAATCCAGCCGCCGAAATAACCCTGCACGGCGCCCGCAATCACCCCGGCGACGGACGAAAACAGGGTCAGGGTCAGGCCGAACAGCACAGAAATCCGGAAGCCGTAAATCAGCCGCGCCATCACGTCGCGCGCCTGATCGTCTGTGCCCAGCCAATTATCAGCGGACGGCGGCGCAGGCGCCGGGACCGGTAAATCCAGATTGATGGTGTCATAGCTATACCGGATCGGCGGCCAATACATGCGCCCGTTCTTGGCCGCAATCAGATCTTTCAGGTATGGATCGCGATAATCCGCCCCGGTGTCAAAATCGCCGCCGAACGCGGTTTCGGGATAAGTGACGAAAGCCGGAAAATAATATTCCCCGTCAAAGCGCAACAGCAGCGGTTTGTCGTTGGCGATCAGTTCCGCAAACAATGTTATAAAAAACAGCGCCAGAAATACCCAGGTGGACCAGTATCCGCGCCGGTTCGCCCTGAAATTCTCCCAGCGTCTGCGGCCGATCGGCGACATACTCATACCTCGCGGCTGGCGAAATCTATGCGCGGATCAACCCACGCATAGGTCAGATCGCTGATCAATGAAATCACCAGCCCCATCAGCGAGAAAATATACAGGGTGCCGAACACCACCGGATAATCGCGGTTGATGATCGATTCAAATGACAGCAGGCCAAGGCCATCAAGCGAAAATATCGTTTCGATCAGCAGTGAGTTGGCAAAGAAAATGCCGATAAAGGCGCCGGGGAACCCCGAAATCACGATCAGCATGGCGTTGCGGAACACATGCCCGTACAGCACCTGACTTTCGCTTAGCCCCTTGGCACGGGCGGTGACCACATAGTGCTTTTTGATCTCGTCCAGAAACGAATTTTTGGTGAGCAGGGTGGTGGTGGCAAAGCCGCCAATCAGCATCGCGGTTATTGGCAATGCCAGATGCCAGAAATAATCGGCAATGCGCATCGGCCAGGACAGGGCGTCCCAGTTCTCCGACACGATGCCGCGCAGCGGAAACAGATCCAGAAAACTGCCTCCCGCAAATAAAATGATCAGCAGCACCGCAAACAGAAAACCAGGAATGGCGTAGCCGATAATGATCACGGCGCTGGTCCATACATCAAACCGGCTGCCGTCTTTTACGGCTTTGCGCACCCCCAGCGGGATCGAAATCAGATAGGCCAGCAGGGTTGTCCACAAGCCCAGTGAGATCGAGACCGGCATTTTTTCCTTGATCAGCGACAGCACGCTGACATCGCGAAAATAGCTTTCGCCAAAGTCAAAGCGCAGATAGCCCCACAACATTTTGCCAAAGCGCTCATGGGCGGGCTTGTCAAAGCCGAACTGCTTTTCCAGTTCCTTGATAAATTCCGGGTCTAGCCCCTGGGCGCCGCGATATTTGCTGCTGGCGCCCGTATCGAAGTTTTGCGCGCGCGCGGCGCCGCCGGTCATTTCCCCGCCGCCGCCAGAAAACCGCGCGGTGGCGTCAACATCTGTCCCCTGAACCTGTGCGATAATGCGTTCCACCGGGCCACCGGGCGCAAACTGCACCAGCAGAAAATTGATCAGCAGTATGCCGAGCAAAGTCGGGATCATCAGCAGGATGCGATAACCGATATACCGCGCCATCAATTCGCCTCGCCGCTGTCTATAGGGGCGGCCTTTGCAGGGCCGGCCCACCAGGTGTCGATGATGCCCGGATCATATTTTGGCGTCACGTCCGGGTGGGCAAAGCGGTCCCAATAGGCGATGGTGTGCACGCCCTTGAACCATTGCGGCACCCAGTAATGCTGGCTGCGCAACACGCGATCCAGGGCCTTTGCAGCGCTGGTGAGTGCGGCGCGATCCCTGGCCCCGATCACGGCCTCGACAAGCGCATCCACCACCGGATCTGATATGCCTGCAATATTGCGGCTGCCCGGTTGCGCCGCAGCGGCGGAAGAAAAATAGCCGCGCAATTCGATGCCCGGCGTATTGCGCTGGACATAGCGTGACGTGGTGATGTCGAAATCAAAACCTTCCACGCGCGCTTCGTATTGCGACGGATCGACGGTGCGCACTTTTGCGTCAATGCCGAGGCGGTTCAGATTGCGGATATAGGGGCCGATGATGCGTTCAAACGCGGTTTCGTAATTCAGAAATTCGATGGTCAGCGGCTCGCCTTTGACGTTAATACGCTTGCCGTCCTTGACGCGCCAGCCCGCCGCGTCCAGCAGCGCGCCCGCCTGTTTCAGCCCCTCGCGCAGATTGCCGCCGCCATCACTTATGGGCGGCACATAGGCGGGACCGAATACGCCGGGGGGTAATTTATCGCGGTGTGGTTCCAGCAATGCCAGCTCCTCCGGGCCGGGCGCGCCTGATGCGGCCAGCGACGAATTTTCGAAATAGCTGTCCGTGCGTTCATACAGACCGAAAAACAGATTGCGGTTGGCCCATTCGAAATCAAACGCCAGATCGAGCGCCTGGCGCACTTTAATATCGCTGAATTTTTCGCGCCGCAGGTTGATGAAAAATCCCTGCACGCCGGACGGGTTTTCGTCGGGCAACGTATCGCGCACGACACGGCCCTCTTTCAGGGCGGGAAAATTATATTCCGTCGCCCAGGTTTTCGAGGTGAATTCTTCACGCAGATCATAGTCGCCCGCCTTGAAGGCCTCAAACGCTACCGACCGGTCACGGAAGAAATCATACCGGATCGCCGCAAAATTAAACCGTCCCCGGTTAACCGGCAGCTTCCATCCCCAATAGTCCGGGTTGCGGGTATAGGTGATGGAACGGCCAAGCTGCGCGTCTTTCACTGTGTAGGGACCGCTGCCCAGGGGCGGCTCAACGGTGGTCGCGGTAAAATCATGGGCTGTGTAATAGGCTTTCGACAATACGGGCAATTCCGCCACGATCATGGGCAGATCGCGGGTCTCGGTTCCCGAAAAAACAAACCGCACATGCCGGGCGTCCGGCGCCTCGGCTCTGGTCACGTCGCGCAGCGGCAGGCGGATAAAGGGATGGCCGTGCTTCTTCAGGGTGTCAAAGCTGAACGCCACATCGGCGGCGGTCACCGGCGTCCCATCGTGAAACCTCGCCTCGGGCCGCAGCGTAAAGGTCACGGATTGGCGATCCTGCGCAATTTCGGCTGTTTGCGCCAGCAGCCCATACATGGCGTCGGGTTCGTCCATGGCGCGCACCATCAGGGTATCAAACAGCAGGATCAGACCCTCCGCTGGTTGCCCCTTCAGGATGAAGGCGTTCAGGCTGTCAAAAGAGGTCACGCCGGAACTGCCGATCATTGACAGTTGCCCACCCGCCGGGGCATCGGGGTTCACATAGTCAAAATGCGCAAAATTCTCCGGATATTTCAGATCGCCAAACGCCGACAGGCCATGGCGCGGCGCGGCGGCAGCCTGACCGGCTAGAAGAAATGTAAGAATGAGGCTAAATATGAATCGCATGGCGCTCGGGAGTTAGGGGGCCTTGGCGCCCTTGTACCACCACAGATCGGGAAAGCCGATATTATAGTCTGGCGCGGGCCGTGGATAATCCAGCACATCCCAATAAGCGGTCCGGGTAACCGGCGTATGCCACTGCGGCACCAGATAATGACCCCAGACCAGCACCCGGTCCAGGGCGCGGCAGGCAGCGATCAGGGCGGCGCGGTTTTCGGCAAAGATGACCTTGTCAATCAGGGCGTCCACAACCGGGTTTTTGACCCCCATCATGTTGCGGCTGCCGGGGCGGTCTGCTGCGGCCGAACTCCAGTATTCGCGCTGTTCATTACCGGGGGAAAGCGAGTTTGCGACGCCGCCTATGACAATGTCGAAATCGTACGCATCAGTGCGGTTCTTGTATTGCGCCGTGTCAATCATGCGGATCGTGGCTTTGACGCCCAGCCTTTCCAGGCTGCGCACAAAGGGCGACACGATGCGCTCGAAATTCGGCTGGTCCAGTAAAAACTCGACCTGCATTTTTTCGCCGGTGGCTGAATTGGTCAGAACCCCCTCTTTCACCTGCCAGCCCGCTTCGGCAAACAGGCGCTGCGCTTCGCGCTGGTTTTTCCTGTTTTCTCCGCTGCCATCTGTTGCAGGCGGCTTGTAGATAGCGGTGAATACTTCCGGCGGTAATTGGGCGCGATGCGGTTCCAGCAGAGCCAGTTCAGCGGCATCGGGCAGTGCGGTGGCCGCCAGTTCCGAATTCTGGAAATAGCTGCTGCTGCGGGCATATTGCCCGTAGAATAGATTTTTGTTGGCCCATTCAAAATCAAACGCATAGTTGAACGCCTGCCGTACACGCGGGTCGGAAAATTTCCCCCGCCGTGTGTTGAATAAAAACCCCTGCATGGCTTCGGCATTGCGCGATTCCAGTCCGGCCCGAATGACCTTGCCCTGTTTCACGGCGGGAAAATCATAGGCGGTGGCCCAGTTTTTGGCGCTGGTTTCAAAGCGCACATCAAAATTGTTTGCCTTGAATGCCTCCAGCGCCACCGTATCATCGCGGTAATATTCAAACACCATCTTGTCAAAGTTATGTGCGCCCGCATTCACCGCCAGATCCTTGCCCCAATAATCCGTCACCCGCTCCAGGGTAATGTTGCGGTTGGTCTCGACCTTTCCGATGCGGTACGGGCCGCTGCCAAGGGGGGGCTCCAGCGTCGTCGCTTCGAAATCCCGGCCTTTCCAGTAGTGCGCGGGCAGGATCGGCAATTGCCCCATGATCAGGGGCAGTTCACGATTGCCGGCGGCGTCAAACTCAAAGCGCACCCCGTGCGCACCTACTTTGGCGGCGCTTTTCACATTGGCGTAATAGAAGCGGTAAACCGGCGCGCCCTTTTCGCGCAGGATATTGAAGCTGAACACGACATCTTCCGGCGTTACAGGCTTGCCGTCATGCCAGCGCGCCTCGGGCCTGAGGGTAAAAACTACCCAGGAAAAATCCGCTGCGACCTCGATGGATTTCGCCAGCAATCCATATTCAGTTCCAGCTTCGTCAAAGGACTGGATCAGCAGCCGGTCATAAATCATGCTGGCGCCGGCCGCAGGGTCACCTTTCAGGATGAACGGGTTCAGGCTGTCAAAGCCGCCGATGGCCGCCATGCGCAAGGTTCCGCCCCTGGGGGCGGTGGGGTTTACGTACTGGAATTGCTTGAAATCAGGCGGATATTTCAATTCACCGAATAAAGAAAGCCCATGCGCCGTGCGGCTGTCCGCGGCAGTTGCGGCGCCGGATGCAAGCAGCATGAACGCAATCAGGCATCCGGTAATGTTTCGCATGGGCCTATCGTCTGTTAAGCGCCGCTCCGGTTATTTCGCTGGAAGCGGCGGCGCATCGGGGCTGCTGGCGCGGAGATACAAAATGACATCCGCGCGATCCGCCATTTTTTTCAGGCCGGCAAAGGCCATTTTATTGCCGGGAACAGCTTCTTTGGGATTGGCCAGATACGCATTCAGACGCTCATCTGTCCATTCCCCGCCATGGCCGGTCATTGCGGCTGAATACCCAAAGCCCGTTGCCGAGGCGGTCTTGCGGCCAACGACGCCGTTCAGATTGGGCCCGACCTTATTGCCAGCCGCCGCATCCACCGAATGGCACGCCGCGCATTTCTTGAAGACTTTGCCGCCATTTTCCGCATTGCCGGCGGCCAGCGCAGCGGCCAGGCTCATTTCCGCGGCGGCCGGCGCCTCGGACGCGGCTGACGCCGCGCTATCAGCGGGGGCCTCGGCCTCAGCATGCTCCGCCCCGTGCGATTCGGATTCGGGAAATATTTGTTCGCTCGCCAGGCTGATGGCGAACAACAGCAGAAAAGTGCCTAAAACGGCGCCGGCAATCTTGTTAATCGTAAACGAATCCATGACTTTCCGCCTTGCTGGTAACGACGCGGGACATTAGCCGCTTCCGGCGGCACGGCGCAAGCCGTATAAGGGGGCCAAATTCACCCCTAATCAGGAAACCTTTCAGGTGTACGACCGCAATCCGATCCTTGTTATTCCTGCGCGTTTGGGGGCTACGCGGCTGCCAAACAAGCCGCTGGCCGATATTCATGGCAAGCCGATGATCGTGCATGTCTGGCGCCGGGCCTGTGAATCAGGGGTTGGGCGCGTGCTGGTTGCAGCGGCTGAACAGGAAATTGTTGATGTGATTATTGCGGCAGGCGGTGAGGCGGTGCTGACCGATCCCGGTCTGGCCACTGGGTCCGACCGGATTGCGCAGGCGGTAAAACAGCTTGACCCCCGTCAGTACCATGATTTCGTGATCAATTTGCAGGGCGATTTGCCCACTATTTCACCGCAGGATATCAGGACCGTATTGCTGCCCATGGCCGATCCGGCCGTAGATATTGCGACACTGGTGACAGAAATCACCCGGCCTGAGGAAATAAATGACCCCAATGTTGTGAAGGCGGTTATTTCGTTTCCGGCAAAACAGGACGGTCCGGCGCGTATCGGCAAAGCGCTATATTTCAGCCGCACTGCTATTCCCTCTGGCGAAGGGCCGCATTATCATCATATTGGCGTCTACGCCTACCGGCGCTCCGCGCTGGAGCGGTTCATCACCCTGCCGCCCTCGGTGCTGGAAAAACGTGAGAGGCTGGAACAATTGCGTGCACTGGAAGCCGGAATGAAAATTGCCGCCGCCTATGTAGACAGCGTGCCGCTGGGGGTGGATACCCAGGCTGATCTTGAACGCGCCCGGCTGGCCCTGGCGTGAGCATCATGGCAGCCAACCCAACCGCATCGGGCGGCACAAACAGCATCTCGTTTCAGGGCGAGCCGGGCGCCAATTCGCAGATGGCCTGCCATGAAGCGTTTGCGGGCATGGAGACCCTGGCTTGCCCCAGCTTTGAAGAAGCCTTTGCCGCAGTGGAAGAAGGCCGCGCCAGGCTGGCCATGATCCCGGTTGAAAATTCCGTGTCGGGGCGGGTTGCGGATATCCATCATCTGCTGCCGGGTTCGGGCCTGTATATAAATGGCGAACATTTCTTCCGGGTGCATCATCAGTTGCTGGGCATAAAGGGCGCCACGCTCCAAGGCGTCAGGACGGTGCGCAGCCAGTTGCCGGCACTTGGCCAATGCCGCAAACTGATCAATGAATTGAAGCTGACGCAGATTTCCGCCGCCGATACGGCGGGATCGGCGCGCCAGGTGGCGGAAGCGGGCGATCCAAGCGCGGCGGCGCTGGCCTCCAGTCTGGCCGCTGAAATTTATGGCCTGGATATTCTGCGGGCCAATGTGGAGGACCTGGATCACAACACTACCCGGTTTTTGATCATGTCGAAGCAACCGCAGGAACCGGCGCCAGACAGCGGCCCGTTAATCACCAGCTTTGTGTTTCAGGTGCGCAATGTGCCGGCCGCTTTGTTCAAAGCCATGGGCGGCTTTGCCACCAACGGCGTCAATATGACGAAACTGGAAAGCTACCAGCTCGACGGCTCGTTCACCGCCACGCAATTTTATGCGGACGTCGATGGTCATCCGGCGCAACGATCCCTGCGGCTCGCGTTCGAGGAGCTGGAATTTTTCTCCTCACATCTGAAAATTCTGGGTGTTTACCCGGCCCATAAATTCCGTCTGGGACAGAAGTAATATTACAGAGGGGCTTATTTGCCGTGTCATCCTGAGCCATGGGCGAAGGATCTCACTTCCGTATGGACAGCTTCTTCGCTTTGCTCAGAATGACAAAATGAAGCGGACAGGCATCGTGTTGACTTCAACTTTTTCGCATCATCCGATTTTTTTGGGCGTTGCTTTTTTTTTCGGCGCGGATTGTTGCGCTTCCAGCGCTGCGATGCGGGCTTCGAGACGCAGATTTTCCTGTCTGGCTTCGGCGGCCATGGCCCGCACGGCGTCAAATTCCTCGCGCGGTACGAGGTTCATGCTCTCAAGCCAGCGTTCCAGACGCTGGCGCAACAGCCCATCGATCTCGCCCTTCATGCCCTGGGCGGCGCCGGCGGCGTTGAGCATCAGTTTGGCAAGTTCATCAAGAAAGCGGTTTTCGGTTTGCATGCGCGGCCCCGTGACGGCATATGGTGGCGACAAATATTCCGGCTGCCACGATACCATAAATCAAACAGGCTGTAATGATGTTCGAATTCCCCAAGATCGATCCGGTCGCGTTGCAGATTGGGCCCCTGCTCATTCGCTGGTACGCGCTGGCCTATCTCGGCGGGATCCTGCTGGGTTGGGCCTATGCGGACAGACTGGCGCGCAACACATCCCTGTGGCCACAGGGCAAGCCGCCGGGAACGCCCGAGCTGATCAGTGATTTTGTCACCTGGGCGACCTTGGGGATCATTCTGGGCGGACGGCTGGGCTATGTGC
>JBEBFX010000031.1:0-21680 GCA_040081735.1 Alphaproteobacteria bacterium | reverse complement strand
GCTATTGGCTGCGCAGCTTTTTTAAAGCGGCAGGCTGCCTTGCAGCGCGCGCAGGCCATCCAGTTGCGCCTGGGCGGCGGCGCGCTGTGCGTCAGCTTTGGCGTCGGCCACATCATCCTCGGCGTTCCTGATGCGGGCCTCCAGTCCGGAACGGTCAAGCCCGGCCAGGTCAATGGCTTCCTCCGCAAGTATGGTCAGCCCGTCTGCCGTGACCTCGGCAAATCCGCCCCGCACAAAAATGCGTTGCACCGATTTTTCGTCGTGCACGGAAATAACGCCGGGACGCAGGGTCGAGACCAGCGGCGCATGTCCGGGAAGCACGCCGAACTCGCCTTCGGCGCCGGGAACAACCACCATATCCACCTGGGCAGACAGCAGCAGACGTTCCGGCGTCACCAGTTCAAAGGTCAGTCTGTCGGCCATGCTTTAATCCTAATACAGACAATTACACATTCTCAGAGCTCAAAATTGTCATCCTTAGCGAAGCGAAGGATGACAAAAAAGAATACTACATTCTGTTACGCCGCTTCCGCCGCCAGACGTTCGGCTTTTTTCACCGCTTCTTCCATGGTGCCGACCATGTAGAACGCCGATTCCGGCAGATGGTCATAATCGCCCTTGCACAGGGCTGCAAAGCCCTTGATGGTGTCGGCCAGATCGACGAATACGCCGGGCGATCCGGTGAACACTTCGGCCACAAAGAACGGCTGGCTCAGGAAGCGCTCGATCTTGCGGGCGCGCGCCACGGCCAGTTTGTCTTCCTCGGATAATTCATCCATGCCCAGAATGGCGATGATGTCCTGCAGCGATTTGTAGCGTTGCAGAATCTGCTGCACCAGCCGCGCGGTCGAATAATGTTCGTCACCCACGACGCGCGGATCCAGCATGCGCGAGGTGGAGCCCAGCGGGTCCACGGCCGGATAAATGCCTTTTTCCGAAATCGCGCGGTCCAGCACCGTGGTCGCATCCAGGTGCGAGAACGATGTGGCGGGCGCCGGGTCGGTCAGATCGTCGGCGGGCACGTAGATCGCCTGCACCGAGGTGATAGAACCCTTGTTGGTGGTGGTGATGCGTTCCTGCATCGTGCCCATGTCCGTGGACAGGGTTGGCTGATACCCCACAGCGGACGGAATACGGCCAAGCAGCGCCGACACTTCCGAACCCGCCTGGGTAAAGCGGAAAATATTGTCGATAAAGAACAGCACGTCCTGGCCTTCTTCGTCGCGGAAATATTCCGCCTGGGTCAAACCGGTCAGCGCGATACGCGCGCGCGCGCCCGGCGGCTCGTTCATCTGGCCGTACACCAGGGCGCATTTGGAGCCGGTGTCTTCCAGGTTGTTCACGCCGGATTCCAGCATTTCATGATACAGGTCATTGCCTTCGCGGGTGCGTTCGCCCACGCCCGCAAACACCGAATAACCGCCATGACCCTTGGCGATATTGTTGATCAGTTCCATGATCAGCACTGTCTTGCCCACGCCCGCGCCGCCGAAAAGGCCGATCTTGCCGCCCTTGGCGTAGGGCGCCAGCAGGTCCACGACCTTGATGCCGGTGACAAGAATTTCGGATTCGGTTGATTGGTCGACAAATGGCGGGGCAGGCTGATGAATGCCGCGAAACTTGCTGGACTTGACGGGCCCGCGCAAATCCACCGGCTCGCCGATCACATTGACGATGCGGCCCAGCATTTCGGGACCCACGGGAACCATGATCTGGTTGCCGGTGTCGGTGACTTCCTGGCCGCGCACCAGACCGTCGGTTGCGTCCATGGCGATGGTCCGCACCGTGGATTCGCCCAGATGCTGCGCCACTTCCAGCACAAGGCGGTTGCCGTCATTCGTGCATTCCAGGGCGTTCAGAATCGACGGCAGATGACCGCCGTCAAAGGTGACGTCAACGACGGCGCCGATGACCTGGGAAATACGGCCAACAACATTGCTGCTCATGTTCTGTTCCTCGTATCTGGCTTACAGCGCTTCTGCGCCGGAAATGATTTCGATAAGTTCTTTGGTGATCGACGCCTGACGGGTGCGGTTATAGGTCAGGTTCAATTTCAGGATCATGTCGCCCGCATTGCGGGTGGCGCTGTCCATGGCGCTCATCCGCGCGCCCTGCTCACTGGCGGCGTTTTCCAGCAAGGCGCTGAAAATCTGAACCGAAACGTTACGCGGCAGCAGATCAGCCAGAATTTCGGCTTCATCCGGTTCGTATTCATAAGACGCGCCGCCCATTTCAGAGGCCCCGCCGGCAACCGCCGCCAGATCAATGGGGATCAGCTGGCGGGCCGTGGGAATTTGCAGGATAACCGAACGGAAACGGCTGAAGAACAGCGTGCACACATCAAACTCGCCAGCCTCATACATGGCCAGCACCCGGGCGCCTACTGCGGCTGCATTAACAAAGCCGATATTACGCACATTGTTGTGTTCGATGGTGTCGATGATCAGATTGCCATACAGGCGGCGCAGCGCATCGCGCCCCTTGCGGCCGACGCACAGAATTTTGACCGTCTTGCCTTCGCGCTGAAGCCGGATAATATGTTCGCGCGCCAATCGTGCGATGCTGGAATTAAAGCCGCCGCACAACCCGCGTTCCGCCGTCGCAACCAGCAGCAGATGCACCTGATCGCGTCCGGTTCCCGCCAGCAGTGGAGACACGCCATCACGCCCGGCAACGCCCGCCGCCAGATTGTTGATCACCCGGCCCATGCGCTCTGTGTAGGGGCGTGAGGCCACTGCGGCGTCCTGGGCGCGGCGCAACTTGGCCGCCGCCACCATCTGCATCGCCTTGGTGATCTTCTGGGTTGAACGCACACTGGCAATGCGGTTTTTTAATTCCTTTAGGCTGGCCATTTGCTATCCCGTCGGTGCGCTGCTTTCAGGCGAACGCTTTTGTGTAGGCGCCCAGTATTTCGCGCAACTTTGCGTCGGTTTCATCCGAGATGGCTTTTTCATCGCGGATCGCTGCAATCACGGCTGGGTGTTTGCCGTGCATGTGGCGCAGCAAGCCCTGCTCATAACGGCCAATGGCGTCAACGGCAACGCCATCAAGAAAGCCTTTGGACCCGCTGAACAGGACCACGACCTGTTCTTCCACGGTCAGGGGCGAAAACTGATTTTGCTTCAGCAGTTCGGTCAGCCGCGCGCCGCGCGCCAGCAGCTTCTGGGTCGAGGCGTCCAGATCGGAACCAAACTGCGCAAACGCCGCCATTTCACGATACTGCGCCAGTTCCAGCTTCATGGAGCCGGAAACCTGCTTCATCGCCTTGATCTGGGCGGCCGAACCCACACGCGACACCGACAGGCCGACATTCACCGCAGGGCGGATACCCTGGTGGAACAGGCCGGTTTCCAGAAAGATCTGGCCATCGGTAATGGAAATCACATTGGTCGGAATATAGGCCGACACGTCATTGGCCTGGGTTTCGATCACCGGCAACGCCGTCAGCGAACCCGAGCCATTATCATCATTCAGTTTGGCGGCGCGTTCCAGCAGACGGCTATGCAGATAGAACACGTCGCCGGGATAGGCTTCGCGCCCCGGCGGGCGGCGCAGCAGCAGCGACATCTGACGGTAGGCCACGGCCTGCTTCGACAGATCGTCATAGATCATCAGCGCATGCATGCCGTTGTCGCGGAAATATTCACCCATGGTGCAGCCCGTATAGGGGGCCAGGAATTGCAGCGGGGCCGGATCGGACGCGGTTGCGGCCACCACGATGGTGTATTCCATCGCGCCGGCTTCCTGCAGGGTCTTGACGATCTGGGCCACGGTCGAGCGTTTTTGCCCGATGGCGACGTAGACGCAGTACAGCTTTTTGGATTCGTCCGTCCCCTGATTGATGGATTTCTGGTTCAGGATGGTGTCGATGGCGATGGCGGTCTTGCCGGTCTGCCGGTCGCCAATAATCAGTTCGCGCTGACCGCGGCCAATCGGGATCAGGCTGTCGATGGCCTTCAGGCCGGTCTGCATCGGCTCGTGCACCGATTTGCGCGGGATAATGCCCGGCGCCTTGACCTCAACGCGGCGGCGCCCGGAACTTGCCAGCGGCCCCTTGCCGTCGATGGGATTGCCCAGACCATCCACAACGCGGCCCAGCAGGCCCTTGCCTACGGGCGCGTCAACGATGGCGCCGGTGCGCTTGACGACGTCGCCTTCCTTGATGTTGCGGTCATCGCCGAAAATCACCACGCCGACATTGTCGCTTTCCAGGTTCAGCGCCATGCCCTTGGTGCCGTCTGAAAATTCGACCATTTCACCGGCCCGCACCTTGTCCAGCCCATAGATGCGGGCGATGCCGTCGCCCACGCTCAGAACCTGGCCGATTTCGGATACTTCGGCCTCAACGCCAAAATTCGTAATCTGCTGTTTAAGGATCGCGGAAATTTCCGCAGCCTGAATGTCCATCAGCCAACCTCTTTCATAGCAATCTGTAAATTATTCAGTTTCGTGCGCAGCGAACCGTCGATCATGCGGCTGCCCATGCGCACGATCAGCCCGCCGAGTATGGAATTATCCACGTCTGCATGTAACTGGACATCGCGCGCGGCAACCTGTTTCAGGGCGGCCGTGATCGCGTCAAGCCGGGTTTTGTCCAGGGCATGGGCGGACGTGACATGGGCTGTCACTTCGCCTCTCAGGTTTGCCAGCAATGCATTAAAAATCGTGATCATCGCCGGAAGCACAAACAACCGCCGCTTGCTGGCCACCAGACCGATGAAACGGCTGGTCAGCTCCTGCGCATTCATGCGCGCCAGCACGGCGGCCATGGCCTTGCCCTGATCGGCGCGGCTGAACACCGGGCTGCGCACCAGGCGCGTCAGGTCCGCGCTGCTGGCCAGCAGGCCGGTCAGCGCAGCCAGATCAGCCGCCACCGCATCCAGCTTGCCCGCTTCGCGCGCCAGTTCGAAAATAGCGGTGGCGTAGCGCCCGGCAAGTCCCGAAACGCCTGCAACCTGTTGTGTTTGCTCAGCCAATTGAGGCCCCTCAACTGCGCCCGCAGCACGTGCGCAGGCAAAAAACTAACCGCATGAAAATAAAAGGTTTTTAAGCACAGTACGGGAACCCTTAACAACCATGCCCCTAAAGCCGCGCGTGTCCTAACATACTGACGTTAAGGGCGCAAGCATGCGGTCGCAAAGCCTCATAAAAAGCTCTGCGGATCGACATCCACACTGAGACGCACGGAGGGCGGGACCTTGACCTTCGCCAGCCACGCGCGCAGCAGCGCCTGCACATTATGCTGGCGGGTGGCCATCAGCAGCAGCCGGGTGCGATGGCGCCCGCGCAGCAGGGCAAGGGGCGCAGGGGCCGGGCCCAGAACATGCAGGTCTTTCCCGTGGGGGGCCTGGCGGGCAAGCATGGCGGCGAAATCACGCACCTGCGCCTGATCGGGGCCGGAAACAATCAGCGCCGCCAGACGGCCGAAAGGCGGCAGATTGCGGGCGCGCCGCGCATCTGATTCCGCCGCCAGAAATTTTGCCTGATCGCCGGAGATCAGCGCCTGCATCACCGGATGATCGGGCATATAGGTCTGCACCACCGCATGGCCGGGGTGTTGCGCGCGCCCGGCGCGGCCCGACACCTGATGCAGCATCTGAAAGGTGCGTTCCGCCGCGCGCAGATCGCCGCCAGCGAGGCCAAGGTCCGCGTCAATCACGCCAACCAGCGTCAGACCGGGAAAATGATGCCCTTTGGCAATAATCTGGGTGCCAATCAATAATCTGGTTTCGCCCCGGGCAAACGCGGCAATGGCCCCGCGCACCTGATCGGGACTGTCATCGCCCGACAGAACGGCCGGAATGATTTGCGGAAATGCGGCGGCCGCTTCTTCCGCCAGCCGTTCGATGCCGGGGCCAAGCGGCACCATCCGGTCCTCGACGCCGCAGGCCGGACAGGCCTTGGGTTTTGCCGCCTCGTGTCCGCAATGATGGCACAACAGGCGATGGCGCTGGCGATGTTCAACCATCCACGCCGAACAGTTCGGGCATTCCATGCGATGCCCGCAGGCGCGGCATAATGTCAGCGGCGCATAGCCGCGCCGGTTGAGATACAGCAGCACCTGTTCGCCCCGCGCCAGGGTTTGCGCCATTAATTCGCGCAGCCTAGGGGACAGGAATTGCCCGGCGGGCACGTTTTGCGCGCGCATATCCACCGCCTCGATACCGGGCAAACGCGCGCCGCCATGCCGGTCCGGCAGCCTCAGACGTCCGTAACGGCCATTCTGCGCGTTGACCATGGTTTCCAGCGACGGCGTGGCGGAACTCAGCACGATGGGAAAATTGCCCTGATGGGCGCGAACCACCGCCATGTCGCGGGCGTGATAGGTCACGCCGTCTTCCTGTTTATAGGCGCCGTCATGCTCTTCGTCCGCAATGATCAGGCCAAGCTCCGTGAACGGAAGAAACAATGCAGACCGCGCGCCTGCGACGACGCGGGCCTCGCCATCCGCCACAGCGCACCAGATGTTGCGGCGCCTCGCTTCGGGCAATTGCGAATGCCATTCCGCCGGCAGACAGCCAAAACGCGCCCGGAACCGTTCCAGAAACTGCACCGTCAGCGCAATTTCCGGCAGCAGAACCAGCGCCTGTCTGCCATGGCGCAGGGCCTCGGCGATCGCCTCGAAATAGACCTCGGTCTTGCCAGAACCGGTAACCCCCTGCAGCAGCGTGCAGGAATATTTCTGCGCCTGCACCGCGTCACGCAAAGCATGCGCCGCATCCGCCTGGTGCGCCGAAAGTTGCGGGCCGGGATGATCAGGATCAGGTCTTTCAGCCACAACAGGACGCGCAGCCGCCACAGACAACAGGGTTCCCGCATCGATCAGTCCGCGCACCACGCCTTCGCTGACGCCTGCTTTATGAGCCAGACCGGCAACGCTTCCCGGCGTCCCCCCTGCAATCGCCAGCACCCGTTCACGCGCCGCCGTCATTTTTGCGGGCAATGGGCCGCCCGCCCGATAGGCCGCCTGCAAGCGTTGCGGTGCAAGCATTGCCGAAGGCGCGCGCATCGCCAGGCGCAGCACGGCGCCCGGTGCTGCCAGTGTATAATCCGCCACCCAGTCAATGAAGCGGCGCAGATCATAAGGCATCGGCGGCAGATCAAGTTTTGCGCGAACCGGTTTCAGCCTGGCTGGGTCAACGCCACCCGTGGCAGGCCCCCACACCACGCCCGCCATCTGGCGCGCGCCAAGGGGGACGATGACAAAATCTCCCGGCGACAGCATCATTCCTTCCGGCACGGTATAATCATACGGCCCCGCCAGCGGCAGCGGCAGCAGCACGGCGGCAGCGCGTGAACCGGAGTGTGTGACAATGGGCTTATCCATGCTCTATATTGCCGAAACCTGCCCAAACATAAAGCGATCCCTGTTGAATTATAGGAAAATCGGCGAATGAATTCTGATCAGCCTATAGCGGCGCACAACCGCCTGTGGCACACCGCGCGTGAATATCTGACGCACTGGGCCGCTGCGGGGGCGATCGTCGCCGTCACGGGCTTTACGCCGGACCACTGGATTGCCCACCTGTTTCACTATCTGAATCTGGATAGTGTTTTGGATACGCTTCCCGCGTTTGATTTCCGGCTGCTAGCGGTTGGCCTCGGTGTGGCCGTCGTCGCCGGAGATATATTGATCAGAAACCGTAGAATATCGGGCGCGCATCCAGCGTTAGCCCCGGCAGGCGCCGCGCGGCCGGCATTCTCTGAAACTCCTGACCCGCTTTCACGCAAGCCTTCGATAGCGGTGCTGCCGTTCATAAATATGTCGGATGATAAAAGTAAGGAATATTTCGCCGATGGCATGACCGAGGACGTCATCAATGCGCTTTCGTGCGATAGCCGCCTGTTTGTCATCGCCCGCAATTCGACCTTCGCCTACAAGGGGCAAACACCGGATATCCGCGCGGTTGGCAAGGAGCTTGGCGTGCGTTATGTTCTGGAGGGCAGCATCCGCCCGATAAATGATCGTTTACGGATCAATGTGCAGTTGATCGAAACGGATAGCGGCACGCATGTCTGGGCCGATAAGATCGACCGCCCGGCGTCGGACATATTCGCCGTCATGGATGAGGTGGTCGATGGCCTGGTGACGGCTCTCGGCTCCAATCTCGGCGTCGCGGAAAGCCAGCGCGCCAAACGCGCCCGCCCCGAAGACCAGCAAGCCTGGGCGCTATGTGTGCAGGCGGAGGTGCTCTATATCACGCAAGCCGATCTGGTGTCTTCCCGCGAAGCCGAAAGACTGGCGAGGCGTGCAACAGAAATAGAGCCAACATATGCTGTGGGTTGGGCCCTGCTCGCCTGCATGTTGGGCAGGCGCATCGTCCTGGGGCAGAGCAGCAATCTCTCCAGTGATTCCGCTGAGATTATGGCGCTGGTCAGCAAGGCGCGCCATCTGGGGCCAAATGATCCGGTCGTGCTGGGCTATAGCGGCTATGCGGCCATCTGGGCGGGGCGCGCATCTGACGCCGTTCCCGATTTGCAGCGCAGTCTGGCGATAAATCCTAATAACAGCTTTTCGCTGTTTGCCCATGGCGCAGCGCTGTGGATGGATGCGAGGCATGAGGAAGGCCTTGCGCAATTGCAACTTTTTATTAGCCACTCTCCCAAGGACCCCTATATCGGTTTTGGCTACTTTTTCCTCGCCTGCTGCTATTTGTCGCTCAACAATCCGCAACAGGCGGAGCGGGCGGTGCGCAGCACTGTCAAGCACGCATCGAGTTTCGCCTGGGGGCATCTGGTTCTGGCCATGTGTCTGGCAGCGTCCGGGCGTGCGGACGAGGCTGGTCCGTACATTCAAAATGTGCGTCAGCTTGAAAGCGGGTTCACGCTTAATTTCGTTGAAGATTTTTGGCGTCATGTGATGCGCGAAGATCAGGCGGAAGAGTGGCTTGCCATTTTGCGCCAGGCCTGGCGGGACTAGACCATGTTCGGATCAGACGGAATCGCCCATGCGCATCGATTTGATTGAAAAACACGGCGCGCGCAGGACGCCAGGAATTGACTGGTGTTTTAATTTCGCCGCGAGAGTGGCATTGGACGGAGCCATGGGCTACTGTCTGCATCCCAATACAACTGCCAGAGATATCGGATGAAATTTTTTGTCGATACTGCCGATCTGAGCGAAATCCGCGATCTTGCCGCCACCGGCATGGTCGACGGGGTGACCACCAATCCCACTCTGGTCGCCAAGGCGGGGCGGGATTTTATCGAGGTATTGAAGGAAATTTGCGTTCTGGTGCCGGGGCCGGTCAGCGCCGAGGTGACGGCGCTGGATACCGCAGGCATGCTGCGCGAGGCCGGGATATTGCGTGCTGTCGCCAAAAATATCGCCATCAAGGTGCCGATGACGTGGGACGGGCTGAAGGCGTGCCGGTCGCTGGCCAATGAAGGCGTGATGGTCAATGTCACTTTGTGCTTTTCCGCCAATCAGGCGCTGCTGGCGGCCAAGGCGGGCGCGGCGTTTGTGTCGCCGTTTGTCGGGCGGCTGGATGACATCAGCCAGGAAGGCATGGACCTGATTTCCGATATCCGCGATATTTTCGATAATTATCCTGCACTGGAAACGGAAATTCTGGTGGCGTCCGTGCGGCGTCCCACCCATGTGCTGGAAGCGGCGCGCATCGGCGCGGATATTTGCACTATCCCCCCGAATGTGCTGCGCCAGCTCATCCGCCATCCGCTAACGGATGCAGGCATTGCGGCGTTTCTGTCCGATTGGGACAAAAGCGGGCAAAAGATCTAGCGTTATACAGGCCGCCAGGAGCCACAGCGTGATTGTGTTTCTGCATACATCGCCCGTACATACCGCGACCTTTGACGGGCTGCGCGACCGGTTTGCGCCCGATATTGCGATACGCCACGTGGTGCGCGAAGACCTACTTGAACTGGCGGTTGCGCAAGGTGGCGTTACGCCGGAGGTTGCGGCGGCAACCGTGGCGGCGCTTGCCGGAATAGTGACGCAGGCGCCGGAGATTATTGTCTGCACCTGCTCGACGATTGGACCGGTGGCGGAAATTTTCGATGCGGACGCGCCCATACCGGTGATGCGGATCGATCGTCCGATGGCGGATAATGCAGTTATGCAGGGCAGCTATATCGCCGTCTGCGGCGCGATTTCCACGGCGCTTCATTCAGCCGTGGCGCTGGTCCGGTCATCGGCCAAAGATATGGATCGCGGCGGCGTTACCATTACGGATCATCTGTTCGCCAGCGCCTGGAAATATTTTCAGCGCGGCGATATGGTGGCCTATCACCGCGAAGTGGCGCGCGGCCTGCGCGGCGCGGCGCTGACGGCCGATCTTATTCTGCTGGCCCAGGCCTCCATGGCTGGCGCCATTGCCTATTGCCAGGATATCGCCATACCCATCTGGAGCAGCCCGGAAACCGGATTTCGAGCCGCGCTGGCGCTGATCGATTATGAGGAGAAAGCACAATGAAATATTTTTCGGGTGTTCTGATGCTGGGGGCCGCACTGGCGATTGGCGCCCCGGCGCTGTCAGGCGAAACCATCGCCCCGGATGGGGCGGCGGTCTATATTATCAGCCCGGCCGGCGGGGCCACGCTGACGTCGCCGGTGAATGTCGTGTTCGGCCTGCGCGGCATGGGCGTTGCGCCCGCCGGCGTCGAGAAGGAAAATACCGGGCATCATCATTTATTGATCGATGCGCCATTACCCACGGGGACGGCGCTGAATGAAGCCATCGTCAAGGATGCGCAGCATCTGCATTTTGGCGGGGGCCAGACCGAAGCACTGGTGGAACTGCCGCCCGGCAAGCATACCCTTCAATTATTGCTGGGAGACCAGAATCACATTGCGCACAAGACGCCAGTCTATTCTGCGCCGGTTACGATTACCGTAGAATAGTGATAAGGTTCTATTCAGCCGCCTGATGAATATCATGGCCCATATGCGGGTCCATCATGCGGTGCATATGCACAATAAAGTACCGCATATGCGCGTCATCCACGGTGCGCTGGGCCGCCGCTTTCCAGGCCTTCAGTGCAGAATCGTAATCCGGAAAAATGCCGACAATATCAAGATCATCGGTATTCTTGAATTCAACGCTCTGGGGGTCTGTAAGGCGGCCCCCGAATACCAGATGCAATAATTGTTTGGACATGGCCAACTCCGATTAGAGGACGATCAAACCTAATGGAATTAGGTTAAGCATTTATGATCATGACACCTCCTATATAGGCCGCTTAAGGGCGTGGCGTAAGCATTGAAATTAGGGCAAGCTAAACTTTGTTTAACATTGGAACATTGCCATGGATCTGTCATTCAGCCCCGGAGAACTGCAATTTCGCGAGGAAGTGCGTACATTCCTGCGGGAGAATTTGAGCGCGGAGCTGGTTGCCAGAACCCGCGAAACCGCTTTTGCGCCGCGTGAAGACGTTATTCAGTGGCACAGGAAACTGCATGAGAAGGGCTGGTCCGCGCCAAAATGGCCAGTTGAATACGGCGGCACAGGATGGACCACCATGCAGCGGTTCATTTTCGATGCGGAAATGACCCTGGCCTCCGCGCCGATGCTATCGGCGTTTGGCATGGGCATGCTGGCCCCGGTGCTCATGGAATTTGGCAGCGCCGCCCAGAAACAGCGTTTCCTGCCAAAAATACTGTCGGGCGAAGAATATTGGTGTCAGGGTTATTCCGAACCGGGTGCGGGGTCCGATCTCGCGACGCTGAGAACCCGGGCGGAAGACAAGGGCGATCATTATCTGGTGAACGGGCAAAAAATCTGGACCAGTTACGCCCATGAAGCGGACTGGATGTTCTGCCTTGTGCGCACCGATCCCGCTGTCAAAGCGCAGGAGGGCATCAGTTTTCTGCTGATCGACATGAAGTCGCCCGGGCTGATGGTCAAACCCATCATCGCCATCGATGGCAGGCATCATTTGAACGAAGTGTTTTTCACCGATGTGAAAGTGCCGAAGGAAAATCTGGTCGGCAAGGCGAACATGGGATGGACCTACGCCAAATTTCTGCTGGGCAACGAACGCACCGGCATTGCCGGCGTTGCCCGGTGCCGGGGCGCGTTGGAGCGTTTGCGGGAGCTGGCGGGTCAGATGCCGGACAATGACGGCGGCCAGTTAGTTGCCGATCCGGGATTCAGCCGGCGTCTTGCCGCCATCGAAACGGATTTGCTAGCGCTGTCCCATACCGACCTGCGCGTGGCCGTTTCGGCCGCCAGGGGGGAGCCGATCGGACCTGAGGTTTCGATTCTGAAAGTGAAAGGCACTGAGGTTCAACAGGCGATCAGTGAACTGGCGGTGGAAGCGCTGGGTTTTTACGCCGCCCCCTTCGGCCAGCGGCTTGGTGATAATCAGGGCGGGATTGGCCCCGTCAACCGGCAGGGTGTCATGGCGGCGATGTTGTTCGGGCGCGCCGCCACGATCTATGGCGGCACCAACGAAGTGCAACGCAATATCATCGCCAAGTCCGTGCTGGGACTCTAGTTTTTGCAGACGAGGCCCGCCTTCTCCCAAGCCGCCGAAAACAACAAGGCGCCGATTGCGGATGCATTCATGCGTTCTATCAAATGAATTTTGACAAGTGATAATTGTCTATAATAGACTGACGGGATGATCGAATCGATCAGACATCGCGGGCTTAGACGCCTGTTTGAGCGCGGTGACAAGAAACTGATTAGTCCCGGCTATTTAGAAAGGCTGGAAAATATTCTGGTTGCGCTTGATTCTGCGCAAAATATTGAAGAGCTGGCATTGCCCGGTTTTCGTCTGCACCCGCTGACTGGCAATCTGAAAGGTTACTGGTCGATCACGGTTAGCGCAAACTGGCGCGTGATTTTTCGATTTGTAAATGGACAGGTCCTTGATGTTGATCTTGTCGATTATCATTAGCTAGTGGAGTTTTGTACAATGGCAATGCACTCACCGCCGCACCCCGGCCGGCTCATACGGCAAGAATGCCTGGAACCGCTGGCGCTAACCGTCACTGAGGCGGCGAGAGCCCTTGGCGTTACCAGACAGGCATTAAATAATCTGGTGAATGAAAAAGGCGGCATTTCACCGGAGATGGCTATCCGTCTGGAGAAAGCGTTTGGCGGCTCTGCTGATCTGTGGCTGCGTATGCAGGCAGCCTATGATCTGGCCCAGGCACGCAAGTCAGCCAACAGTATCAAGGTGAAGCGCTATGAGATGGTCTGACGTTTTTTACTGCACTGAAGATTACGCCGCCATATAGATTTCAGGTAAGATAAACCTATGCTGCCCTTCTCCCAGGCCGCCGAAAACAACAAGGCGCCGATTGCGGATATATTGTGCGGCATATTTGCCGATGTGCGCGAGGTGCTGGAGATCGGCAGCGGCACAGGACAGCATGCGGTGTATTTTGGCCAGTGTTTGCCGCATCTGATCTGGCGCACCAGCGATCTGGCGGATAACATTCCTGACATAAGAGCGCGGCTGGCGGCGGAAGCGTCTGAAAATGTCATACCGCCGGTGGTGCTTGACGTCGCCGTGCAGCCGTGGCCGGTCACGAAGATTGACGGGGTGTTCAGCGCCAACGCCGTGCACATCATGTCCTGGCGGCACGTCGTTCATATGTTTCGCGCCCTCAGTCAAGTTCTGTGCGATCGCGCCACGCTCTGCCTGTATGGACCGTTCAGATATAAGGGCGAATTCACAACGCCCAGCAATGCGCAATTCGATCTGTGGCTGAAACAGCGAGACCCGCAAAGCGGCGTCCGCGATTTCGAAGCCGTGGATGCGCTGGCAAACGCCATCGGCCTGCGCCTTGTGGCCGATCACGCCATGCCCGCAAACAATCAATTGCTGGTATGGCAAAGGGGATAGGGCGTAGCATCGCGGATGATTGGCTGGCTTATAGCAAATGAACCTGTGTTCCGGCTGGCGTGTTCGGCGGGAATTTTTGCACTCTTTGCCGCCTGGGAAGAGCTTAGTCCGCGCCGTGCGCGGATGCTTGGCCGATGGAAGCGCTGGCCCGGCAATCTTGGAATTGCAGTGCTCAACACTGTGCTTGCGCGCCTTGTGTTCCCGATGGCGGCGGTTGGCTTTGCGGCATTCGCAGCAGCAAACAATTGGGGACTTTTGCCGCTGCTGATGCTTCCAGCGCCTGCGGTCATAATATTTGCCATAATCGCCCTTGATCTTGCGATCTATTTTCAGCATGTCCTGTTTCATGCCGTGCCTTCCCTGTGGCGGCTGCACCGCATGCACCATGCCGATCTCGACTTTGACGTCACTACCGGTTCGCGGTTTCATCCGCTGGAGATATTGCTTTCCATGGGCATCAAACTTTTGATTATTGCGGCCCTGGGCGCGCCCGCAGTGGCGGTGCTGATTTTCGAAGTGCTGTTGAATGGCGCATCCACGTTCAATCACGCCAATCTGAAATTGCCGGCTGGCGCGGACAGGATATTGCGCCTGTTCATCGTCACGCCGGATATGCACCGCGTGCATCACTCGATTTCGGTGGCCGAAACCAATAGCAATTTTGGTTTTAATGTCCCCTGGTGGGACCATCTGTTCGGGACTTATCGGGCGCAGCCGGCGCTGGGGCATGAAGCGATGACCATTGGCATCGGCCAATTTGGCGCTGCCCGCGATCAACGGCTTGACCGTATGCTGATCCAGCCGTTCATTGGCCCGCCGGGCATCTATCCGCTTGGCCATAGAGACGAGGCAGGGGAATGACAAAATTTTTCAATCGCCGAGGTTTATTTCTGGCAGTAAGCGGCGTGGGTGCAGCCATCGCCAGCCTGCCCCATCTGATCGAACGGATATTTGGCCCAAGGGAGAATGAAACAAAGTGGATTGAGCCTGAATCACTTGCAACGGCATCCAGCGAACCACACGGTTTGATCATCATCGATGTGCGCAACCCAGAGGAATTTTCCGGACCGGCAGGTCACATCCCGGGCGCCCGGAATATACCGGTTGAACAACTGATCGCAGCACCGTCAAATTTTGGGCTGCCAATTGAACGTCCCATTGTCATGGTTTGCCTCACAGACAAGCGGTCTGACCGGGCGGCGAAAGCACTGCATGCTGCGGGCTTTGCCCATGTCTTCGTTTTGCGCGGCGGCATGCAGAGATGGAACGCGCAACGCAGGCCAACAGAACAAGCCGCAATCGAGGCGTAATGGCTTAGATCGTATTATTCACCCCTCCAGCAGCGGCGCTGCCTTGCCGATACGCGGCTTGCATAATGCTCGCGGTTGCGGCGTCCAGTGGATAAAACGCCTCCATCGATAACTCGGAAAGTGTGATCTCGACCGGGGTGCCGAAAACGGTGATCGTGCTGAAGAACGAAAGCACGCCCAAATGGGTCCGCAACCGCAGCGGGACTGCGATCTCGTCCGGGCTGCCTTCTGACTGGCCGTCTCCATGTTTTCTTTTAGCGACCGGGTATCCCGATAATTCTGTAAGCAAAGTATGCGTTGCCGGGTCGCGATCGAGTCTAAACTGGCGTTGAAGCCTGCCGAGAAGATGTTCCCGCCATTCCGCATGATTGAGTGTGAGCGGGGCCAGTCCACGCGGATGCAAGCTTAGACGCATGACATTCACAGGCGGTTTGATCAGTTCGGGATCAACACCCGAAAGCAGCGGAGCAACACCGGCGTTGGCCGAAATCATCGTCCAATGCCGGTCTACCGTGAAGGCTGGATAGGGTTCATGCGCCTTGAGAACAAGATCGATGGCGGTGCGCGCGCGTACAAGCGAAGGATCGGTAAGCGGACGATACTGGAAGACGGGCGCATATCCTGCCGCCAACAACAGCGCGTTGCGATCCCGCAGGGGAATCTCCATCTGCTCAGCCAGATGCAGCACCATATCGCGTGAGGGGGCGGACCGGCCGCTCTCAATAAAACTGAGATGCTTTTGCGAGATATCAGCGTCTGCCGCTAACGCGAGCTGGCTCAGGCGCCGCTGTGACCGCCACGACCGGACCAGCTCGCCAATGGCTGAGGGATGATTCATCCCCGAACCATACGGGGGTCATTGCGCGCTTTCAATTACCTTTCAGGTAGTCAGGGCGAAAATATTCTTCCGTTTCATTACCTCGCAAGCAATCGATTTCAGCCAGCAGCGAGCGCATCCTCGTGACACCCAAATCGTTGGGCTGTTGAAAACGGAGAACGCACATGCGCGATGCAGCAAAACTTGCCGATGACTATATTACACTCTGGAACGAAACTGACGCCACCCGGCGTGCGCGTCTTCTCGCCGAAACATGGGCCAGTGACGCCACATTCGTTGACCCGCTGATGTCTGGCGCCGGACTTCAGGAAATCGAGGGATTGATTGTGGCAGTCCAGGCCAGGTTCCCTGAATTCTTCTTCCAGCTGATCGGATGCGCCGATGGCTTTGGGGATAAGGCCCGCTTTTCCTGGGCGTTTGGACCGGCGGGTGAAGAAGCCGTCATCAAAGGCACGGACTTCGTTGTACGCGAGGGAGATCGCATCAAGTCCGTGACAGGCTTTCTCGATCTGATGCCGGCTGCGGCGTAACGCGGCTGTTGTTGGGCGACCGGTGAAAATCCAGCCGATGCCCCCGCAGGCATCCGATCCTCACCGGTGGCTCACATTACCGGTACTGGCGGGCGCCCAGTTCGCCTATCTGATGGACGTGCTTCTGGTGTTCAACAAACCGTTCAGCAGATCGGCAACGCGATTGGCGTCACGGCGATAGGGGGAGCATATCTGTATGTGGAATCAGTCTCGGGCTATGCGACGGCCATCCTGCTGAGCCTTGTTCTGCTCGTACTGACGGCGATAGCAAGTCTCGTTACCGCTCGTTATCTGGCGGATGCAGATGCGGCCAAATGACGGCGGGGAAATTCATGAATGGGTATCAGGGGCTATTAGTCCAATAGCAGCACCGCCTTGCCGATTACCTTGCGCGCCAGCAGGTCATTCAGGGCGTCCGCCGCGCGGGCAAACGGATAGGTTTGGGTGACGCATGGCGTGATCCGGCCCGCCTCGAACAGCTGCATCAGCCGCGCCAGCACAGGTGCGGCCTGTCCGGGAAAGCGCGCGCTGAATTGTCCCCAATCGACGCCTACAATTTCGCACCCCTTCAGCAAGGTCAGGTTCAGAGGAATACGCGGGATCGTCCCATTGGCGAAACCGATTACCAGATAACGCCCCTTCCAGGCGCTTGTGCGCAGCGCGGTCTCGGCGTATTTGCCGCCAACCGGATCATAGATCACATCGGCGCCCGCCCCGTTGGTCAGCGACCGCACCCGTTCTTTCAGATCTTCGGTGTCGTAATTTATCAGGGCGTCTGCTCCCATGGCGCGGCACTGGTCCAGCTTGGCCGTGCTGCTGGCTGCGGCAATCACCCGCGCCCCCATCGCCTTGCCCAGATCGACGGCTGCAAGACCAACGCCGCCTGCCGCGCCCAGCACCAGCAAAGTTTCACCGGGCTGCAACTGTGCACGATTTTCGAGCGCGTATAAGGACGTGCTGTAGGTCAGCATGAACCCCGCACCGGTGGCGAAATCCATGTTGACAGGAATACGCGCCAGACGGTCCGCAGCCACTGCAACCTGTTCTGCAAAACCGCCGCCAATGCCCGCCAGACAGGCCACCCGGTCACCTGGCGCAACAGATGTAACGCCTTCGGATACCGCTTCAACAATTCCAGCCACCTCCATACCTGGAATAAACGGCAGCGCCGGCTTAATCTGGTAAGTTCCCTGCATACACAGCGCGTCAACAAAATTCACCCCCGCCGCCCTGACTGATATCAGTGCCTGTCCGGCACGCAAGGCAGGCGGCGTAATCTCTTCCAGCCGCAGCGTTTCAGGCAGGCCATAAGCATGGCATCGGATGGCTTTCATAAAATCTCCCGTGTTCATAAATTGATAGAAGCCTGGCGCAATCCGGTGCACTCTGCGCCTCAATACTAAAGCAGGGAGAACGCTGGAATGAAGCTTTATAATACGAACCTGTCACCCTACACGGCCCGGGTGCGGTTGTTGTGCTACGCCAAGGGGTTGAATGTTGAAATGATCGAACCGCCGGGGTTCCGGACCGACGCCTTCAGGGCCATCAACCCGATTGGCAGAATACCGGCGCTGCAACTGGACGATGGCGCGATCCTGCCGGAATCAGAAGTGATCTGTGAATATTTAGAGGACATGTTTCCGGCGCCCAGCCTGCGCCCCGCCAATGCGCTTGATCGCGCCCATGCCCGGCTGATTGCGCGCATGTCGGACATCTATATCATGCCCGCCCTTAGACCCCTGATTTTCAAGCTTTTCGGCCGGCCAATTTCAGAGGACGCCGTTGCGGACGCCATACCGAATCTGCGCGTTGCCCTGAAAGATCTCGACGCGCTGATCGGCGAAGGCGGTTATGCCGCAGGCAAACAGCTGACCCACGCTGACGGGGCGCTGGCCGCGTCGCTGTTTTTTATCCATGCGGTCCTGCCGCGGTTCGATGTGCCAAAACCACTGGAAGACTATCCAAGGGCCGCCGCCTATTGGGCCGCCATCGGCAAGGATCCGCACATCGCCAAAATTTTGGGCGAGATGCAGGAGGGCCTGAAAAAGATGACCGGAGGTTAACCCCGCGCCACCGCCGCTTTCCTGTTGCGCGGGAACCATCGTTCCAGCGTAACAGCAAGTGCGGGTAATGCGGTTACCGCGCCGATCATATTGATCAGGAACATGAACGACAGCAACATGCCCATATCGGCCTGAAATTTCAGCGCCGAAAAGGCCCATGTCGATACGCCAATACACAATGTTGCACCGGTGAACATCACGGCCATGCCGGTTTCCTGCAACGCCTGTCCATAGGCCTCCGCAATATCCATCCCCGCCTCCAGATAGCCCTGCATGCGGCTGTAAATATAGAATGCGTAATCGACACCGATACCCACCGCCAGCACCAGCACCGGCAAGGTCGAAACCTTGAGGCCGATCTCCTGCCAGGACATGAACCAGTAACCGATAAAGGTGGCGAGGATCAGCGGCGCACAACAGCATATCGTCGCCCGCCAGTCGCGATACGCCAGGATCACAAGCGCTATGATGGCGATGTATACGGCGATCAGCATGGGCGCCTCTTTTTGCGCAATAACCTCATTGGTCGCCGCCATAATACCGACATTGCCGGACGCCAGACGGAAGTTGACCCCGTCCATCGGATTATCAGCGATAAACTGCCGGGTTGCCGCCACAACGCGGTTGATGGTCGCGGCCTTGTGGTCGAGCGTAAAGGCGATCACTGGCAGCATTGTGCATTTTTCATCCAGCAGGCCAGTTCTGAGAGAAACGCCCCCGATGGTCAGCGAAAAGGTATTGGGGTTTCTGGCCAGGGCCTTGAATTTCAGATTGTCTTCCGACCAGATCGCGTGCCCCTGCTTTGCCAGGGTCGACAGCGACATGGCGTATTTGACGCCTTCTGTATTCTGCAAATGCCAGGCAAACCGGTCAAGCAGGTGCATGACCGGATAATTGATGCAGGAAAGTTCCGGCGTCTCGCCAATAATAATAAACGCGTCGAGGTTCATGGAAAACTTTTGCACCATCAGATTGGTGTCAACATTATAGCGTTCTTCCGGCCACAGCTCGGGCGCGCCCGCGTGCAGATCGCCCACATGCCGGTCTCTGGTGGCGGCAATCGATACGGCAAATACCACGGCGCAGATGACAAGGGTTATGGCGCTTGCCCTGGGTTGCGCGATCCTGGCCAGCCATCGCATGGCCTTGGCGCGAGCGATGCGCGCATGGGTAATCCGCGCCACATAGGCAGGTCCGAATTTGCAATAGGACGCGACGATTGGCAGCATGAACAGGTTAGTAATGATTTTCAGCGCTACGCCAATGGACGCCATCATCGACATTTCCTGGATCATCGGGATGGGTATCAGATATAGCGTCAGGAAACCCACCAGGGCGGTGACCAGCGCCATTATGCCGGGCACAAGCAGGCGGCTGAACGTTGCGCGCGCCGCAGTTTCGCTATCGCGCCCGGCGCAAATTTCCGCCGACATCAGATTGATCTGCTGCACGCCGTGGCTGACGCCAATGGCGTAGACCAGGAACGGCACCAGAACGGCTAACGGATCAAGGCCGATCCCTAATAGCTTCAGCAGGCCGAATTGCCATACGACAGATACAAGCGAGCAGAACACAGCCAGCAGGGTCAGAACGATAGAGCGCGCATAGGCGTAAACCGCGAGCGTGGTCAGCACAAAGGCCAGCAGAAAAAAGACGCCGACGTTTTTCGCTTCCTCGGCGATATCCCCGATCATCTTGGCGAAGCCGACAATATGAATTTCATATTTATCGTCTTCGAAGCGGTCACGGATATCCGTCTCCAGCCTGCGCGCCAGATCGATATAATCAAGACGCTTTTTTGTTACAGTGTCAAACTCGTTCAAACTCGCCTTGACCGAGGCAATCGTGAAGTCATGCGACACCAGCTGCCCGACATGACCGCCCCGCAGGGTATTGTCGCGTATGCGATCAATTTTTTTATCGGTGATATTTGCCGGGGTTACTTCTGACTCAATAACGTTGTAGGCCAGCAAACCTTCTTCGTTGACTTCCAGAACCCGTGTGTTCGGTGTCCACAGGGACTGCACCGATCCGCGATAAACTCCCGGCAGGAAAAAAATCGCATCCGTCACTTCGTTCAGTTTACGCAGCGCCTCAACGGTCCATATCGTACCTTCACGCGGATGGACGCCAATGATAAACGTGTCAGGCGACGGCAGTTTGTCACGGTAGGCATTAAAGGTTTCAATGAACGGATGATGGGTTGGCAGCTGCTTGATGAAACCCGCGTCAAAACGTAACTGGGCCGCAAAATATCCCGTTACGATCGTCAGCAGCGCCAGCGCCAGCAGAATCGGGAGGCGCAGTTTGAAAACGCTGTCTTCTACGCGCTTGAGCATAGCGGGATGGTTCCTCCAGGATAATCCGGACTTCTTGCCCTGCAATGGCTTTGAAACCACGTTCTCCGCCAATCTTGCAGACTGATCCGATTGTCTAAATTATTGTAATGGTTAGCATCTGTCCCGCCGTCTGACAACATGTCAGTGTTAATAAATTAGGCTCTTGTGCGAAGCCGCCGCAGGGGTGAAAATAGCCTCAAGCATGGCCGCGCGCGCGCCGATAATAGAAGGAGGACCTGACCATGGGATTAGCCAGTCTCGACCATTACAATATAACGACCGATGATCTGGACAGATCGGTTAAATTTTATGAAGAAGTGCTTGGCCTGCAAAAAGGCAAAAGGCCCGATGTCAAAATCCCGGGGGCCTGGCTTTACTGTGGCGACAAAGCTGTCGTGCATCTTGTCGGCGTTAAACACAATGAAAAAAGTGGCATGGGGACGCTGGATCATGTTGCGTTTCGCGCTACTGATTTTGAGGGTACGAAGGCGAATTTGCAGCAGCGGGGAATCAAGTTTTCCGAGATGTCCTTACCGGATTTCAATATTCACCAGTTATTTGTGCATGATCCGGATGGCGTAAAAGTGGAGCTGAATTTCTTCTCGAATTAGCGAATTGCCGTTTTTCCAGCATTCGTGCCGCTAAAGCGCATCACGGCGATATCACCGGCCTGTAGCGCTTCTGCGCGCGCGGCCCAGCGATTGGATTCAAACGCCATGGCGCTGTGCAATTCCGATTGGCGCTGTTGATCTGGTTCGCCGGTGATCAAGCGCTCCATATTC
>JBEBFX010000182.1:0-6171 GCA_040081735.1 Alphaproteobacteria bacterium | reverse complement strand
GTATCTGATTCGACGCGCAATTCCCTGCCGTCCGCCGAAAAGCTGAAGGGCAGGGGTCGGGTTTCATATCGCCCATGGGGGGCAATCAATTGCCGTTTGCGCGCGAACACGGCGTCAATCGCCGCCGCGTCCGGCGGTGATCGCCCCGAACAGCGGCTGATGCAGGCCGCCGCTTCATATTCATCGCGGGCATAACCATCTGTAAACAGAATATCCACCGTGCCGCCAGGCGCAATTTCAACGCGCAATTGCAGGCTGGCGGCGGGGTCAAAGCTGTAAAGCGAACCTTCATCGTCAATTGGCCGGTGCCGCCCGCCGTTTAAAATATCCGGCTTTGCCAAAGTGCCGGCGCCGATAAAGTGCGGACGGCAATCTTCATAACCCAGCAATTGCACAGGCCCCAGCAGGTCCGCGTTCACATGCACCGCATGAAACGCAACCTCGCGCGACATGCGCCTTTTGTGCGGATTGGCGTGGCCGTTATGCAGCAGACGGTTGCGAGCCATCACTGCGCCCAGTTGCCGCACGAATGCCGTGCCGACATGGATCGCGTTGAAATCCGCATGGCGGGTATAGCCATCCAGCGTGTTCAGCGCCCATTCCTGATAGCTGGTGAGGATAAGGGTTCGTGGTTGCGCGCCGGTATTATGTAAACGGATACGCCAGTGTTCCAGTGGCGCATCGGGCGCCAGTTGCAGCAGCGCTTCGGCCTTGATATCGCCGTGGCTGTTCGTCCAGCAGGCCGAACCGGGGCTTGGCCGCGTAAGGCCGCAATCCGGGCCGGTCACGCCCGCAGGCTGCTGGCCGATTGACCATAACGGCCCGCTGGGAGCGCCGCCGTCTGCAAGTTCGCGCAGGTAGAAAAACTTGCCCTTGACGTCCAGCGGATCTTGCGGGCGGCGGGTTAAATCAATCTCATCGCCCCTGCGTATCGCGCTGAAGGCGCGGGCATAGCTTCGTCCGCTCGCGTCGCCTTCCAGCGCGTATATCCCATTGCCCAGTGTAAAGACATCCGGTTTATGGTTTTTACCAGGAGCGAGGGGTTTGCTGCGCGCGGCAAACCGGGCGGCCGCCCACCCGATCCCGATGGCCGCCACCGCCGCCACGCCATAGCCTGCAAGCACCAGCTGTACAGCGGGCAGTATCTCGCCGCCGCCTGTCCCCAACCGTTCAGCACCCCCCCACGCGTAATCCCAATCGCGTCCACGCGGAATATAAAACGGAATCAGCAGGGGCGCCCAGGTGGCAAAGCGGCGAATGCCTTCAGGCAGGCTGCGGGTGCGCGCCCGCTTGCCAACAAACCGCGCCGTCCATTCATCGAACCGGTCCCCGCCGACAAACGACAGATTGACCAGGCTGGCGACGCGCAAACCCATATGATCGAACCATATGAGAATTCGCAGCCATTCATAGGCCATCAGGCCCAGAAATACATCCAGGCTCCATTGCCGGAAAGTGTCAGGCGCCATCAGCAGGCTGGCGGCGGTGGCGACGCCGGTGCGCACAGCGCCATCCTGATTGTACCAGCTGGGTTCCGGGGCCATGCGCAGGAAAGTCTGAATAATCGGGGCCATCCACAGGCCCCAGCGCAAAACCCGCACGGTCTGCTCGATCACGCCCGTCATGCCGCCGGCGCTGAACAGCCGGCGCAGGGGGTTTAGATTGCGTTCAAACAGCGCGGTCAGGACCACCAGGTTGACGCTGAACAGGGGCGCGGCAATCGACCAGTTTATGACGCCGGACAGACTGTCGTTATACAGCAGCCGCGCGCCGCCCTGCACAATGCCCAGGTCCATCTCGCCCCAGCGGCTGAACAGGGGATAGATGATATAGTCCGCCGCCGCCTTGCCTGCGGCGGGAAAATTCAGGGTGGCGTACGCTTGCAACCGTTGCGCGATGATTGCGATCTGGGCGGCGTCGAAATACCAGGCGATCGCCGCGCCCACAAGGCCGCCAAGACCCGCGCCAAGCGTATAAATGCGCCAGGACTGAAGGCGTTGGCGCCGTTTATTCATAATGTCAAAACAGTCGCGGATCAGGTCGGCGCCGGCATAGATCAATGCGCCGAGTATCAGTCCGCAGGCAAATCGATGGCTGACGGTGGCATGCTGCACGCCTGACAGGATAATGCCTGCCAGGCCGAGGCCCAGAACGACGCCGCGCAGATAGTTCATGGGCTGGCGCAGATTTTCCAGCAGCCGCATAAGGAATGGCGGACTTTCGTCGAAGCTCTCGATAATCGTGCGCGCCAGACAGAATAACAATGCCCCGCCCAGTACCGCAGCGGCGCCCGGATAAGCGGCAACCAGGCGCGTGAATTCCGGGGAATGCAGCGCCAGTTCACAGGTCTGCAACAGCAGCATGAACAGGACGCCGTACATCGTCCCCTTTCCAAGGCCTCTGCGCCAATGAATGCGCGCCGCATAAAAGGCCGGCCGGCGCTGGTGCAGCGCGTCGATCAGCATTCCTGTGATAAGGAAAGTTTCTGCCCACAGCCCCGCTTGCGCGATGCCGCTGCCCGCCGCGACACCGATCATTTGCAGGGGCAAGGGCAATGTTGCAATGGTCTGGCCGGAGACCCAATCCGCCAGCATAGGGCTGCAAGCCGCATGGGCCGCTGTGACGAACAGCAGGCCGTGCAGCAGCCAATCTCTTGTCCAGCGATGATCCATCAGCACGCCTAAACCGGCGAAGGTGATCGCATTGAACATCGCCAGAAATATGGTCCGCCCAATTACGGTTTGTAATTCATGGCTTGCGCCCGCCAGCGGCAGGCTGTTTCCAAGCCCGGTCATCAGCCCGTCTGACTGCAATCCCCATATCATGGCGCACAGCAAGGCAATGCCCAGGACACCTGCCAATGCCGCTGTCGCAAATCGTTTCGCGCCGGAGGTTTGCGTCACGGTTTCACGCCGCGCAGCAGTATCAGCCCAAGCAGCGAAATTACCGCAAACAGCGCCCCGGCGTAAAATGTGATGCTGGATCCAAATGCCTGCCATAACGCGCCGGCAATGACGCTGGCTGCCAGCATCATGACGCCGGTGATAAGGCTGAATAGGCCAAAGCCCGTGCCCCGCAAATGTTTTGGGGTGGTATCGGCAATCATTGCTGACAGCAGGCTTTGCGTTAAGCCCATATGCAAACCCCAAAGAATGACACCTGCCGCCAGCATGTAAAGGCTATCGCTACTGGCCATCAGCAGATCGCCCGCGATAAGGACAACAAGCCCGGCGGCGATCAGATGCAGGCGATTGCGCCCGTCGGAAAAGCGGCCAATCGGATAGGCGCTGGCAGAATAGACAAGGTTCATCACCACCAAAACCAGGGGGGCAAGGGCGGCGGCCAGGCCCAGTTCAAGCGCCCGCAAAATCATAAAGGCTTCGCTGAACCGCGCCAGGGTCAGTGCCGCGCTGACGCCAACTACGGCCCAGTAAGCACGGCTGAACCTGCCTGCGTCGCGCCAGTTGATTGGCGCTGCGGGTATGGCTGGGTCCTCCCGCACGGGAACAGGCTCTTCCACGCCGAAATGAACCAATCCAAAAGCGGCAAACGCCGGGATTACCGCAATCCAGAACACCAGCCCAAAATCATTGCCGCTCAGGGCCATCAGCGCGATAGCCAGCATCGGGCCCACAAAAGCCCCGATCGTGTCCATGGATTGCCGCAGGCCATAGGCCGCCCCATGCAGCGCCTTCGGGGTGATGTCGGCGATCAACGCATCGCGCGGCGCGCCCCGTATGCCTTTGCCGATACGGTCAATGAAACGCGCGGCAATTATCCACTCGATCACCGGAGCGAGTGGAAAAATCGGTTTGGTAACCGCCGCCAGTCCATAGCCTATGCTGACCAGTAATTTGCGTCTGCCAAGAAAATCGCTCAGCACCCCTGAAAATATTTTGACGATGGCCGAGGTTGCCTCGGCAATGCCTTCAATGATCCCGATGGTCAGGAGGCCGGCGCCAAGGCCAATGGATAAATACACCGGAAGCAACCCATGGATCATTTCAGACGAAATATCCATCAGCATCGAAACGAATCCCAATATCACGACCCCGCGGGGAAGATTGTGGAATGCCGATTTTCGAGAGTCCGATGGTAATCGCATGCAAGTGACAGAAATATCCGGTGGATCTATCCTGCGATAGCATTTTATCACAATTTTTTTTGATTTTTTTCGACTTGAGGCGGCGGACCGGTTAGTACACTATGGCAGCGACTCATGACGCGTATCATGACATCAACGGGAGGGGTTACCTATGCAGATTAAACAATGGATTGTTATCGCGGGCTTGATTGCTGCGGCGCCGATGCTTGCGGCTTGCGGCCAGGAAAAAGCCGCCGAGGAAGCTGCGCCAGCAGCAGCGCCTGCCGATGCGGCGCCGCCCGCTGACGCAGCGCCGGCAGCAGGCGAAGAAAAAACCGAATAGCGCCTGGAATGTCTAACCGCAAGCATCCGCCAGACAACCTGTTTGGCGGATGCTCTGTCCTGTCTGATACTTTGCCTGGCGTATCAGGCCTTGAACGTCGTGGCGGCCTGTGACAGCACCACATTGCCTTTCTGGGTGATTGCCTGAACGATGGCTTCGCCTGGGCCGGTCCGCCATATCTGGGTAATGATCTTGTCCCCGTAAAACACCTGATCTGCAAAGCGCCCGGTCATGCTTTTGAAATTGGCCGGATCACCGCCGCACAGGGTATGCAGAATCGCCCGTCCGGCAAAGCCATAGGTGCACAGCCCATGCATAAAGGCATCGGGATAACCGGCTTTGCGGGCGAATTCCGGGTCGATATGCAATGCCACCCGGTCGCCGGAAAGCCGGTAGATGGCCCCCTGATCCGGTCGGGTCTGATATTCCACCACATGATCGGGCGCCCGGTCCGGCGCCCGATTAGCCTGCGCCGTAGAGGGCCCACGTTCGCCTCCAAAGCCGCCGCCGCCAACAAAGAACAGCGTAGAATGGGTTTTGAATAACGGCCCGTCTTTATCGGATGCCATGCATTCGGCGCCGAACACGGCGGCCTTGCCCGGCCCCTTGTCCCAGATTTCGCTCAGGCGGCCCTTCATGGTGATTTCCCCATTGGCGGGCAATGGACGAAACAGTTCTACAGATTGCTCCCCATGCAGCATGCGCGCGATCGGCATGTTGATATATTTGCCAATGCACCCCATGGCCCACATGCCGGGGATTACCGCAAAGGTCGGCAACACTTTGGGGCCGCGCCGTTCATACAGAAAGTCCAGTTCCGTGCCGGGCTGGGCGCCAACGCCCGCGGCGTACAGCATGGTCTGATTGTCGTTCCAGATGCGGGTAGTCTCGCCAAAATCCTGTCCCACCAGATCAGGTGAAATTATATCGGCCGCCATCATGTTCTCCTTGTTTGAATCTGTACCCGCCATGAAGCGCCCCATCCGGACGCCGGCAGATATCGGTGGACTTACGCGCTGGTGGTGCGGGAACTCCCACCGGAAGCTGCCGGGGGCTCCGGCACTTCGCACCCCGTATCGCAGCATTGTCCTGGCTGCGCCGGTACGGGGCTGTCATCGGCAAGTACGCCGCGATCCAGAAGCTCCTCGACGAGAGCGATCTTTTCCGTGACGGGGTAGTTCCGCCAGATTTCCCGCTTCATCGCCTCGGGCGAACCGCCACCGTGCAGCGAGATGACAGAATACCACCCGGCCTGATGGGAGACGGTGAGATCCTCGATGAGCCGTGCGGCTTCTATCCGCTGCGCAGCGGGGATATCGGGCCTGCCGCCGAGGACTGCGCTCAGCGACGCCTGCGTCTCGGGATTATGGTCCTCGTCCGGTCCGGGCAGCGCGACGATCAGCCCGCCCGACACATAATGCGCTAGCCTGTGCATGTCGTAGATTTTGGTTGCTAGTAAAAGCTTGCCGATGTTGGCGAAAACCGTGTCCGGCATGACCGATCCGGCGGGATCCTTGTGGCAATACACCGACGCCGCCACGCCGCACGCAAAAAAACCTTCCGTGATCGTGATCAGTTCCACCATCGCATCGCGGATATGCCCATGGCGTTCGGGGTCGAGCCCGTTGGCGGCATTCATCAAGGCCCCCGCGCCGATCAGAAGATCGCCGAATCCGGCGCGAGCGCCGATGCAGGAGTGGCGATGATGGGTGGCGTAGGTGGTGGTGAGAAAGCCGCCCTCGTC
>JBEBFX010000030.1:0-21715 GCA_040081735.1 Alphaproteobacteria bacterium | reverse complement strand
GAATGCCCGCGTCGCGCAGGCGGCCAGCGAATGGCTTCAGATGATTATGCTGGGCAGCCACTTCAAGGCCGCCCTCGGTTGTCTTTTCTTCCCGTTTTTCCGGGACCAGACACACGGCATGGGGGCGATGACGCAACGCAATGTCGAGCATTTCCGTGGTGGCGGCGCATTCCAGATTAAGGGGCAAATCAATCTCGCGGCCAAGGCGTAAAATATCATCATCTGAAATATGGCGCCGGTCTTCACGCAGATGTGCGGTAATGCCATCGGCCCCGGCTTCCGCCGCAAGCCTTGCGGCCCGCACCGGATCGGGGTGCAATCCGCCGCGGGCGTTACGAATGGTGGCGACATGATCAATGTTTACGCCAAGCCGGAGATAAGACGCGGTCATTACTGCACCGCGCCGGTTTGCGACGGCACGCCGCCCGCCGCCAGTGACGGATGGGTCCTGACAAAACGCATCCGCCGGGCCTCCTGAAAACGCGCCACGCCATTCCTGACCGGAAAATAAAACACCAGTCCGGCAATGACGCCAACCGGTATGCTGCCCGCAAAAAATGGCACGAACAAATCCCAGAAACTTGCTCCATCAAAGCTTAGCGAAGTCAGGTCAATCGTTTGGCCTGCAGCGGATTTTCCCAGCATCAAAGCGCCAGTCTGATAAGCAGCCGCCCACATAAATGGGTAGGAGAGCGGATTGCCGAGAAAATTACCCAGCATCGAGGCGGCAATATTAGCCCGGAACAGCCAGGCGAACAGGCCTGACAGGGCCAGATGAAACCCCACAAACGGTGAAAACGATACATAGACACCGATAGAAAATCCAAAAGCTACGGTATGGGGCGAGGCATTCAGGCGCAGCAGCCTGCGCCACAGATATTGCATGGCGCGCCTGTACCCGGACGCGGGCAGAACAAATTCCCGCGCCTTTTGCAAAATCGACCGTTCCGTCCGGCGCTTAAACACGATCTGCAAAACCTCTGCTGTTTCAGCCGTGGGTGCGTTCCACCTTGCTGACATGGGGGGACCCCCGCAGCGCGGCGATTATATTACTCAGATGTTTAACGTCGCGTACTTCAATATCCACCAGCATGTCAAAGAAATCCGGGGTGCGGCCAGAAATTTTAAGATTGCTGATATTACCCTGATTTTTGGCAATGAGCGTCGACAGCACCGACAGCGACCCAGGCTCGTTGGACAGTGTGGTTATGATACGGCCAACGAAGAAATCCGGGGCGTCGCCACTTGAATCCCAGCTCACATCCAGCCAGCGTTCCGGGGTATCCCCAAACTGCTCCAGAATCTCGCAGTCAATCGTATGAATGGTCGCTCCACCATCCGTTGTCTGGATACCGACAATGCGATCACCCGGCAATGGATGGCAGCATTCCCCGTAATGCACCGACAGACCCGCCGTCATCCCGCGAATGGGTATAGCCGCAGAACGTGGACGGCGGCCATCTTTTGACGCCGGCAGGGCAACCGGAACCTGCGGCGCTTTCATCTTGATACCGGGAAAAGCGGCTTCCATCAGCGCAACGCCGGTTAACAGGCCGCGCCCCAGCTTTTCATAAATTTCATCGATTGCCGTCAGCTTGAGGGGCTTCAGGGCCTGCCCGACGGCTTTCTCCGTAAACGGATAATCCTCCGTGCGAAACGCCTTTTCCGCGATTTCACGGCCAAGGGCAATATATTCCCCGCGCTGGCTCAGGCGAATAAATCGGCGCACTGCGGCGCGCGCCTTTGCGGTTACCGCCACACCCTCCCACCACGGCGGCGGGGTTTGCGCTTCGGACCGGATAATTTCCACCTGATCGCCATTTTGCAGTTCCGACTGCAACGGCATGGATCGCCCGTTTATCCGGCAGCCAACGCAGCTATCGCCGATACTGGTATGCACCGCATAGGCAAAATCAATGGGCGTAGCCCCACGCGGCAAGGCGATCAGGTCGCCGCCCGGTGTAAAACAGAACACCTGGTCAAAGAAAAGATCCAGCTTGGTGTATTCCAGGAATTGCTCTGGACTTTCGCCATCTTCGATCATGTCCACCAGTTCACGCAGCCAGACATAGGGATCATGACGCAATGCGGGCATGTCCACGCCATTCTTCTGTTTAAAGTGCCAGTGCGCAGCAACGCCATATTCCGCCATCCGGTGCATATCAGCGGTGCGGATCTGAATTTCCACCCGCTGCTTATCGGGGCCAATCACGGTCGTGTGGATGGATTGATAATTATTGCGCTTGGGCGTCGAAATATAATCCTTGAAGCGTCCTGGCATGACGGGCCATCGCTGGTGAATGACGCCAAGGGCGTGATAACACTCGTCCAGGCTATCGACAATCAGGCGAAACGCAAAAATATCCGAAAGCTGCTCAAAGGAAATCGCCTTGCGCTGCATTTTACTCCAGATCGCATACGGGCGCTTTTCCCGGCCTGAAACCGTGGCCTTGATGCCTTTTGCGCCAAGTGTTTCCTCCAGCAGCACGGCAATGCGCCCTGTGCTTTCGCCAGTGCGCTGACGCAAAAAATCGCGCCGGACGATGACTGAATCACGGGCTTCGCTATTTAATTCGGCGAAAGCCAGGTCTTGCAGTTCCTCAAGCATTTCCTGCATGCCGATGCGCCCGGCAAGCGGCGCGTAAATCTCCATGGTTTCCATGGCGATCCGCGCCCGTTTTTCCGGACTTTTGATAAAACGTAAAGTCCGCATATTGTGCAGCCGGTCGGCAAGTTTCACCAGCAGCACCCGGATATCGACGGACATGGCGATCAGCAGTTTGCGAAAATTCTCCGCCTGTTCGATCTGGGTGGAGGTGAACGAGATTTTTGAAAGTTTGGTAACCCCTTCAACCAGCGCGGCAACTTCCGGACCGAAGGATTGTGTAATCTCGGCATATGTCGCGTCGGTGTCTTCCAGTGTGTCATGCAGCAATGCCGTTGCAATGCTGGCCGTATCAAGTTTCAATCCGGCAAGTATGCCCGCCACTTCAACCGGATGCGAATAATACGGATCGCCCGAAGCCCGTTTCTGATTGCCGTGCGCCTTGGTGGCAAATACGTAGGCGCGGTTCAGCATCGCCTCATCCAGATTGGGATCATAGGCGCGAACCATATCGACCAGTTCATATTGGCGGATCATTGCCGTGAGCCGGAGTAAATACGCGCCTCAGGACCCGCCGTTCCGCGCGTTTGAAATGGGCCATAGCCGGCAAACGCGAGGCGCAGCTGCGCATGAAATGCGCATTCGTGAAGTATCGTATAAAGCCTATCTGCCACCACTTGGCGCCGTACTTCCGCCATCTGCTTCGTTGCGCATGGCGCGCAGCAGATCCTCCTCGCTCATCGTGTCAACCGCCTCGTCGTTTTCGGCGCCGGCGAGCAGGGGCAAGCCTCCTTCTTCGGCTTCTTCGTTGCGGCTATAGCGTTGCAGGCTGGCAAGCAAATCTTCCCGGAGCCGGTCCGGATTAACGGTCTCTTCCGCGATTTCACGCAAGGAAACGACCGGATTTTTATCATTATCACGGTCTACCGTAATCGGCGCCCCTGATGAAATCGAGCGAGCCCTCTGGCCAGCCAGCAATACAAGCTCAAACCGGTTTTCAATCTTGTCTACGCAATCTTCAATGGTAACGCGCGCCATGGTCTGGCCTCCGGATTTAGCTGAATCTGGGGAACTTATATCCCCTAACTAGTCAATTGTCAGTTGCAAAGCAACTGCTAAGCTATAACCGCCACACCCCATGAGGAGGTGGTAAAGCGGCGAGCAACTCCCTTGCCGTCCGATTTAAGACGGGATGAAGCCAGTCCGGGGCAATATCAACCAGCGGAACCAGGACGAAAGCCCGCGCATGCAGGCGCGGATGGGGAAGTTCCAGGCCGCTTTCAAGACAAATGCCGTTATATGCGAGAAGATCAAGATCCAGGGTTCGGGCGGCATTTACACACCCCCGCACCCGTCCAAACGCCAGTTCAACGGATTGCATAAGGTTCAAAAGGTCGTGCGGCGCCAGATCGGTCTCAATCCGGGCAACGGCATTGACGAAATCAGGCTGTTCTGAAACAGGCGCCGCATGGGAGCCATACCAGGGTGAACATGCGGCGATCCCCACGCCATGGGACACGAGCAATTGCAGGGCCTGGGGCAAGCTCTGTTCCGGCGGGCCGAACCGGCTTGCCAGATTTCCGCCGATTCCGATAAGTATCATGGGCTTCCTTATATTTTGCCACTTTGTCTATTAGTGTAATATAGTAGAAATGAATCCTGGTTCTGGACTTATGGGGCACTGATCTGGAAAACAAGGGGGGCAATACTGGTTGACGTTGCTGCGGCTATAGCATTGCATCATGCGGTTTCAGAACGCACGGTATTGTTTCCAAATAATTGTAATAGCACCGCTGCGCCATTATGTTATTTGGGCGACATGTTTTTCGGTAATGCTTCTGGATTCCTTGCTGACAAATAATTAAAAAGGTTATTTTATGAAATTTTATCCTAACGAGCGTATCGCACTGTTTATTGATGGATCAAATCTTTATGCAGCCGCGCGCGCATTGAATTTTGACATTGATTACAAGCGTTTACTTGATCATTTTTCAGAAAACAGCATGCTTGTCCGCGCGTTTTACTATACCGCGCTAATCGAAGATCAGGAATATTCGCCCATCCGGCCTCTGGTCGACTGGCTTGATTACAACGGCTATACCATGGTCACCAAACCAACCAAGGAGTTTACCGACGCCTTTGGCCGCAAGAAAATCAAGGGCAATATGGATATTGAACTGGCCATTGACGTGATGGAAATGGCCGAACACCTTGACCATGTCATTATATTTTCCGGCGATGGGGATTTCCGGCGGCTTGTCGAAGCCATTCAGCGTAAGGGGCTGCGCGTTACCGTGGTTTCGACTGTGAAATCAAACCCGCCCATGATTGCAGATGAATTGCGCCGTCAATGCGACCGGTTTATCGAACTCATGGACATTGCCTCGTCGGTTTCGCGCGATTCCGGCTCCCGCCCGACCCGGCGCCACGATGATTTTCGCGACGCTCAGCCCATGCTGGGGGGTACGCGCCGTCTGGATCCGTCGCCTGTCCTTGCCGATGAAGAGGATGACGGTGATTTCGAAGATGATGAAGACGATTACGATGATGACGATGACGATGACGATGATGATGATGGCGATGATTATGAAGACGACGACGAAGATGAGGGAAAAGCCGTCTGATTGCTGTCAGTGATTGTTGAACCGGCGCCCGATTGTCAGCTCTGCCCCCGTCTGGCGGCCATGCGAGACACCAACCGGTTAAACCATCCAGACTGGTTTAACCGCCCGGTGCCCTCCTTTGGTGATCCAAAAGCGCGGCTTTTAATTGTTGGACTTGCGCCCGGTTTGCAGGGGGCAAATCGTACCGGCCGGCCGTTTACCGGGGATTATGCAGGCGATTTATTATATACGACATTGGCTGCCCATAGCTTCAGTCAGGGTCTGTATGGCGCCAATGCCCAGGACGGGCTGCGCCTGCACGACTGCCTGATCACAAATTCAGTGCGCTGCGTGCCCCCCCAGAACAAGCCGGTAACCTCTGAAATAAACACTTGCCGCAAATATCTGGAAGCAACCATTACGGCTTTGCCCGAGGTCAAAATAATCCTGGCTCTTGGCAAAATTGCCCATGACAGCACGGCGGCCGTGTTTGGCCTGCGTCCGTCAAAGGCTAAATTTGCCCACGGGGCCAGTCATACCTTGCCGGATGGGCGCACCCTGATGGATAGCTATCACTGCTCGCGCTACAATACCAATACACGCCGTCTGACGGCCGGCATGTTCGACGCCATTTTCATGCAGATCAAAAGTCAGCTTGGGAAACGGGCGTAGACGCCGTTTCAATCAGACCGCAGTTTTTTTCTGAACAAAGACCAGAATTTTACTGATGCTGTCAAAGTTCTGGAGCGTAATTTCCTTCGCTTTGATTCGGAAGCTGCAAGACGTTTCGATAAAAGCCACCAGATCCGTCATCGCAAATGAATCCAGTGTGCCGGTCGAAAAAAGCGCAACTTCATTTTGAAGCCCGGCTTCCTTTATGCGCGTATTGCTTACCAGATAATTTTTAAGAACGGTCTCAAATTCAGCGCCCATCTCATCCCTCAATACTATCATTCAGATTCCGGGTAATTTCGTCAATTACCGTTACCCTGTCTATCTTGCCGCTCGATATGCGGGGCATGGCGGCGTCCCAGAAAAACAGCCGCCGGGGAACCATATAGCCTGGCAATTGCGAACGAAGCACACTGATTGCTTCCTTATCCGTTATCCCATTTGATGATTCGAGCACCAGAATTATTATCTGCCCAAGGTCATTATCAGCCAGACCAAAGGCAACCGCCGCACTTACGCCCGGAATTTCACTGGCCGCCAATTCAACTTCAGAAGGGCTGACCCGATGGCCGCTGGTCTTGATGATGCCGTCATTGCGTCCGACATACCAAAGGATGCCATCCTCGTCCCGGCGCACCAGATCACCTGTATGCAATACTTTTTCCTCACCGATCAGCGGGCGCAGATATTCGTTTACCCGAATGCACCTGGCCGTATCCTCCGGGCGTTGCCAATAACCCCGGCTGATCAGATCGCCCCGGTGGATCAATTCCCCGACTTCATTGGGGCCGCATATGCCTGTTTCGTGATTGACCACAAAGATTTCAACATTGGGGACGGCCTGCCCGATGGCCCCCATTTTACTGTGAAACAGGTGTGAAGGAAGATAGGTCGAGCGGAACCCTTCCGTCAGCCCATACATTAAACTGATTTCCGCATTGGGCAGACAAATGGGCATTGCCTTAAGTGTCGGTAATGGCGTGGCCCCGCCTGCGCTTGTGGCGTAGCGCACCGTTGGCAGGGTCTGTTCATCATCCAGCAGAAAACGCACAAGCTGCACCCAGCTTGGCGCAACGAGAGGTAACGCGGTGATCTCCCATTTCATGACCGCCTCGGCAATGGCGGAGGGCATGACAATGCGTTGCAGCGCCAGTGCCGCCCGGTTCAGAATTGAACTGGTCAACTGATTCAGGCCGTAGCCAAAACTGAATGGCAGAACCGACAGAATACGGTCATCTGCATTGGTGCCCAGATATTGCGTAACGATTTCAGCCCCCCGTCGCAGCATTTCGTGGGGCGCCATTACCCCTTTCGGCCTTCCAGTCGATCCGGACGTATAGAGTATTGCCGCCAGATCGGCACTCAGCGGCCGCTCAAAATGCGGCGAAAAATCGGGCAAGTCCTCCCACCGCGTCATAAAATCCGCCGATGGTTCGCCTACAACAAGAATAGTCAAGAAGCGGCCGGCCAGCCCCTCTGCAATCATCAGATCAGCTCTTTGCGCGTCGGTGATCAGGATGTTGATGCCGCAATCATCCCGCACATAGTCTATCTGACCCAGCGTCCACTGGTAATTGAGATTGACGCATACGCCCCGCGCCCCGGCTATTCCCAGAATGGCTATGACTTCTTCGCGCGATTTTGGCAGACAGACCCCAACTCTGGCGCCCCGTGTCATCCCCACACTGACTAACCAGTGCGCCAGACGGCCGGCTGCTTCGCAAAGGCCGCCATAGCTTAAACTGCCATGATCATCTAAAATGGCCGTGTTGTGCGGAGTTTCATTTGCAGCAGCTTCGAGGGCATCTAAGATCGTGAATAGCATCGATTCGACCTCTTACAGGACCTTACCATGAGTGCAATATCAGAAGAAGACGGCGCACCGCTTTACGTGTGGTTACTGGTTATCGGGTTTATTTCGTTCATCGGCTTTGGGGTGCTTCTATACTCTGGCGGACTGGAAGGCCTAGTAAAAATATTGGCATAAAATTCCTTTAATACAGGTAAAATTACCCATGAACCGCGGCAATTGTATATGAGTTTTGTTTCTTTTCAATGGCTTGCCTGGCTATTCTCAACAGTCTCCCTGTACTGGCTCTCACCCCCCCGGTTCCGGGATGGCATCCTTATTGGCATTACGATCCTTTTTCTGAGCATCCACTCTCCTGTCTCGCTCGGGGCCATATCTATCCTGACCGCCGTGTGTTTTTTGGGCACGCGCGTTACAGAAGTCAGCGATGCCCGGGTTCTGGCGGTTAGCGGTGGCATCCTTGCCATTCTGGTCTATTTCAAGGTCGCCGTTTACATGGGCGGTGATACGCTCTTTCAGCAAACCATTATACCGCTTGGTCTATCCTATTATTCCTTCCGCTGCTTTCACTATGTCTTTGAGCGCTATCGCGACAGTTTGCCAGAGCACGGCTTTATGGACTTTCTGTCATATCTGTTTTTCCTGCCGGTCATGGTGATGGGACCGATCAACCGCGCCGAGGCCTTCTTCGAGGACAGCCAGACCAAACAATGGTCCGCCCGGGATCTTTCCTATGGTCTGGAGCGCATCCTGTATGGATACGCCAAAATCACCATTCTTTCGGGCTTTCTGGTTAATCACGTTCTTGTCCCTTATCAGACCTCTCTTGGCGCAGGGCACGAACTCCTGGCGCTTTATCTTGGTGTCGTCACCGACGGACTGGATCTGTATTTTCTGTTCGCGGGCTACTCCGACATCGCCATTGGCTTTGCGCGCCTGCTTGGCTACCGGATCATGGAAAACTTCAACTGGCCCTACTTCCAGAAGAATATTTCTGATTACTGGCGCTGCTGGCACATGTCACTTTCCAGCTGGGCGCGGGACTATGTCTATTTCCCGGTGGTTGGGATGACACGCAATCCCTATCTCGGCACGCTTGCGACGTTTATTGTGATTGGCTTATGGCATGAAATTTCCCCCCGCTATATTTTATGGGGCATCTGGCACGGGGCTGGAATATTGGGCTGGCGGAAATTCCAGGATATCAAACGGCGGTTAGGATTGCCGGTATATGAAACGGGTGTCATGCGGTATGTGCTGGATGGTTTTTCCATTCTGCTGACGGCGCATTATGCCTGGTTCGGACTGGTGCTGGTCAGCAATGAAAGTCTGGAGAACGCGATGGGCGTGTATGCGGCGCTGTTTTTGGGATGGTGGTGAAGTCATGTACAACTATTTGATTAACAAGGGATTTTCACCTGCTCAGACCGCGATTGCCACGGCATTCTGGTTCGCATTGCTGGCTTTGGCTGTGCTGTATTGCGCCTTTGAACCACAGGCCGAGCTGAAATATCTGACGTTATAAGGATGCTTGCCCGCGCGTCTGATCAGTGTTTTGCGCAGTCACCTCCCGCCTTTTCAAGCAGTTCAGGAAAACGGGACGAACTGGCGATGGCGTCGCTGACCAATTTTCCATGCATCGCACTGCCCAGGATCGTGAAATGCACATTGTCGATGAAATATTTTTCATCCGGCGGGATGCTGGACTGCGTATTAACCAGCAGGGTGTTTTGCTCATTTGCCACTTCGAGAATGCTGGCGTTATAAGCTTCGCGCCCTGCCAGCAGGTCTTCAATCGATGTAAACGGGTTATACAGCAAGGCCTCCAACGCCCTGGTTTGATCGTCACCCTTATGTCCAATACGGGCATATCCGGATATGCTGACAAGCGCAGCCATGCTGTCATGCGCCTGCATCTCCTTGACCAGATCAATCAGCCGCCGTTTGAAGATGGCCGCATGTTTCTGTTCATCGAATTCAATATAATCAATGCCTTGTCTTACTTTTCGTTGAAGCGAGATGAGCAAAAGGTTTTTTTCGATTTTTGCCCAGAGAAGTGATTTCTGCGCGACCCAGCTGGGAGCGGATACTTTTTCCCTGTCGTATCCCCGCACCTTTAAATCTTCTTCATTGTCGTTTTCAACATCACCTGGCATGACAACCGTAAGGTCAGGCTTGAACCGTTGCACGACACTGGCGAAATATTGCGTAAGCCTGGGCACATTGGTGCCCGGCAACGCGGCATTGATATACTCCACGCGGCATCCGGATGGCGCCCGCTTTGCCAGTTCAGCCGAGGCAATTGCCACCCAGGTTGAGTCTTCCGGAATGCCCAGATCAAGTGTGGTCGAGTTTCCCAGAAACGCGATGCGAAGTGTTGAGGGTGGTTTGGCCAGAGCAACCTCAGGTCCGCGAAAGCCATGGCTGTTAAACTGAATGACGCCCATTTTTGCGTTCGGACGGGGGATGCGCAGCTGCGTAACGGGGTCCAGGACAAACGCATTGCCCTCATTGAACATGCCTACAGTGCCAAATTTGGCGATGTTGCTGAAGCGTAATGCCGCTTCGCCCAGACTGAAAATACATAACGCCACTAACGGAACGGCGATGCCAGTCAGTATCTCTTTTGATCTCAAGGAAAGTGTCATCGCCCGTTTCTATTTCATTCGATTTTTAATTTCTATGATTTTGAGGGATGACCGGCTGCGCCGCCAGCCCGTCTTCCCGCTATCCTTTATCACGCATCACGCGGCCCTGTTCACGCTTCCAGTCGCGGTCTTTTTCAGTCGCGCGTTTGTCATGCTGCTTTTTGCCGCTGGCCAGGGACAGGGCAATCTTGGCCAGACCGCGATCATTGAAATACAGACGCAATGGAATCAGGGTGATCCCCTGTTGCTTGCGCAACCCGGAAAACCGGCCAATCTGTTTGCGATGCAGGAGCAGTTTTCGTTTGCGGCGCGGATCGTGGCTGTTAAAGCTGCCCGCCGGATCATAAGGCGGGATATAGGAATTGATCAGCCACAATTCGCCGCCCTCAGCGCTGGCGTAAGATTCCGCAATATTGGCGCGCCCCGCGCGCAGGGACTTGACCTCGGAGCCGGTCAGCATAATGCCCGCCTCTACCGTTTCGCCAATTTCGTAATTATAGCGCGCCTTACGATTATCCGCCAGCAACCGGCCAGCGTCTGCTTTCTTCACCGGCTTCTTCGCGGCTTTGTTTTTACCTGACAAGTGCTTCCTAAACGCTCCTGCTGGACTGGGGCTTGTCCAGCAGCCCCAGCCGTTCCATCGCCGCATGCACGGTCTGCCCGGTCGATACGGCGACCGGCACCATGGGCAATCGTAATTCATTCCGGCATAGCCCCCGCAGGCTGACGGCATACTTGACGGGTCCGGGGCTGGTTTCCACAAACAGGGCGTCGTGCAGCGGCATCAATTTATCCTGCCATTGCAATGCCGTTTTGAAATCTTTCGCCATCAGGGCATTCTGAAAAGCGGCGCATTCCGCAGGCGCCGCATTCGCCGTTACGGATATGCAGCCGTGCCCCCCATGGGCCGCCTGACCCAGCGCATTGCCGTCCTCGCCGGACAGTTGGATAAAATCAGCGCCAATGGCCAGACGTTGCAGGCTGGTGCGGGTGATATCATTGGTCGCATCCTTGACCCCAACAATGTTTGGCAGCCTGGCCAGCCGCGCCATCGTCTCGACACTCATGTTTACGACAGATCGCCCCGGTATGTTATAAATCAGGATCGGCAGATCCGCCGCGTCGTTTATCGCCTTGTAATGCTGATACATGCCTTCCTGAGTCGGCTTGTTGTAATAGGGCACGACAACAAGCGCTCCGGCGGCGCCAGCCCGTTTGGCGTGAACGGTCAAATCGATGGCTTCGGCCGTGGAGTTTGACCCGGTGCCGGCAATCACCGGTACGCGCCCGGCCGCCGCCTCTATGCACAGTTCCACAACGCGCTTATGCTCGGTATGATCCAGTGTCGGTGATTCACCGGTTGTGCCGCACGGCACCAGCCCGTGGGATCCCTGGTTCACCTGCCATTCGACAAATGACTGAAACGCCTTATCATCCACCTTGCCTTCACGAAACGGGGTTATAAGGGCTGGTATCGAGCCAGAAAATATCGGCATGGGTGGGGGCATGGCCTGCCTGCTGTTTAAAGTTAGAGAACTAAATGGAAATTACCATACTCATGTGCCGTGGCAAGTCCGCCTTTACAAGCTGTAATACTGCGGCGGCCCAATCTGGACCGATATGGGGCTTGGCTTGAAGGGGTGACCGCGCCTAGTGTTGCGCCCGCTGGGATCAAGAGATTCGAAATGGCTTATATAAAATTATACCGAAGGCGTGTCTGGCGCCTGATGCCGGCTGCGGGCCTTTTCCTGGCCACCGCCGTGGGCTGCGCCGTTCCGGCCGCCGCCGCCGCCCCGCGTGGCAGCCTGACGGCGCAGGCTATCGGGGCCGTTGATCAGGCAAGCTGGTCTTACGCCAATAAGCTGGCCGCGCAAAGTGGAGACCCGGCAGTCCGGAAACTTGTAGAATATCTGTATCTCACTTCAGGACGCGCGGACCCGAGTTTTTCCGAAATCGCCAGATTTCTGATCGCCAATCCGAAATGGCCGGGGTTGAAAGAACTGGTGGTTCGCGCCGAGCACAGTTTCATGCCGGCAATGCCGCTGCGCGAGCGTGTGGAATGGTTCCGGCGTTACCCGCCCTTTACGGCAAAGGGTAAATATCAGGCGGCGCAAACATTCCTGGAAGCCGGCGATCATAAAACCGGCCAGCGCATCCTGCGGGAGCTGTGGCGCGAAGGCGGCTTTGACACAGATATCGAACGCCGGATTCTGCGCGAACACGGCCATTTACTGGACCGGCAGGATCATATTGGCCGCTTTGACGGATTATTATGGCGCGGACAGCGCGACGCGGCGATACGCATGGTCAAACTGGTGGGCCGCGATATGGAACTGCTGGGCGTGGCGCGGCTGGCGCTGCGTTACCGGGCCCCGAATGCGGAAGCGGCGTTGGCGCGTGTGCCCAATTTATTACGCACCGATCCAGGCCTGTTTTATGAGCGGATACTGTGGAGACTGAACAGCGGAAAGCCGGAACTGGCGCTGGAACTGGCGCGCGGGGCGGCGGGCAGCCTGCGCGCGCCCCAGACGTCGCTTGGCAGTATCTGGTGGGAGCATCAGGAAAACCTTACCCGTCTGGCGCTGGATAAACGTGATTACAAGACGGCCTACCGCGTCGCCGCCACCCATAATTTCCGGCCGCCCGATGAGGCGGCGCCCTATGCGGAAGCTGAATTTCTAGCCGGCTGGATCGCGCTGCGGTTTCTGAAACAGCCCGCCACCGCGTTCCCGCATTTTACCCGTCTCTTCAATGCGGTGACATCGCCGGTAAGCCGCAGCCGGGGCGCCTACTGGGCCGGGCGCGCAGCCGAGGCGAAAGGCGATCAGAAGGCCGCAAAATTCTGGTACGGCGAGGCGGCGCGTTATCCGGTCAGTTTCTATGGTCAGCTTGCCGCAGAATGGAATGGCGGCGCCGTCGTGCGGGCGGCGCTGGATAATACGAAACGCCCGTCACAGCAGGAACTGAATACCTATTCACAGCAGGAACTGGCCAGGGCGACACAAATTCTGCTGTCCCTGAACAAGGACAGCCTGGCAAAACAGTTCTACGTCGCATTAGTGGAATCATCGCGCAAACCGCAGGATTACCGTCTGGCGGCGGCCTTTGCGACAGAGCTGCAGCGCCGGGATTTTGGCGTGCTGGCGGCAAAACTGGCTGGCCGTGACGCTGTATGGCTGTTTGAAGAAGGCTATCCGGTGCTCAGCCTGCCTTCTGATCTGGGTGGCCGCAATGGCCCGGAAATACCCCTGATCCTGGCTTTGTCGAAACAGGAAAGCGGCTTCAATATCAAGGCCGTCAGCGCCGCCGGGGCGCAGGGCCTGATGCAGCTGATGCCATCCACCGCGCAGGAGGTTTCGCGATCCCTGAAAATACCCTATTCGCCGCAAAGACTGACCCAGGACCCCGTCTATAATCTTCGTCTGGGGACGGCCTATCTGGACAAGATGCTGGATAATTATGACGGGTCCTATGTGATGGCCCTGGCCGCCTATAACGCAGGCGGCAGCCGGGTGGTGAAATGGTCCGCCAAAAACGGCGACCCGCGCAAATCCGCCACCGATATGATCGACTGGATTGAACTTATCCCGTTCAATGAAACCCGCAACTATGTGCAGCGCGTCATGGAAGGGGTCGGCGTTTACCGCCTGCGCCTTGGCGTCACCGGCGACCCGTTCCGCATCGACACCGACCTGCTGCGCGGCCGCCCCGCCCGCACCATCCTGTTGCAGCCGGCGGGAAAACCCGCGCGAAAGACGGGGTGAGGGGGATGAATTTTCTACCCTAACGCTTTGCGTATTGTATCCAGAGGCAACATCAACAGCAAAGAATCAGACGGAGATTCAAGAAAGCCGTTGTGGCGGTAAAATCGTGCTGCATCCTCATTAATTGCGTGCACAAGCATAGCTCGTATTCCGGCAATTTCTGATGCGTTCAGGGTGCGCAGAATTGCATCTTTCAGCAGGCCTCTTCCTATTCCCCTGGCATGCAAGCTGCTATCAACGGCCAAACGGCCAAGAATCATCACCGGAATCGGGTCTGGCATATTCCGCCTGATTTTTCCGGGTGAGGCCGCGTGGGTAACCGCGCCATTCGCCAGACAATAGTACGCCAGCACTTTGGCGCCGTCACAAATTACATAGGTGCGCGACGCGCCCGAAGCCTCATTCCTGGCGGCGGTATTACGCAACCATTCGTCAAGCACTGGCTGCCCGCTGTCAAAACCCGAGCAGTCATGGTGCGCCGTTAGCGGCTGTGGGGCTTCGCCGTTCATATCTCCCAGGGCGAAGGTGTGCCGAGTAATTTCCTGAGCGCCCCGGACGGTGCGACGGGCGCATCCAGCCGAGCCAGAAACGTCTCGTAGTCAGCCGCGCTCAACATAAACAACCTCTGGTCCAGCAGCACATTTTCCGCCGCCTGCCTGGCGGTGTCCAGCATGAACTCGGTACGGGATTTTCCCAATGCTGCGGCGGCGCGATCAATCAGCGCCTTTTGCGCCGCAGAGGCGCGCAGGTTTATCGTCTCTCTGGCGCCTTCAGCCACATTGCGTTGCGTAATTGTCATGATCGGCCCACCTTCAAACCAGCATATAATGACATTGTGCATACAGAATTGTGCGTATAATGTAAAGACATTTTACCCCCTACCCCTTCCGCTTCTCCGCCTGGATCATCTGCTCGAAACCGTTGAGGAAACTGGAGCGCTCGCGCTTGCCAAAGCCGGCGCTCTGGCTGTTGATGGCGCCCTGTTCGCGCAGCTGGGTCAGCAGGTTGCGGGTTGCGAGCACCTCGCCGATGCCGGCCTCGGTAAAGGGTTTTCCGTTGGGGCCGATACAGGCCGCGCCCTTTTTGATGACGCGCGCAGCCAGCGGAATATCGGCAGTAACGCAAATATCGCCAACGCCAATATGCTCCTCGATCCAGTCATCGGCGGCGTCCGGTGATTTTGGCACCACCACCTGGCGCACCAGCGGCCCGTCCACGCCGCGCAGCCACTGATTACTGATCAGCACGACCTGCAAAGCATGGCGGGCGGCCACCTTCAGCGCCTCGTGTTTTACCGGGCAGGCGTCGCCATCAATGTAGATTTGCATTCAGTTCTCCACGGCATTAAATCGCACTGCTTTATTTGACGCGCGCAAAAAAACCGGCCTGTCACCCCGGATTTATTCCAGCCGTCACACGCTGGTCCATGTTTTACGGCCGTTCAGTTTAAAGGGAAATGCCTCATAATATTGTCACACCCGGACACATCCGCCGCCAGCGGGGATATGTCCGGGTGTGCAAGATCAAAATTTCGAGCCTATGGCGCAGTGGCGTGGTATAAAGCGCAAATGAACGCAGTTTCTCGTGTTTGGATACATTATGAGCGATAAAAAAAATACCCTGCTGGTCGTGGATGATGAGCCCCACATCCAGAAGATGCTGGGCATTCTTCTGGATGTCGAGAATTTCAAAATTGTCGAAAGCGTCACTGGCAAACAGGCCATACGCATGGCCGCCTCGGTCAAGCCTGACCTGATGCTGCTTGATCTCGGATTGCCGGACATGGATGGCAAAGAGGTCATCACGGCGGTTCGCGAATGGTCCCAGATGCCGATAATTATTCTTTCGGTATCCTCATCCGATGAAGAAATTACAACGGCGCTGAATATGGGGGCCAATGATTACGTTACCAAACCCTTCAACATTGGCGTCCTGATGGCGCGCATCAACGCCGCGTTGCGCACCTCGGCCGTGCAGGAGACCGGAGAGCCGGAATTACGCAATGGTCCCTTGCGCATGAATCTGGTGCGCCATGAAGTTTTTCTGAATGACACGCTGCGGGCCTTTACGCCCAAGGAATATGATCTTTTGCGTCACTTTATGGTCAATCGCGGCAAAATGCTGACCCACAAGGAAATACTCAAAAAAGTCTGGGGGCCTGCCCACGCGGAGGACACCACCTATCTGCGCGTCTATATTGGCCAGATCCGCGAAAAAATAGAAGCAAATCCGGCAACGCCCGTTTTCATCACTACCGAGCCTGGCATTGGCTACCGGATGGAAGTGCTCGCGCACGACGCTTAACTGCCGATGCGGCGATCCGGTAAAGCGCCTGCCTTACGTCCCCCTTACGTTTAAACGCCTTTAACCTGCCGCATGCTTGCAGGGATACGCCTATGTTTTTATCTGAACCTGAACAAAGGAGAGTTTTATGGGAAAGATACAAAAGGCGATGTTGGCGGTGCTGGTCGTGACGTCACTGGCGGCATGCGGCAACACCCGGGGTGACCGTGCATTAAGCGGCGGCGCCATTGGTGCGGGCGCAGGCGCTGTTGGCGGCGCGGTGCTGGGCGCAGACCCGATTACCGGCGCGATACTCGGTGGCGCAGTTGGCGCCGCAGCCGGCGCTGTGACCAAGAAAAAAGATGTCGACCTCGGCAAGCCAATATGGAAGTAAACCTCGGGCAAAAGGGGAAATGCCAATGTTGGGCTATGTAATTATCTTTTTCGTCCTGGCGGTGCTTTCGGCCTTTTTGGGGTTCGGGGGTCTTGCCGCCGACTTCGCCGGCATTGCGCAGTTCCTGGCGTTTATATTCGTCGTGCTGTTTATCGCCAGTCTGCTCTTCAATATCGTGACCGGACGCAGAATAAGCCCGCCGCTTTAGGCTTGATTAAATGATGGAAGATAAAAAAGGGAACCAGACGGTTCCCTTTTTCGTGGGCGCCGCCCGGCTGAGTTACAGGGTTACTGCAGGACGTTTTCGACGCGGCGGTTCTGCGGTTCGCGCACGCCGTCGTCCGTCGGCACCAGCGGTTCGCTCTCGCCCCTGGCGTCGATGACGATTTCCGATTCCAGCACGCCCAGCGCCAGCAAGCGTTCTTTCACGGCAGCGGCGCGGCGCATGGACAGCGCCTGATTATATTCATCCGAACCGGAACGGTCCGCATGGCCGCTGGCTGCAATGCGCACGGATCCATTGGCCTTGGCGTAGGCGGCCGCATCGTTCAGAATTGTGTCAGCCTCGTTTGAGATATCCGAGCGGTCAAAATCAAAGAACACCACAAAATTACGAGGCAATGCGGCAGGTTCAACTTCTGCCGCCGGCGCAGGCGCGGGCGCTGCCGGGGCCGCAATCGGCGTTACAACAGGCGCCGTCTTGGGCGCGCCAAAGTTCCAGCGCAAGCCTACCAAAGCAGCGTGGCTGTCATATTCGCCCTCGACGGCAACACCGGCGCTGGTGCGCAAATCAGGATCCTGTGTGGCGAAATAGCGGTATTCCGCCGCCAGTTCAACGGCTTCACTCATCCGATAGGAAACCCCCGCTATGCCCTGATAGGCAAAGACATTGTCCTCATCGTTAATGCGGCCTGCGCCGATCGGCCCGACACCATCATATTCAACCTGGGCATAGCCGGCGCCGGCGCCGATATAGGGGCTGAGCCGGCCTTCTGAATTGGCGTCATATAACAGGTTCAGCATCGCGCTTTTGGCGGTGATCTCGCCGGCGCCAGTGGTGACGCCCGAGAGGCTGTCGACATCATTGGAACGATAGCCAAGCTCAAGCTCGGCCCGCAAACCGTTCTGGTAACGGTAGCCAATGGATGGCAGCACCGCCCATCCGGCATCGGTATCCGCAGACCGGTTGACGCCAACGCCCGTACCGCTGATATCCTGATCACCGGTAAAATTAACGCCGCCCATGACGCCCACAAATGGGCCTTCATTGGCCGCATATCCGGCCGGGGCGTATGCCCCCGCACCAAGTCCCATCGCCGCAATGGCCAGTTTTCGCAAACGCATCTGTTTTGTACCCTCTGTATAAATCCGCTGAAGCGCCAAGCGGCCCGCTATGCCGGTCAAGGCGTGCACACAATTACAATTCCGGTATCATTGACGGCGCACGTCAGGTTTTAGTGGCCTGCTTGAAATATTTGCCCAGCACCGCCTGCAACTGATGCGGGCTGAACGGCTTGGCGATGTAATCATTCATGCCCGCCGCAATGCATTTTTCCCTGTCACCCTTCATTGCATGAGCGGTCATGGCGATAATCATCACGCCCGGCAAAGCCTGCGACTGTTCAATGCCCCGAATGAAGCGCGTGGTCGCATAGCCATCCATCACCGGCATTTCCACGTCCATCAGCACGATGGAATATTTTCCGGGGGCAAATTTTTCCGTGGCTTCCTGTCCATTGCGCGCCACCTCGTAACGGTAACCAAAATTATTGAACATACTGGTGGCGACAAGCACATTCGGCTCATAATCCTCGACCAGCAGAATAGGCAACATCTCGGAATTGGCCTGCAAGTCGAGGTAGATGATGTTGCTCTGGTAATGATTTTCACTGTCGCTTTCGGATGCTTCTACCGGCAGACTGAGATCCAGCACGAAAGACGAACCCTGCCCCAGCACGCTGGTAACCGATATGGAGCCGCCCATGCGCTGCGCCAAAGCCTGGGAGATGGCGAGGCCCAGGCCGGTGCCGCCGTATTTGCGGGTAATGGAGGCGTCGGCCTGCACAAACCGGCTGAAGATCATCTCGATTTTGTCTTCGGCGATGCCGATGCCGGTATCCGTCACAGTTATGGTGATGGCCTTTTTGCCGTTACCCTGGCCGCCATTGGCAAAGAACACGGAAACACTGCCGCCGCTATTGGTGAATTTAACGGCGTTACCGACCAGGTTAAGCACGATCTGGCGAATACGCCCGCTATCCCCGATATAGGTTTTATACAGCCCCGGTTCGTAATGGACGATAAGGTTGACGCCCTTCTGTTTGGCCTTGACAGACATGACGCTGACAACCTGATCCAGCAATGCGGTCATGCTGAAAGGGGCATTTTCCAGATCGATCTCCAGGGCTTCCATCTTGTCGATGTCCAGCAGGTCATTGATCAGCAGCATCAGCGCTTCCGAGCTGCTTTGCAGAACATCCACGCATTGCTTCTGTTTGGCGTCCAGCTTGGTGGTTTGCAGAATATGCGTAAGCCCGATCACGGCGTTCATCGGCGTTCTGATCTCATGGCTCATATTGGCCAGAAAGTCGGACTTCGCCCGGTTGGCTTTTTCCGCGATAAGGGTGGCCTCTTCTGCGGACAGCATCCTGGTGCGCGCTGTCAGGGTTGCGCTCTCGGCGGACCTGCGGATTGAATCGGATACTTTCAGCGCTGCGTCAGTCGTTAATTTTAATTCCGCAGCCGTAATTAAACCCTGTTCTTCTTTCTGATCCGACTTTGTCTGCTTTGCGTCGGTAGTGATTTTTAATTCAGCTGCCGTAAGCAAGCTCTGCTCTTCTCTCTGATCTGATTTTGTCTGTTTGGCGTCGGTTGTAATTTTTAATCTAGCGGCCGTAAGCAAACTCAGTACTTCTCTCTGATCTGATCTTGTCTGTTTGGCGTCGGATTCAAATTTTAATTCTTCGGCCATTGTCAGATTTAACTGGGCCAGATTCGACGCAACATCCACCAGGTCCAGCGCATACACAGCGGCGCTTTTCTTTGCGTCCCGCTGAATATAAATGAACAGCAGAATAAATCCGGACAAGCTTCCTGCTATCAGCATTTCTTCATACCGGTATTCACCACCTACTATGGAAGTCAGCATCAGGCGAATCAAGGCTAGCGCAAGAATGATATACAGGCCGTAATCCAGCAGAAATTTTTTCAGTGAATTCATCGATTTTACCTGGGTTCCGTGAGGCCGTCCATGAACGCGCCCGCCATATCCATGGCGCGCGCAGTAATGGGGGACTGATTAAGAAGCATTCCCGGCATCTGACGAAGCCGGCGCAGATACATCAGCAGCAAGAGAACCAGCGCCGCAATGACCACGAGGCCCGAGACGCCGGTAATCAGCATTGCCCAAAGCGGCTCCATCCCCGTCTGTATCATTGCGAAGCACGCAGCATACAGGCTGCCCAGCAGCATTGCACTAAGCATGATCGAGATGACGATCGCCAGTCCCGCCACCAGCCCGGCAATGCCAACGATACGCGACAGCATCTGCTGCGACACCCAGTTGCCATAGGCGGCCTGCCCCAGGGAGGCGATAGCCAGCAGTTTTTGCATGAGTGACACGCTGGCTTTCCCGCTTAACGGCGCAGCAGCGCGCCAAGCACAACGCCAACCCCCAGCGCGATCAGGCTTGATTGCACCGGGTTGGTGTGAATCTCTCTGCTTACCTTGTCACCTGCGTCCGAAAGTTCCTCGCTGGCGGAATCGAGCATGTCACGCACCTTGCGTCCAGCCTGATTGGCGGCGTCGTGCAGCTCGTCCTGCATTTCATCGGAAGGTTTCTTCACGTGTTTTCTGGGTTGGGCCTTGGCTGTGGCAGCGGACATAAAACTATTCCTTCTGGTCAGGTTGAGGGTTGCAGAAATCGGGTAACGCTAAATGCGCCCGGTAAGCAGTAAAATGAGCAGGATGACAACCACCAGCCCCATGCCACCGCTGGGGTAGTAGCCCCAGTTCTGGCTGTGTGACCAGCGCGGAAGGGCGCCAAGCAGCATCAATATCAGTATGACGATCAGAATTGTGGAAAGGGTCATCAGAAATCTCCTGAGTGGGACTTCCGGTATGATTACACACTGTTTACAAAGCCGCGATGCGGCTTAACCGCCGGGCCGTAAGGAACCCGTAAGGATGCGTGATTTCCTATGCTGGAAATGAGAGCGTAAACACAGCGCCCGCGCCGTTCGCAGGAATGGCCGCCATTACCGCGCCGCCCAGCAGCGCCATGATCTCACGGCAGATGGGCAGACCAAGCCCAATTCCAGAATGCGCGCCGCCCAGCGGGGCAAAGCGCGCATATTTCGCGAATATGGCTTCCAGCCTTGATTCCGGAACGCCCGGCCCGTTATCCTGTATGCGGATGAGTACCTGGTCACCGGACCTTTCATAGGCAACATTAATGACCGGATGCGCCTGGCCATGTCTGGCGGAATTATCCAGTATCAGACAAATAGCGCGCGCGAGCAGCACAGGATCCGTGGTAATGGGAAAGGCTCCGGAAACGGGCCTGATGCGAATATCGCACCCGCTCAGGCGATGGCCCAGCATTGCCTGACAATCCTGCAGCAGCAATTCCATATCATAGGGTTGTTTATTCACCTGCACCGCGCCGCTTTCCAGCCTGGCCATCTCAAGGATGCTGGTTAAGAGACTATCCAGCCGGTAAGCCTCCTGCAACGCGGTATTGATCAGGATATTCTGCTTATCCGGCGGCAGCTGATCTTTTGATCGCTCGTAAATCTCCAGCGAGCCGATAATGCACGCCAGGGGGGTTTTCAGATCGTGCGAAACCGCGCTCAGAAGGCTGCGATGCAGCTGCTCGCGATCCAGCTCGAATGAGGCGTTCTGAGGGGCGGGCGGGCGGTCCGGCGGATTTGTGCTC
>JBEBFX010000309.1:0-1519 GCA_040081735.1 Alphaproteobacteria bacterium | reverse complement strand
TCTGCCGCAAATAAGCCAGATGCATGAATCTTTCCTTAGGTTTGGTGATGCCGGATTTTGCTGGATTCGCCACTTGACCGTATGTATGGCCGACTATACTCATCAAATGCTGATATGATCAATTTAGAGAAATGATGCAGGACGCATCCACCAACGGGTGAATTCGTGTACAATCAAAAATAGGACAAACAGAGGAAGCATATGCACGATAAGGAGCAGCGCCTTACCGAGATTGAGACCGTAGGTTACTCGATTGTTCCGGATTTTCTTGATGCGGAGACGGTGGCCGGGGCGCGGGCGGAGCTTGCTTCGGCTTTGGGAAGTTTCAAGGGCCGCAACAATTTCGAAGGCAGGCTGACAGAACGCGTCTATGCCTGCGCCACGAGGGGCCCCATCCTCATGCGTATCGCCATGGACCCGCGCATGCTGGAACTCTGTGATGACGTGTTGAAACCGGGATATCTTCTTAGCGGATCGCAGGGGATCAATATTCACCCTGGTGAGACGCCACAACCTTTTCACGCCGATGACAGCTTTTATCCCCTGCCTCGCCCCCGGCCCATGGTCTCGATCGGAATCATGATAGCCATCGACGCGTTCACCTCCGTGAACGGAAGTACTGAAGTTATCCCCGGCAGTCACCTGTGGTCCGATGAAGAGGTGAACGGTATATATCCGCTCGGCGGTAATAACCCTGAGGGGCCCTCGCGCGAGCCAAAGATGGTGCATCAGGCGAAGACCCTAATTTTACCGGCCGGTGGAGCGATGGTTTTCGCGGGTACCCTTGTCCATCGCGGGGGCGCAAACCGCAGCAGCCAGCCGCGCCTTGCCATTACGAACCAGTATTGTGAGCCATGGGCGCGCACACAGGAGAATCTCTATTTGAGCGTGCCGACGGAACTTGTACGCGGCCTGCCAGTGAGGATGCAGGAACTTCTCGGCTATTCGATCTGTCCTCCATTCATGGGCCACGTGATGGGAAGACATCCTTTGAAAACGCTGGAACCCGATTATATCAGTCCGGTTACCAGGGCTTAACGCGCGCGCAACGCGCTGATTATGGGAGTTGGACTATGACAGAAGGCGGATGCCTGTGTGGGCAGGTTCGTTATCATTTTAATGCCGCGCCAATGGCGGTGGTGGTGTGCCATTGTACGCATTGCCAGAAACAAAGCGGCAGCGCCTTCTCCACCAATGTGATTGTACCGGCGGCTGACTTTGTGGTGGCGGGTCAGGAAACCATATTTAATGATACGGGCGACAGCGGCGGCAAGGTCGAGCGCCGCTTTTGCAACCGGTGCGGTTCGCCGATACGCTCGCTGATTGGCAATATGCCTGGCATTATCGCGCTGAAGGCAGGCACCCTTGACAAGCCACTGGACATGAAACCCGCCATGCAGATATGGCGCCGCAGCGCACAGAGCTGGATCGATCAGCTGCACGGCGTTGCCGGGTTCGATACCGACCCGCCAGCCGCGTAAAACCAGCGTCCCCGTCAAGCCAATAAGCTGTCCTGCTA
>JBEBFX010000181.1:0-6195 GCA_040081735.1 Alphaproteobacteria bacterium | reverse complement strand
CTCAGGATGACAAAAAGAAGGGTTTTTCAGCAGCCTGTTAGAGCAATTCCTTTTATGATTGAACCAACGGGTTCAATCATAAAAGGAATTGCTCCAGCGTCACATCGAAATCATTCTTATTCTCTTGGCATGGAAAATTGGCTACCCTGCACCCTGAACAGGCTTTTGCAAATAACGGCCCGGTGATTCTGCCTGGTCTATAATGGGGGAGGAGAGAGCTTATGGCGTCAATTTTGACATCTTTGCAGAACACGGTATTCGCGGCTTTGGTGCTGGCGATGCTGGTTTTGCTCATTGCAGTTTCAGCACTTGGGGTGACGCTTGATCACGCGTTTGGCGCATTTATAATCCGCTGGCTGCATGTGATTTTCGGTATAATGTGGATTGGGCTGCTGTGGTATTTTAACTTTGTGCAAATGCCGAGCATGCCCAAAATACCGGACGAGCAAAAACCGGCCATTGGCAAGGTAATAGCGCCCGAGGCCCTGTACTGGTTCCGCTGGGCGGCAATGGGGACCATCATCACCGGCATCACGCTGGCGGCCACGAACGGCTATCTGGTGGATGCCTATACGCTGGGCGCAAGCCAGGGGTTCGCGGTTCCCAAGAACATTCTGATTGGCATCGGCATGTGGCTGGCGACGATCATGTGGTTCAATGTCTGGTTCGTGATCTGGCCCAATCAGCAAAAGGCCCTGAATATCGACAACGCATTCCCTGACCTTGCGGCCCCGGATAAAGCGGCGGCGGCGCGTACTGCAATGCTATTCTCGCGCACCAATACCATGTTGTCCGTGCCAATGCTGTTCTGCATGGTTGGGGCCCAGAACCTGCTTTAAACTGGACTGGCGCCAGAATCAAAAAGGGCCGCTCCACGGAGCGGCCCTTTTTTTGCCCGATTTATATCAGGCTTCGTATTTGAAGTGCTTCAGGGCCTCGCGATCCACAACCGGCGCCCGCTTTGTGCCATGGGTCAGCTTCACCGAACCCGTCTTGCGTTCAAACGGATCCATGAGACCGATCTGTTTCGCATATTCACGAATTTCAGGAATGACTTCCTCACCCAGCAGGCGGATGCAGTTCAGGCGGTCTTCATTGCTAACGTTGCCCTGCACCGCAAAGAAAGTGAAGGTTCCGGGGCGAATGACATCCATGATCTGCTTGCATTTCGGGATAATCGATTTGGGTGTTCCGATCAAAAGCTGTAGATTGCGCTGACCTTTTTCGAAACCTTTGACAAGCTTCTGACGAATCTCATCATAGTTGGTCTCTTTTGGCATGGGGGCGTCATCGCCGCCTTCCATCTTCTCGCGGTTGATGCCGAGCCAGCTTCCGCCCGGCTGCTTCGCCAGATTGCGGATGGCGGTCTTGGAGTTATACCCCGGCGGCAAGGTGTATTGGGGCGCCGAGAAAGCATTCTGGCCGCCGCCGAAGACGAAACCCCGTCCAAGACGCTGCGCCTTTTCTTCAGTTTCGGCGACGAAGGTGGGAACCAGATAACCAAAGTTTTCCGGTCCGGCCTGATAGCCGTTCTGGGCCGCCTGTTCGGCGTAGAAATCCCACAGGTCGCACGTTGGCCCAAGCGAGGTGCCAAGACCGATATAGGGATAGGCATGGTCGGCGCACCACAGAACGGTTTCCGGGCTAAGGACGCCGGGGATCCACATCTGCGGATGCGGTTCCTGGAACGGCCGCACCCATGGGTTTACGTGGCGGAAATGGAAATGCTTGCCTTCATAGCGCCACGGGCCGGCCTTGGTCCAGGCCTGGATGATGAAGTCATGGGCTTCGTTGAACATTTCGCGGTTATAGGCAGGATTGGCGTTATTGAAATATTGCTCGCTGCCTGCGCCGCGCACCCAGCCTGTCACCAGACGGCCCCGTGAGATCAGGTCAATTTCAGCGAGTTCCTCAGCCATCCGCAACGGATGCTTGATCACCGGCAGCGGATTGCCGATCAGCACAATCTTGACCTTTTTCGTGATGCGCGCGAGAATCGCCGCCTCTACGTTCAGCACGTTACCCATGCAGAACGGGTTGCCGTGATGCTCGTTAAGCGCCACTGCGTCAAAGCCCATTTCTTCGGCGTAAACGGCTTCGTCAAGAAAATGGTTATAGTCGTCAGAGCCTTTTTGGCGGTCGAAATGGGTATTGGGCACCGCAAAAAACGCTTTGTTCTTAAGAACGACGTCTTCGTCGATGTGGCGATAAGGACGTTCGGTAAAGTACGCTATTTTCATGTTCGTTTCCCCTGTCTCGTGTGGCTCATGTCTCGTGTGGCTCAGAGTCGTATCAAGCCGCTAACTCTGCAGATTTAGCTGGCCAGGAACTGTTTTAGCGCCGCAACAAACTCTGCGGGTCTTTCGATCTCGGGCCTGTGACCCGCATCCTTGATTTCAACCAGTTTGGCGCCTGGCATGGCCTTTTGATAGGCCTCGACGCACCCGCGCGGGGTGAATTGGTCCTTCGTGCCCCAAACCAGAAGTGTCTTTACACCAGTCACGCCCTGTAACAGATAAGGCAGGCTCGGATTGAACATAAATGGTTCCCAGCCAATGCGTGCGGTTTCGGCCCTGGCGTCCTCGAAGTTTTCGAACTGCTCCGGCGTCATTTCGCCGCCATAGATTTTCAGGAACTCGGGCGTGTTAAACGGATCGGCCACCGTGGCGCGCAAATGGGTGCGCATGGACATGGCGATAAAATCAGCGATGACACCCTCTGCCGGCTTGAGACCCATCGGGCCAACCAGCGCCATATGATCGAAAACGCCGGGATCTGACGCCGCCATTTCTGCGGCAATATAGGCGCCCGCAGAAAACCCAACGACATCGACCTTGCCAAGATTCATTTCACGCACGACCCGCGCATAGTAGCCGCCAAGATCCCGGTAGCTGCGAATCCAGTCGATCCGGGGGGATTTATCAAATCCGGGCTGGCGCGGGATAATGAACTCACGCTCGGTTGAAATAGTTTCATTCCACCCCATCCAGCCGGGATAACCCAGCTCGTCATGGAACATCAGTAGCGGTTTGCCTGATCCGCCACGCACGATAGAAAGCTCTGCGCCCCCTATCTTTTCGCTCTTTTCTGTAACGCTGGCCAATGAACTTTCCTCCCTGCTGATGTACTCCGGAACTTTCCCCCGGTTAGGATTTACGGGTTGTCCTGCAACCAGAACGGCTGACGGGTCCGTTGATTTCGACGTTTAAATCTATTATACGGAATTCAACAGAGTTTCGAATAAATGTTCAACTAAAAAAATTCTCATTCCAAAAAAATTTGTGGAAGTGCATGAATTTAATAACAAATATTTTTTATAAAACCTTACTTTAATTGTGGCAAAGCTCAGTTATTCGCTGACGCCATTTTGACCTCTGACCAATCGCGTTTGATGCCGACCAGCAAAAGAAACGGCGCCGCAATAAAAATCGATGAATAGGTGCCAATGAAAATTCCCCAGATCATGGCGAATGTGAAGCCGCGGATCACTTCCCCCCCAAAAATAAACAGCACCGACAGGGCGACCAGAGTCGTAAACGAGGTCATTGTGGTGCGGCTGAGGGTTTCATTGATTGCCAGATTGAGCAATTCATCCAGGGGCATTTTCCTGAATTTGCGTAAATTTTCGCGCACCCGGTCATACACCACCACCGTATCGTTCATGGAATACCCCACGATGGTCAGAATTGCTGCAACGATCGCCAGATTGAATTCAAGCTGCAGCAACGAGAAAATACCAATGGTCATAGCGACGTCATGCACCAGCGCAATAACCGAGCCGACGCCAAACTGCCATTCAAACCTGAACCAGACATAGATCAGCATGGCGCCGACGGCGAGCACAACCGCGAGAACGCCGGCATTGACCAGATCACCGCTGACTTTTGGTCCGACCAGTTCGATACGGCGATAAGTTACGGGCGCCCCATATTCCTTGTCCAGTGCGGCCTTGACATCTGCGACTGCCTTTTGCTGTTCCTGTTCACCACCTGCGCTCTGCTCCAGCCGGATCAAAACGGCATTGTCGCCGCCAAAAGTCTGGGCCTGCACATCGCCAAGCCCAAGGCCCGAGACAATGGTGCGCACCCGCCCCACATCCGTTGCGGCTTCGGTGCCAATCTCGATCATGGTGCCGCCCCGGAAATCGATGCCATAGTTCAGGCCTGCGGTGAAATACAGCACAATCGAGGCCAGCGTCAGCAGGCCAGATATCGCGAAGGTGATGTTTCTCATGCCGATGAACGGAATGTTGGTTTTTTGCGGAACGATTTTCAGGCGGAACATTGGCGCTCTCTCTTATACGGACAAATCTGAAGTTACACCGTTATCGTGGCGGGTCTGTAGCGGCGCAGATAGAGTGTGAGTATGTATCGTGTAACCGTGACCGCCGTATAAACAGAGGTTATGACACCAATCATCAGCGTCACCGCGAAGCCGCGCACCGGCCCGGACCCCACCTGAAACATGATCGCGGTGGCAATGAAAGTCGTAATATTCGCATCCAGAATCGTACTGTAGGCGCGGTCAAAACCCGCCTGAACGGCGCTGATCGGAGTTTTTCCATTGCGCAATTCTTCACGGATGCGTTCATAAATCAGCACATTCGCGTCGACCGCCATACCCATGGTCAGCACGATCCCCGCTATGCCAGGCAAGGTCAATGTCGATTGCAGCAATGTCAGCGCTGCGCTGATCAAAATAATATTCATGATCAGGGAAAGATTGGCAAACAGCCCAAACAGCCCATAGGTCAACATCATGTACCCGGCGACCGCGATAAAGCCGATTATCGCGGCGTTACGGCCGTCATGCACAGAATCCGCGCCCAGTTCTGCGCCCACGGTGCGTTCTTCAATCACCAGCAGCGGCGCCGGCAAGGCGCCCGCCCGTAACAGGATGGACAGATCATTGGCTTGCTGGAAAGTGAAGCTGCCGCTGATCTGACCCGACCCGCCCAGAATAGCCGACCGGATAACCGGCGCGCTGACAACGCGCCCATCCAGAACAATCGCGAAGGGCTTGCCGATATTCACCCTGGTGACCTCGGCGAACCGCTTGCCGCCCACGGTGTCAAAGCGAAAATTAACGACAGGCTCATTGGTCTGGCTATCCGTCGACGGCTGCGCATCGACAAGGTTTTCACCGCTGACCATGATCTGCTTGCGCACCACGAACTCGGGTGACCCTTCTTCATCCGAGGGCAGAATATCCGATCCGATGGGCACCCGCCCGCCTTTGGCTTCGGCAATGGACACGGTCGTATCCAGCAGCCGGAAACTGAGCTTGGCCGTTTTACCCAGCATTTCCTTGAGATGTTCGGGATTATCAAGTCCCGGCACCTGCACCAGGATGCGGTCATCCCCCTGACGCTGGATCGTCGATTCCCGGTTGCCCAGCTCGTCAATGCGGCGCCGGACGATTTCTATGGATTGCTGTATCGCCGAGGTGCGCCGCCGGACCATGGCGTCATCGCTCAGGCGCACTTCGATCAGCTGGGGTTCGGGCGAACTTATATCCAGTTCCGGCGTCTCGCCGCCAATAATCCCCAGTACGGCGATGCCGCCTCCGTTCATCTCCCTGATCCGCTCAAGCGCGCTCTCGAATTGGGCGGCTTCACGAATCTGCACCTGTAATACGCCTTCGCGAATACTCAGTTTTTTGTACCCGATGCGGTCTTTGCGCAGCGCCGTGCGCACCTCTTCGGTCAGTGACTGCAACCGTTCACTGATGACCGCTTTGACATCCACTTCCAGCAGCAGATGGGATCCGCCCTGCAAATCAAGGCCAAGGTTGATCTGCTGCTTTGGCAACCAGTCCGGAAGCCGGGCCAGCGTGGCGCCGCTCAGCAGATTTGGCGCTGCAAAAAAAGTGCTGCTGATTAAAAGGATGAAGATAACCGCTATTTTCCAGCGGGCGAAATGCAGCATTTCCTAACCCTAATTATTTAGTTTCGGCAACGGCAGGTTCACCCTTGGCCCGTACCGCCGATAACGTGCTGGCGACAATCCGGACCCGGACGCCCTCGGCAATTTCAACCAGTATTTCGCCGTCGTCCTGAACCTTGGTTACCTTGCCGACGATCCCGCCGGAAGTCACCACCGTATCGCCCCGGCGCACCGCCCCGATCATCGCCTGATGCTGTTTCATGCGGGTTTGCTGGGGCCGGATCATAAAGAAGTAAAAGATAATACCAAT
>JBEBFX010000180.1:0-6260 GCA_040081735.1 Alphaproteobacteria bacterium | reverse complement strand
GATTATCAGACGCGGCGTCGAAGGGGGTTTTATCAAACTGGTCAAAGCAGCTTTTCCATAAGGCGGCCAGCACCACGGGGGCAATGAACAGGCGGGCCGCATATTCCCCCCCTGTGGCGCGAAATTCGCCACGCTCGACGCCGCGTCTGATAATCTGCATGACCAGCCCCAGACCTACATCAATCACCTCGCGGCGGTAGAATTCCGCCATCTCCGGGAAATTACCGCTTTCCGAAATAATGATTTTTGGCGCCGCCGCCAACGGCGACGTCTGGATGGCGTGAACCGCCGCCCCGAGCAACAGCCGAAGTAATTCCGCGCTGGACCCGTCAAAGCGTTCCACCATTTCAGCGCCCGTGCGCAAATTGGCGGTGATGCCTTCGCGCACCAGGGCGCGGAACATGTCCTGCTTGCTGGTGTAATACAGATAGACCGTGCCCTTGCTGACCCCGGCGCGCGCCGCCACATCCTCCATCCGGGCGGCGCTGAACCCCTTTTCTGCAAACACCGCCATCGCCGCCGCCAGAATTTCCTGCGGCCGCGCGCCCTTGCGCCGCCGCCATTTCTGGGGGGCAGGTGGTTCCGTGGCTTCGCCCGAAGGCTGGGCTTTGGGCGATTTCAGGGGCGGCGATTTCATGGACGGCGTCAATCCATATTAATAACTGACCAGATAGTTATTAATATGGTGGGAATTGGAAAGGGTGTCAAGTGGCGCCAATCTATTGAAAATAAAATATCCGCGCCGATCAGATATTGTCTAATTGGCGGGTTAGATCGGCCAAAAAAAATGACTTTTCAAAATAATTAATTGATTATATTATAAAATATTAACAAAACACATTGATCTAATATCGGCCAATGGATAAGTTAAGCGTTATTCGCCAGATCGGCCATGAAATCGGCCATATCTCAGAGATAATACAATTATTCATTAATTATCAGTATGATGCCCAAAAAAATATCGGCCAAATCACAATGAATGACACGCTATATCGGATTGAACCTACGCGCCTCTCTGATGTGCCCGAAGCCATCTCAGACGTGGTCGCAGAGCTTTCTGCCGCCTCCGCAAAACTGGAAACTGCGTTGAATCCCCGAACGGCGGCAAGCCTCGCACAAATGGTGCGGATCATGAATACATATTACAGCAACCTCATTGAAGGACACAGTACAAGGCCGCGTGACATTGAGCAGGCCCTGGAACATGGTTTTGACAGGATCGGGCGCATTCCCGAAACCGCGCAAATTGAGTCCGCTCTTGAAGGACAATATAGCGGCGAGCCAAGCAAGCGCAGCCTTTTAATTTTGGCTGTCGCCCATGTGCGCGTGCAGGAAGAAGTTGATAAGTGTTATTCTCAGCATCGCTTGGCTGAACCGGCGTCGCCAGAGTTTATCAGATGGCTCCATCGTGAGTTCTACCGTGGCGCTACGGATGAGATGCTGTGCATTCAGGACAATGGCCAGGGGTTCTTAATGAATCCGGGCGAGTGGCGATTGCGGCCCGAACATGATGTCGCTGTTGGGAGGCATCACCCGCCCGCCAGCGATCAGGTGGCAAGGTTTATGACATATTTTGCCGAATGCTATCGTTTCGACCGATTGGGCATGGCGGCACGCATACTCGCCATTCCGGCCGCACATCATCGTTTCAATTATATTCATCCCTTCCCGGATGGTAATGGGCGCGTAAGCCGGCTTATGAGCCATGCCATGGGCCACGCGGCCGGTATTGGGGCCCATGGGCTCTGGTCGTGTTCACGCGGGCTCGCCCGTGGTCTTGAAAGCCGGGGTGACTACAAACGCTTTCTGGATCATGCTGATACGCCGCGCCAAGGCGACGTGGATGGACGTGGAAATCTCTCACAGCGTGCATTTGAGGATTTCATTCTGTGGTTTCTCCGGGTCTGCCTCGATCAGATAACATTCATGTCCGGCTTGTTCGAAATCAACACGCTCGCCAGCCGGTTCAAGACCTATGTAGATCGCAGCGAGCGCCTGAAACGAGAAGCATTACCGCTTCTGCAGGAAGCGCTCATTCGGGGTGAGTTTGATCGAGGAGATGCGCCGCGCATTACGCGATTGCCTGAAAGAACCGCGCGCCGTGTGCTCAACGATATCCTTGCAGAAGGACTTCTGGCTTCTGAAACACCGAAAGGACCCGTATCCCTTCGTTTTCCGGTGAAGACACAGGACATATTGTTCCCACGGCTATTTACGGAGTCATGAATGACGAAAACCTCGCAAACTGATACTCGACCGCGCCGCCCATCTGTTCGGCCTGTACGAAAAAATGACCGCGCCGCTGGCGGCGGAGGCAAAACCCAAAACCCGGCCCAGGAAAATGGCAAAAGGCCCTTCGTCACTGAATGATTTACGCCGCGACCGGGCGCGTGACGGGTAGGCCTGGTCCTATCCTCTATTGCTGTCACCCCGGATTTATTCCGGGGTCCAGGAGTCATACGGAAAGGTCTGTGTTTGTATCTCTGGACCCCGGAATAAATCCGGGGTGACACTGTGAATGGGGTGACGCCCCATGCAGGGAATATCCCCTATTTAATCCCGAACAGTTTCTTCGCATTGCCGCCCAGCACCGCATGTTTGCGCGCCTCGGACAGGCCGGCGACGCTGTGGCGGATCATGGAAACGGCTTCCAGGTCGCTGTCGATATGGGGATAGTCGGATCCCCACAGGACGCGGTCCTCGCCCAATATATCCAGCACCGAACCGATGGTGCGTTCTTCCGGCTCGGCGACGGCCCAGATGTTGCGCCGGAAATAATCGCTGGGCAGATCCAGCTTCAGGGGCGACTGCCATTTGAAGCGCTTGTACTTTTCGTCCATCCGGTCCATGGCGTAGGGGGCCCAGCCGGCGCCCGCCTCGATGCTGCATACCTTGAGGCGCGGGAATTTGTCGAAGGTGCCATCCAGCACCATGGAGACAAGGGCGGGCATCAGCTGCGAGGCGCCGCCCATGGCGAAGGAAAACGTCAGATTGACCTGACCGGCATTGTACCAGTCGCCGGCAAAGCCCGTCACTAGCCGCTGGGTGCGCACGATCACATGCGGCAGCAGCGGCACGCCCGCCTCCTCGATGCGCGCCCAGAGCGGATCAAAGTGCGGATGGGCGAAGCCCTTGCCATCGACCCGTTCCGGCGGCAGGAACACGCCCTTGAAGCCGCGCGCCAGGTTTCGGTCCAGTTCCTTGATCGCGTTGGGAATATCGCGCAGGTTCAGGTGCGCGGCAATGACCATGCGCTCGCGGTCGGGCGCCTGAAAATCATACACCCAGTCGTTGTAGGCGCGGCAATAGGCGTTGGCCAATGGCGCGTCGTCCTTGTCCCACAGGATGCCGATGGTGGGCAGCACCAGACCGCCGCCCAGTCCCCAATCCTCGTACAGCTTGAGGCGCTCATGCCCGGACATGCTGGCGGGCGGCGCGCTATCCATATAGGTCAGTTTTCCAAGCGGCTCGAGCAGCTTGGATGTGTCCATGCCAACCCCGCCGATGGCCGCAAGCCGGTTGCGCATGATGATCTCGCCATCGACCCAAAGCTGCTCAACGCCGCCTGCGTCCTTCGTGATGCGAATGGCGCGGTCCTTGAATTTGGCTTCGAGATAATTATCCCACATGTCAGGCGGCTCCAGCACATGGCTGTCCGCGTCAAAAAGATATTCGTCCTGTAATTGCGCGAGCGCCATTATGGCCTCCCTCCATTGGAAATTCACGCCCTGATGCTTGCTGACATCGTGTTTCGGGCAATTGACCCTAAATCTATCACGGATTTAGCCCGGCGCAAGTTTAACTAATCAGATGTAGAAAATGACACTACTTGCGCGGATTTGACGGCCCTGTAATTTAGGGGTCGAAATCAAAAAGGAGAATCGCCTTGTTATCGCTGTTCGCGCGCGCGGGAGACGTTAAGAGCACTCCGGTCTGGCCGGTGGCCAAGGCCGGGGTGGATCGTTGGCTAAGCGGACAGCCGGCAAACGTGGCCGCCTGGGCGCGCGCCAACCGGTTCACGGGGCAGGCCGGACGTGTGTTGATAATTCCGGCAGCCAGCGGAGAGCAGGCGGCAATCGCCTTTGGCCTCGGCGCGGGGGATGAGCCGTTGGGGTGGCGTGCATTGCCAGACAGCCTCAGTACCGGCGCCTATCGCATTGAAGGACCGCTTTCGAAGGAAGCCGGAAGGTTGGCGGCGCTTGGCTGGGCCATGGGTTCCTACCGGTATGAACGCTATAAAAAGGACCCGAAAAAAGACGCGCCCGCGCAATTGGTGCTGCCTGATGGCGTGGATGGCGCGGAAGTAAGCCGCATCGTGCAGGGCGTGTTTCTGGCCCGCGATCTGATCAACACGCCAAGCAATGATATGGGGCCGCAGGAATTGAGTGACGCCGCATCGGCGATGGCGGCGCAATACGGGGCGAGCCTGAAAATCCTGATAGGTGATGAACTCCTGAGCCACAATTACCCGATGATTTACGCGGTGGGCAAAGCCAGCACCCGGCCGCCGCGCCTGCTGGATATGCATTGGGGTGATGTGGATGCGCCCAGGGTCACGCTCGTCGGCAAGGGCGTGGTGTTTGACAGCGGCGGGCTGGACCTCAAGCCCAGCGACGGCATGCGGTGGATGAAGAAGGATATGGGGGGCGCTGCCCATGTGCTGGGCCTGGCCTGGATGATCATGGATGCGGGCCTGAAACTGCGCCTGCGCGTTCTGATCCCCATTGCGGAAAATTCGGTGTCCGGCGACAGTTTCCGCCCCGGCGATGTTCTGACCAGCCGCAAGGGGCTGACCGTCGAGATTGGCAATACCGATGCTGAAGGCCGGCTTATTCTGGCCGATGCCCTGGCCGAAGCGGCAACAGAGCAACCGCAATTGCTGTTCGATCTGGCGACCCTGACAGGGGCGGCGCGTACAGCATTGGGCGCTGAAATTCCCCCTTTCTTTACGTCCGATGACGCACTCGCTGCGCAGCTTGCCGCCTACGCCCTGTCCGAAGCCGATCCGCTGTGGCGGCTGCCGCTGTGGAAACCCTATGGCAAGGGGCTGGAAAGCCCTATCGCTGATCTCAACAACGTCACCGACGGGGGCATGGCGGGCGCCATCACGGCGGCGCTGTTTCTTGAGCACTTTACGGACGGGGCGCAGTCCTGGGCGCATTTCGATATATACGCCTGGAACGCCAAAAGCGGCCCGGGACAAAAAATGGGGGGCGAGGCCATGGCGATCCGGGCTTTATATGCCCTGTTGCGGGATCGTTTCTGATCAGGAATAATGTCGGCCATCCAGGATTATCTAACAGGCTATTGAAAGCCCTGCTTTGTCATTCTGAGGCAGTGAAACGACCGAAGAATCTCGTCTGTTTGCAATGAAACTGCGATTCTTCGCTTCGCTCAGAATGACAAAACATTGGGGTTTTAACCACATACTTAAACTGCGGAGCATAATGGCTGTCGAATTTTCCATGAATCAGGCGCTGGAATTATGGCGCAACACACTGACCGCTTCGGTGCGTGCCGACGGTCCCGATCTTGGCGCGCGCCAGATGGCCATATTGCTGATTGTCTATGGCGAGACGCCGCCGCATACGGTGCGCGGCCTGGCGGCGCAACTGAATATCTCCAAACCCGCAGTAACCCGCGCGCTGGATATGATGGGGCGTATGGATTTCATCCGCCGCAAACGCGATGAAACAGACAAGCGCAATGTGCTGGTGCAACGCACGATCAGGGGATCGGTGTATCTGAGCGAATTTGCCGATCTGATCAGAGGGCGGGCGCTTGCCTTATGAGTGAAACGGGAACCCATCAACCCCGGCGGATTATTTGTGGTTCTGCGGCAGTGCGGCGCGCCCCCGGAGACGACGCCGCGCTGGACACGCAAATTCTGTTTGGTGAATTATTTACGGTCGAGGAAGAACTGCACGGCTGGGCCAAAGGCCGCACGGTGCTGGACCAGTATGCGGGTTATGTGCGGCTGGATGCGCTGGGGCCGCTCGGGCCGCCGCCAACCCATCAGGTTAGCGTGCCACGCACATTCGTTTACCCCGTCGCGGATTTGAAATCCCCGCCCCTGATGTGGCTTGGCATGAATGCGAAACTGGCGCTGCGGGCTTATTCCGGCGGCTTTGGCCAGATCGAGGATCTGGGCTGGATTTACGCGATGCATACGGCGCCGGTTGGCATGCACGCAGCGGACTTTGTCACTGCCGCAGAAAAGTTTCTCGGAGCGCCCTATTTATGGGGCGGCCGGGATGGGC
>JBEBFX010000179.1:0-6282 GCA_040081735.1 Alphaproteobacteria bacterium | reverse complement strand
GTCCATTACTCCCTTTCAGGCTTACTCAGCCACCACTAAGGCCGTCGCCGATCGTGCCGAATAGTGTTTGCAGCTGACCACCCAATATCTGGGCCGCCGCAAGAACAACCAGGCCAATACCGGCGGCAATCAGACCGTATTCGATGGCCGTGGCGCCCGAAACGTCGCTCTTGAACCCATGCAGTTTTTCCTGAGCGGCAACATAAAACTTCAACATGTCCATCTCTCCTTCAAGTTGTTATCTGGCGGCCATCCGTCAGATCGTCCCCGCCGCAACTCGCCCATGGGCGGGGTCTTTGGTCTACGCGCTACTCTCGTTTTACCGAAAGTATTAAAGTATCGGGTCATACTACAGCGACCCATTTTACGTTAGACGCTAACATTTAAATTTCTGCTTAGACAACCCTATTTTATCTACCTGCCCTTGCCCTACCTGCCAGATATGGGCACAGGCGCTGGCATTACACGTGACGGCGATCACCAAACCGGCAGTCGAAGCCGCTAAAGTTTTCAGGCGCCAGAACAGGTCAATTCCGGGTTTATCCGAGTTCGGCGAGAAGACGAACCTTGGCCCTGTCGGTGATATGCAGGCTTGGATAGCGCCGCTTGGCCAGACCCACCTTTATAAGCTGCCCCAGGGCGGTAGCCACGCTTTCCTCAGTCGTGCCGGCCCAGGCGGCAATCTCTTTATGTTTTGGCATCCGGGTTATCAGCCAGGAGCCGTCACCATTTGGATCAGGCTCGGAAAGGCGCAGCAGCTCCGTATAGACGCGCTGAACGTCCGTGCGCGTGCTGAGATCGACAATTCGCCGGTTACTATTGCGGATAATACTGGTTAAATGCTGTAGCAAAGCCACAGAAACCTGCGGATTTGAGAGCAGAATGGCGTTAAACTGCACAGATTCAAGCGATGCGATAACGCAATGCTCCTTGGCGACGACATTGGCCGATCGCGCCTGCCCGTCAATGGCGGATAATTCGCCGAATTGCGCCCCGGCGCCAAGGTCGATAAACGCAATTTCGCCCGCCTGACCTACCGATGTCGCGACGCGAACCGCGCCGGACACGACGAAATACACCGCGTCACGGGGCGGTTCCATGCCGGTTTCAATAATGGATTCATCGGGGCCAAATTCCTGCCATTTACACAATGTCTCGATTTCAGAAACAGATTCTGCGGGCAGTTTGGCGAACAGTTTGCTCCCCTTTAACGTGCAAACTGAGGGATCCAGCATCCGGTTTTCTCCTGACCCTTAAAGAATATCTGGCGTTATCACGGCCACCTTAACGCCAGTTCTATCCGTCCGGAACGATTTTTTACATAAAATTTTTACATTTGGGAGTGCTTGGAAAGCGCAGCTTAGTTGTTTTTGCGACCCTCGCCCTTCACTTCCCTCAATTTTGCCTTTTATTTGGTTTATATTGCGTTAACGTTTATAGTCTTAAATCCGCTGGTAAATACTTAAGGTGAAACCGGCTGGACGAAGGAGCGACAGGCATGGCATTGCACTATGGGAAGGCGCGGTTATCAGCGGCCATTTGGGGGAGCTGCCTCGGTCTGATTGCGGCGCTTCTGCCCGGCGCCGGGACCGCCAGCGAAAATCTGCGGGTGACGATTGACAAGAACCATGTGCTGAGAACCGATCGCCCGGTTGAAACCATCATCGTGGGCAATCCGCACATTGCCGACGTTTCCGCCCAAAGCAATCAATTGATGTTTATTCTTGGCCGCACAAGCGGCGAGACCAACATTCTGGGCTTTGACAAGGACGGCAATGTGGTGTTCGACAAGGACGTCACCGTCGTTCCCCACACCACCCGCACGGTAACCCTGCATCGCGGCACGTTGACCGAAACCTTTGCCTGCGCGCCGCGGTGTGAAGTCGAGATGCATCCAGGTGATGATCCCGCAAAATTTGGTTTGATCAATGATCAATCCACGGCCCATACCGGCGCCGCCAGCGGTTCCGCCAGCAGCGCCGCTAAAGCGGGGGAATAACCGGCCTGGCTTTTTTGCCTGAACAGTTACAGCCCCGGACGGGGAATCGGTTGACTCGCGCCCTATCCCGCCTATCATGGAAGCGCGATGACGCTCTCGGATGAGGTGCGCCGCCGCATACATACAGATGATCCCTGCGGAAGAGACAGACAGGCGTGATGCGCAAGCATGGCGATGGGCTGGCGCCGAAGGAGCAACCGCCCCGGAAACTCTCAGGCAACCGGACCGCAGGGGGATGAAACTCTGGAAAGCAGGTGTTGGCGCGCACAAATCATTGTGGGTAGCCGGGCCTCACCGAAGGGGTAAGCCCTTTATCGTTGCCCCGCAATGATGAAGGGGCAAATCTCTCAGGTTCCCGTGACAGAGGGGGCAGCCGGCGGCGCGCGTAAGGCGCCAAACGGCAGGCGCTAAGGATTCTGTTTGTGGATGTTCCATGAAAGATGAACTGGCGCTGCACCAGACGGGAACGGGATAGATGGCTGATACACCAGACACGCCTTTGCGCAACACGCCGCTGCATGCGCTGCATCTGTCGCTAGGGGCGAAGATGGCGCCATTCGCTGGCTATTTCATGCCCATAAACTATCCATCGGGCATTCTCAAAGAGCATCTGCATACCCGCGAACAGGCTGGTCTGTTTGATGTCTCGCACATGGGACAGGCGATGCTCACCGCCCTGCCCGGCGTTGATATCGCCGCCGCTTTCGAGACCCTGGTTCCGGGCGCCATTGCGGAACTCAAGCCCGGGCAAATGCGCTATACAATGTTGTTGAATGCGCAAGGCGGCATTCTTGATGATCTGATGGTGACGCGGCCCATCCACCCGGAGCATCAGCATCAGCTTTTCCTTGTCGTCAATGCCGGACGCAAGACCGAAGACTTTGCCCACATCGAAACCGCCCTGGCTGGCAGGGCCACATTGACCCGCATGGCGGATCGCGCCCTGCTGGCCCTCCAGGGGCCCGCCGCCGCATCAGTCCTGGCCCGCCTCGCGCCGGACACCGCCAAGCTTGGCTTCATGCACGGCCGGCGCTTTCGCGTTGATGATGTAGATCTGATTATTCATCGCTGCGGCTATACCGGCGAGGACGGTTTTGAAATCTCGGTCCCCGGAAATGCCGCCCAGGCATGGGCCAGAATGCTGCTCGCCGAACCGGAAGTTTTACCCATTGGGCTTGGGGCGCGGGATAGTTTGCGCCTTGAAGCGGGCCTGTGCCTGTACGGTCATGATATTGACGAAACCACGACGCCAGCCGAGGCCAATTTGCTGTGGTCGATTTCCAAACGGCGGCGCGAAGCTGGCGGGTTTCCGGGCAGCGCAATAATTCAGGCGCAAATCATGGATGGCCCAAAGCGCCTGCGGGTAGGTATTCGTCCCGAAGGCCGCGCGCCCGCGCGTGAAGGCGCTGAAATCCTTGATCCGGATGGAAATTTAATTGGCCGTGTGACGAGCGGTTCGTTCAGCCCGACGCTCAATGCGCCCATCGCCATGGGGTATGTAAAGGCCGCGCATGCAGCGGACGGAACCCCTGTCAACCTGATGGTGCGCGGCAAACCGCTGCCTGCGCACATTGCCCCCATGCCATTTATCCCGAAACGCTTTCACCGCTAGGACAACACGCATGACAAAAATTTTCTATACCCAGGACCATGAATGGATACGTCTTGAAGGCGATGTCGGCACCGTTGGCATTTCCAATTATGCCCAGGAACAGCTGGGGGACATCGTGTTTGTCGAACTCCCGCAGGCAGGCGCCAAAGTCGGCCAGGGCGATGAAATCGCCGTCGTCGAATCCGTGAAGGCGGCGAGCGAAATATATGCGCCTGTCAGCGGTGAAGTCATTGAGGCAAACGCCCTTCTGGAGGGCGCCCCGGTGACCGTCAATGAAGCAGCCGAAAGCGACGGCTGGTTTTTCAAAATCCGGATTGCCGACAGGACGGAACTGGACGGACTGATGGATGCCGCCGCCTATCAGACTTTTATAGCAGGGCTGGCCTGATGCGTTATCTCCCCCTTACCCAGACTGACCGTTCGGCAATGTTGCAGGCCATCGGCGTTGCATCCATCGATGATCTGTTTATCGATGTGCCCCAGGCGGCGCGCCGGACCGAACCGCTTGACCTGCCCCCCCATCAGGGTGAAATTGAGGTTGAGCGCACGCTGCGGGCGATGGCTGCAAAAAATCTTGCGGCCTGCGACGCGCCATTTTTTTGCGGGGCCGGGGCCTATCGTCATCACATTCCGGCAACCGTTGATCATCTGATCCAGCGTTCGGAATTTCTGACATCCTATACGCCGTATCAACCGGAAATTTCCCAGGGCACGCTGCAATATTTGTTTGAATTCCAGACCCAGGTCGCCATGCTGTCGGGCATGGATATTGCCAACGCGTCCATGTATGATGGCGCAACCGCCTGCGCCGAAGCCGTGCTGATGGCGAACCGCGTGACCAAACGGCGCAAGGCCGTTCTGTCCGGCGGTCTGCATCCCCATTATCGCGCGGTAACCGAAACCACCGCGCATTTTGCAGGCGGGATTGTGCAGGCCATGACGGCCGCACCCGGCGGCATCGAAGATCTTGTCAGTGCAATCGATGATGACACGGCATGCGTCGTGGTGCAGACGCCGGATTTTTTCGGGCATATGCGTGATCTGCGGCCAGTTGCCGAGGCGGCCCATGCCAAAGGCGCGTTACTGGTGGCGGTAACCACCGAACCGCTGGCGCTGGGCGCGATGCTAACGCCAGGTGATATGGGGGCGGATATTTTTGTGGGCGAGGGGCAGTCGCTGGGTGTCGGGCTTAATTTTGGCGGCCCCTATCTTGGGTTGTTTGCCGCGCGCACGGCGCTGCAACGCCAGATGCCCGGAAGGCTGTGCGGTGAAACCGTCGATGCGCAAGGGCGGCGCGGCTATGTGCTGACCCTGTCGGCGCGCGAACAGCATATCCGCCGGGAAAAAGCGACCAGTAATATCTGCACCAATTCCGGCCTGTGCTGCCTCGCCTTTACCATTCACGTAGCGTTGCTGGGCGAGGCCGGCATCACGCAACTGGCGTTGCTTAATCATCAGGCGGCCAGTGTTCTGGAACAGGCCTTGAGCCGCATTCCCGGCGTGACCTGCCTTAATGAAAGCTTTTTCAACGAGTTCACCCTGCGCCTGCCAAAGCCCGCCGCGCCGGTGGTCGAGGCGCTGGCGGCGAAAGGCGTGCTCGGCGGGGTTCCGGTGTCGCGGCTCATCCCCGATGACCCCGGTCTGACCAATTTGCTGCTTGTTGCGGCCAACGAAACCAATACAGATCAGGACAGGGCAGCCTTTGAGCGCGCCCTGCGCGAGGTGCTGGCATGATGCGGCAGGGACGCCCGACAATTCCGGGCCAGGTGGGCGATGATCAGCTGACCACTTTTAGCGGCCATCGCGGCCTCGACCATGAAGAACCGTTGCTGTTCGAACAGAACGCCGAAGGGCGCTGCGGCGTTGATCTGCCTGCCCCGAAAAATATGGCGAACCGTCTGGGTGGGCTGGAACGCACCCGGCCCATCGGCCTGCCCGGCCTGTCGGAACCACAGGTCGTGCGGCATTTTGTCCGGCTCAGCCGCAAAAACTACGCCATTGATTCAGGGCTGTATCCGCTTGGCTCGTGCACCATGAAGCATAATCCGCGCCTGAATGAAAAGCTGGCGCGATTGCCGGGCTTTGCCGATCTGCATCCAATGCAGCCCGTGTCCACGGTTCAGGGCGCGCTGGAACTGATCAGCACGCTGGCGCACTGGTTGCGCGTGCTGACCGGCATGCCCGCCGTCGCCATGTCGCCCAAGGCCGGCGCCCACGGCGAATTGTGCGGCCTGATGGCGATCCGCGCCGCGCTCGATGCCCGGGGCGAAAAGCGCAACCGCGTGCTTGCGCCCGAATCCGCCCATGGCACCAACCCCGCCACCGCCGCCATGTGCGGCTTCAGCGTTGATCCCGTTCCCGCCGATGCCCGCGGCCGGGTCGATCTGGCGGCGTTGAAGGCAAAGCTGGGCCCGGACGTTGCCGCCATCATGGTGACAAATCCCAATACCTGCGGCCTGTTTGAAAATGACATCGTCGAGATGGCAAGGGCCGTGCATGAGGCAGGCGGATATTTCTATTGTGACGGCGCGAATTTCAACGCATTGGTCGGGCGTGTGCGCCCCGGCGATCTGGGCATCGACGCCATGCACATCAATCTGCACAAGACGTTTTCCACGCCGCATGGCGGCGGCGGCCCCGGCTCCGGCCCGGTCGTCCTCTCGGCGGCGCT
>JBEBFX010000178.1:0-6328 GCA_040081735.1 Alphaproteobacteria bacterium | reverse complement strand
CACGAGGCTGGGCAATTCGCCCAATGCGGGCACCGCCAGCAACGTCGCAAAGATGGGAACCGTGGCGTTACCAAGCGTCGCCCGTTGCGGGCCGATGGCTGCCACTGCATAGGAAAACAGCAATAACGAAACGATAGACGCCAGAACACCCTGATAGAACGCCAAAAAGGCAAGCTGCCCAAAAGAAGCGCTGCCAAAATCAGGGGTCAGCAGCAGAAAATATACCGGCAGAAACAGAAGCGACAGCATGGATATCACAATCGTAACCGGCATGGCCTCAAGCTGCCATTTGCGCAGCATCACTGCATAGGTCCCCCACATCGATCCGCAGATAAAAAACAGAAAATCGCCGAGCAATACTTCCGGGCTGGCGCTTGCCGAAAATCCGCTGACCATTGCAAGGCCGGCAAAGATGACAACGAACAGCATAATTTTCACCCGATGGATTTTCTGACCGGTTACCAGCCTTAATCCGATGGCCGATGAAATCGGTATCATGGCGGAAACGATGGCCGCGCCATGGGCCACGGGCGCAAACGACAGTCCCGCGATCATCAGAAGGGCAAAGGGAGGACCGGCGAATATAGTTAAAATCAGACCGCGCCGCAGGCCGATACTGGCAAAACTGCGGATGCCGCTGCGCCAGAATAGCGGCAGCATGATAACGCCCGCCACGCAGAACCGCAGGGCCACCATATCATTGACGCCAATCGAGGCCCGTATGGCGTACCGCGATACGACGAAGTTTCCGGCATAGATGCCGACCGCCCCAAAGACCGCAGCCCATCCCAGCCAGATTTTTCTGGACTGCAATTTTGCCTCAGTCATGAAATGCGCAGATTAAATTTGCGCGCTTTATATACTCGTTTGGTTGGCATCTTCTTATCCTAAGATTTTTCTATTGGCGCTTTATCCTGCACTTGCGCAGAGAGTATGACGCTGCCAACTACCAGTGCAATGCCAAGCCATTGTATGGGGGCGGGCAACTCGCCCAACATTGGGATCGCCATCAATGCCGCGATCACCGGGACGGTCGCGATGCCAAGTACAGCGCGCTGCGGCCCCAGGATTCCTACTCCGTAGGAAAACAGAAACAAGGCCGCAACCGCATTGAGAATTCCCTGATTAAATCCGTGAAACAGGATTTGACCAATCGTGGCGCGGCTAAAATCCGGGTCAAGCAGGAAGAAATAAACTGGCAGATAGGCAAGCGACAGCACGGACACGAGCGCAGAAACCAGAAGCGCATCATAGCGCCACCTGCGCAGCAGGATTGAAAATACACCCATGCCTGCGCCAGCCATCACGAACAACAGATCACCAAACAGAACATCTGGCCCGCTAAAATCTGAAATGATAGAAAAACCTCCCATTACCATTGTAATGCCGATCAGGATTGCCATAAGCAGCAGCAGTCTGACGCCTGTCACCCGCACGCCCATGGTAATCCATAAACCAAATGCAACGATGAGCGGCACCGTGGCGGTAACCAGCACTCCGCCGTGCGCCGCAGGCGCATAGCGCAAGCCCCACAGGATCATCAGGGAATAGGGAGCGCCAGCAAGCGCCGAAAGGATCAGCCCGCGGCGCCAGCCAATTTCGGAGATCTTGCCTATCCCCTTGACCCACAATAGTGGCAGCATCACAAGACCCGCGATGCCAATGCGCAGCGCAATCATGTCATTCGCGCTAATCGCCGACTTCATGCCATAACGCGAGACAACGTAATTGCTCCCGGAAATGCCTGCGGCAAAAAGTACCGCTGCCCAGCCAATCCATTTCGTCGGCTCCTGCGACGTTGCTGCGCTCATGACATGCGCAGCTTCAATTGCCGCACCCCATGCAGGCGGTTGTTTGGCATCCATAATGGCGGGGCGAGCAGCTCAAATTTGCTGAACCGCGCCAGCATTTCTTCGAACATGATCTTTATTTCGATCCGGGCCAGTGCAATCCCCAGGCAGATATGTATGCCGGTGCCGAAACCCACATGGGGGTTGGGATCGCGGCTGACGTCAAACTTGAACGGGTCCTTGAACACGCGCTCGTCGCGGTTGGCGGACATTTCCCAATAGCTGAGCTTTTCGCCCGCCCGGATTTTACCCCCGGCAATTTCGGTGTCACAGGTTGCCGTGCGGCGCTTGTAGATTGAGGGTGTGGTCCAGCGGATAATTTCTTCTACCGCCAGGGGCATCAGTTCGGGGTGCGCCTGCAATTTCGCCAGCTGATCCGGATTTTCGATCAGGGCGAGAACCGCGCCGCCAATGGCGCTGCGCGTGGTTTCGGCCCCGGCTGGAAACAGCAGTAGAAAAAAGTTGATCAGCTCCAGCGGGGTCAGGGGCTTTTCATCGGGATCATCCGTGCGCGCATGAATGATGGCCGAAAGAATATCATCTGTGGGGTTTTCGCGTTTTTGCTCGATCAGCTTCTTGCCATAGGCCTGGATCAGCAGCAGATATTCGCGGCTGATAACCCCGTCGCTTTGCGCCATCAGGCCGTGATCGATCCAGTCAGCCAGTTGTATCCGGTCTTCTTCCGGCACTCCAAGGATCGTGCAGATGGCCTGCAGGGGTAACTCGCGCGCAACCTCGCTCATGAATTCACAATGGTCCGGGTTGGAAATAGTGGCCAGGATCAGCTTTGCGCGGCGCCTCAAATCCGTTTCCATATCGAAGATCGCGCGGGGGGTAAATCCCTGGCTGACCAGGCCGCGCAGCCGTTTATGCTGGGGGTCGTCGGCGGTGTTCATGGCCAGTCCGGCATAGGGTTCGTCAAACAGCGATGTGCCGCCGCCTTTGCGCGGGGCGACCCTGTCGGATGAAAACGTAGCGGGATCGCGCATTACTTTGACACAGTCATCATACCGGCTGACAACCCAGAACCCTTCGCCGCCGGGGCAATATTGCGTCGGCTCATGCCAGTAAATGGGTTGCTCGTCGCGCAGTTTTTTGAAAAAAGCATGGGGAAAACCATGCTCGAAGGTCGCCCCGTGTGACAGATCAATGGTCTCGCTCATTATAGATTCCCCTTTTGGACATGCGCGCATTAACTATTGGATATTGCGCATATTCTCACGCATATTACGGTTGGACAATCCGGATAATCAGGCGCTGCACATGTTTCCGGCCAACGGGAAAATCAAGCCTGAAACGCGGCAGGGATGGGATAGCACCATGAAATTCAGCTTCAGTAATGAACAGGAACAATTCCGTACGATATTGCGGCGGTTTCTGGCGGAAAAATCCCCCACCACGGAAATCCGCCGCCTGATGGCGACCGATGCGGGGTGGGAGCGTGAAACCTGGCAAAAACTGAACGCCGATCTTGGCCTGAGTGCGGTGCATATTCCGGAGGCTTACGGCGGGCAGGGCTTTGGCTTTGTCGAACTGGGAATCGTGATGGAGGAAATGGGCCGGGCTTTGCTGTGCGGCCCATATTTTTCGTCGGTCGTACTGGCGGCCAACGCCATTCTGAATGCGGGCACGGAAGATCAAAAACAGGCCTTGCTTCCCGGAATAGCGGCTGGCGAAACAGTGGCGGCGCTGGCGTTCACAGAGCAAAATGGCCGCTGGGACAGCAGCGGCGTTACCCTGGCAGCCGAGCCTGCGGGCGGCGGATATCTGCTCAATGGGGTAAAAAGTTTTGTTCTGGATGGGCATACGGCGGATCTGATTGTCGTGCTGGGGCGGGCGCCCGGAACCGCCGATGATGCGGGGTTGTCATTCTTTACCGTGCGCAGCGACGCAAAGGGGCTGGAACGGCGGCTGCTCAAATCGGTGGATACGACGCGCAAACTGGCAATGCTGACCTTTAAGTCGGTGCAGGCGGAGCTGCTGGGCGAGGCGGGGGCAGGCGCCGCCCCGTTTTCGCGCACCCTGGATCAGGCCGCCGTCTGCCTGGCGAATGAAATGGTGGGCGGCGCCGACCGGTTACGTCAGGCCTCACTGGATTATGTAATGATGCGCATGCAGTTCGGCCGCCCCATCGCCAGCTTTCAGGCGATCAAGCACAAATGCGCCGATATGCTGGTGGAAGTCGAGCTGGCCAAATCAGCGGCCTATTATGCGGCCGAGGCGGCGGCGGAAGCAGCGGCGGATTTGCCTGCTATCGCCTCGATGGCCAAGGCCTGCGCGGCGGACGCTTTCATGCAGACAGCGCGGGAAACCATTCAGCTGCATGGCGGCATTGGTTTTACCTGGGACAATGATACGCATCTGTGGTTCAAGCGCGCAAAAAGCTCCGAGGTATTTCTGGGCACGCCGAAATATCACCGCGAACTGCTGATGCAGCGCTGGAACGTCTGAATTCGGAAGGAAACAAAATGAGCGAGCAGACCGAAGAATCTGTACGGGCGGAGGTCCGCGCCTGGCTGGAAGCAAACTGGAATGCCGGGCTTGATCTGCTGCAATGGCGAAATATCCTGGCGGACAGCGGCTGGGGCATGCCGGCATGGCCGAAGCAATGGTACGGCAAAGGGCTGTCCGCGGTTCTGGGGGCGGCGGCGGAAAGTGAATTCCGGAAAATCGGCGCCATTGGCGTTGCGCGAAGCGGGGTCAGAATGCTGGCTGCCGCAACCCTGTTCGATCACGGATCGGATTTTCTGAAGGGAAAATTTCTGCGCCGCATGCTGACCGGCGAGGATAACTGGTGTCAGCTTTTCAGTGAACCGGGCAGCGGCTCCGATCTGGCTGGCGCCGTGACACGGGCCGATCTCAAGGACGGCAAATGGATCGTCAACGGCCAGAAAGTTTGGACCACCAGCGCCCATCACGCCCAGTACGGGCTGTTGCTGGCGCGTACGGACTGGAACGTGCCAAAGCATCAGGGATTGTCCTATTTCATTATCGAGATAGAACAACCGGGCGTGACCGTCCAGCCCCTGCGGCAGATGAACGGGCATGCCTCTTTTAATCAGGTGTTCTTTACCGATGCCGTGATTGCGCCGGAATATCTGGTGGCAAATCTGGGTGACGGCTGGAAAGTGGCGACGACGACCCTGATGCATGAGCGGCGGGGCGCCGCCGATGGCATTGCCGCAGGCCCGGGGCAGGGGTCAAAACGGGCCGGTAAAGCCTATGATCAGGAGCGGATTGAAATCACAAAAACCATGGAGCCGTATAAATGGTATCCGCAACGCGCGGGCCGCGTCGATCTGGTCATTGAACGGGCCAGGGCGGCGGGTAAAAATACCGATCCTGTCGTGCGTCAGGAAATGGCAAAGCTGTTGACGATGTTTAATGCAGCAAAGTGGACCGCGCGCCGCGCCCGCGCCTCCCAGCAGATGGGACGGCCCCAGGGGCCGGAGGGTTCGCTGGGAAAATTGGTGGGCAGTCATGTGGCGCGCGCCTCGGCCAATGTGCACACGCTGATCAATGACGCCGATGCGATGCTGAGCGGTGAAGACAGCCCCATGAATGGCGTCATTGCTGAAATACTGATATCCACACCGGCGGCGTCCATTGCCGGCGGAACTGATGAAATCCAGCGCAACATTATCGCTGAACGGGTGCTGGGCATGCCCAAGGAACCCATGACCGGTATGGATAAGCCGTTCAAGGATGTGCCCAAAAATACGGTTTCGTAATATTGAATTTACCAGGAGGTAAAATTTCCATGTCCGATGAAGAAAAACGCAAAAAGGGTATCGCATTTTTCAAGAAGCTGACCGAGGGGCAGCCGCGCAATCCGTCTTCCGGAAAATCATCCGTCCCCGCAGCATTCTCGCGTTTTACGATGGAACACCTGTTTGGCGACGTCTGGCAGGGAGATGAATTGCCGCTGGAACTGCGCTCGCTGATTACATGCACGATACTTGTTGCGTTGAACCGCGAGGCGGAACAGCGGATTCATTTCGCTGGCGCCCGTAATCTTGGCGTCAAACGCGAGCAGCTGGAAGCCATGATTACCCATGCGGCCCACTATGCGGGGTGGCCCTGCGCCGCCAGCGCTTTTCGCGTCCTTGGCGAGGTCTGGCCTGCGGAGGCCTAGGCTTTTGGGGCGCCCCAGGCGATGAAATGCGGGTTGCGAAATTCCGGTTTGCCATAGGTGAACGGGGTGCCGTCCATATTGGTGACGCGGCCTCCGGCCCCCATCAGCACGGCCTGTCCGGCGGCGGTATCCCATTCCATTGTTGGTCCATGCCGTGGATAAAGGTCTGCCTCACCCGCCGCCAGCAGACAGAATTTCAACGATGATCCGGCGGCAATGATGTCCTTGACGTGGTAAGCCGCCAGAAATTCGTCGGTTTTTTTATCCCGGTGCGAACGGCTGGCAATAACGATGAAACCATCATCGGCGGGCCTGCGCGCCCTGATTTCTTTCGGCGCACTGT
>JBEBFX010000177.1:0-6344 GCA_040081735.1 Alphaproteobacteria bacterium | reverse complement strand
CGTCCGCATCGCCCCTTCGATTCTGTCCGCCGACTTTGCCAGGCTGGGCGAAGAGGTAGCGCGCGTCAGCGCTGCCGGGGCGGACTATATCCATATTGATGTGATGGACGGGCATTTCGTGCCCAATATCACCCTCGGCCCCGATGTGGTGAAGGCGTTGCGTCCGCATAGCGGTAAAATTTTCGATGTGCATCTGATGACAGCCCCGGTGGACGCCTGGCTGGCGGCATTTGCCGATGCGGGGGCGGACATCATCACCGTGCATCCCGAGGCTGGGCCGCACATCCATCGCACCATTCAGGAAATCCGGCGGCTGGGCAAAAAGGCCGGGCTGGCGCTGAACCCCGGCACGCCTGTCGAGGCGGTGGAATACCTTCTGCCCGATCTTGATCTGGTGCTGGTGATGAGCGTCAATCCGGGCTTTGGCGGCCAGAAATTTATAATGCGCCAGCTGGATAAAATTCGCGCCCTGCGCGCGCGCATCGATGCGCTGGACAAGCCGATTGATCTGGAAGTGGACGGCGGCATCAATTTTGAGACCGCAAAACTGGCTATACATGCTGGCGCCGATGTGCTGGTCGCCGGAACCGCCACCTTCAGCGGGGGTCCAGGCGCCTACGCGGAAAATATCCGGCGCCTGCGCCTGACAACATAAAGGCGGTGTTACGCCCTGCCACTTTAAGCGGCGTTGCGCGAAGTGCTTTTGTCATCGGTTTTATCACCATACTGGTGCGTCTGTTTTCCTTTGGCCGTGAAGTTGCGGCGGCGGCGGTATTTGGCGTTGGCGCCGATCTGGATGTTTTTCTCATCGCATACCTGGCGCCTTCGTTTCTTTTCTTTGCAATTCTTGCGTGCGCAGGGCCCGCAATTATCCCGGCACTGATGAACGCGCGTCAGCACAGCGGGGAACAGGGTTTACGGGCCATCATTGCAAACGCCAATGGCGCCGCGCTGATCGGGTTTTGCGGGCTTGGGCTGTTGTGCGCCGTTGCGTCGCCGCTATATCTGCCGTTGCTGGTGACGCATCTGACGCCGGAGAAAATGGCGCTGGCGCAGCTCTGGCTGCTGCTGCTTTGCCTGCTGGTGCCATTATTCGGATTTGCAGCATTGTGGACCGCTATCGCCAATGCCCATGGCAGCCTGGCGCTGCCAGCATGCGTGCCCGTGCTAAGTCCGATCGTGACAATTATTATGCTGTTCACCTATGCCCAGGATCATGGCGCATGGGCATTCGTGAACGGCACGCTGCTTGGCGCCGTGCTCGAATTTGGGGTGATGGGAATATTATTATTCAGGCGCGGCCTGCTTGTTGCGCCGCGCCTGAAATTTTCCCCTGATAGCGGTTTTGAGCGCGCCTTCGCAACGCTGTTTGCGGGCGCCGCCATTATGGGTCTTATTCCCGCAACCGGCCAGGCCATGGCGGCTAGTATTGGAACCGGGTCAATAACCGGTTTTATTTTTGCCGGACGCCTGGTGTCCCTGACCGGTTCGATGGGCGCACTGGCGCTGGGCGCGGCCGTGCTGCCGGCCTTTGCGCGCCTGGCGGCGGCGGCGGACTGGGGGGCGCTGCGCCAGCTCGTGCGCCGCTGCGTGCTGTTGACGCTCGCATTGGCATTACCCTTATGCGCAGGTATTTCCTGGTTCAGCCTGCCCATTGCCGAGATCATGTTCCAGCGCGGCCAGTTCAGCAGCGATGACGCAACCATGGTCGCGGGCGTGCAGTCTTATCTTATATTGCAAATTCCATTTTACCTTGGGTGGATTGTTCTGGCCCGCGTGCTCGCAACGCTTGGCCGCAACAATGTCCTGCTGCTGCTCTCATCCGGGGCGGCGGTGTTAAACCTCTGCCTGAACTATCTCAGCACGCAGGCGTATGGCGCGACAGGCATCGCGGCCGCCACGGCAATTACTTTTTTCCTGCTGTTCGCTGTAACATATGCAGCAGCATATTTCTTGCTGCCCTCACCTCCGCCGGAACAGAAACTTTAATATGGAACATTTAGCGTGCAACCAGTGCGGCGGAACAGATTTGGCGCTGATCTATCAACAACCCGATACGCTGTTTGACGTAACCGACTGGTTTTCGATTGTTGGCTGCGCGCGCTGTGGTCTGGGGTTTGTTAATCCTCGGCCCACGCCCGCAGAAATGACGGCCTATTATCCGCCGGAATTTTTCAGCGAATTTGAAAATTCAGGCGCGCATCAGAACCGCTATGCCGCTCAGGCCGCACTGCTGACGCCACTATCCGCGAAAGCCAATGGTAAACTGCCATTGCTTCTGGATATTGGCTGCGCCAACGGGGATTTTCCGCGCTTCATGCACCGCCGGGGCTGGCGCGTAGAAGGGCTGGAGGTTTCCCCCAACGCGAATAGCATTGAGGATTTTCCGGTGTACCGCTTCAGCTTGCCGGAACTGGTGTTTGACGCGCCCCGCTATGATGCGATCACCGCCTGGGCTGTGCTGGAACACGTGCATGATCCGCGTGCCTATTTCACCAAGGCGGCGGCGCTTCTGAAACCTGGCGGCCAGTTTGCGTTTCTGGTGACCAATTTTGAATCTCTGTCGTCGCGCGCCCTGTTCAACGAAGACATCCCCCGGCACCTGTATTTCTTTACGGAAAAATCCCTGCGCGGCTATCTTTCCGATGCGGGGCTGGACATTGAAAAAATCCTCTATGACGACGCCATATTTGAAATGACACCTGTGAATATACTGTATTATTGCTGGGCCAGATTGTGCCGCCGTACCCTGCGCTGGCAGGACACGCCGGAATCGCGGCATCTATATAGCCAGCGCAAGGGGCTGAAACGCGGCACTGGCGCGACCCTGCGTTATGCATTTACCCATCCGCTGGCCGCCCTGGACCGGTGTGCCGCGATACTTTTTGGCTATTGGCAGATGCAGCGCCGGAGCTATGGCGTCATCACCGTCGTTGCCAGCAAACCTGTTTCATGACAGACGCCAGACCGATTACCAGGCGGGAATACTGGAATGCCCTGTGGCGGGATGGCCGGCCGCTGGCGCCCATCGATCCGTATAAGGGCGGTCTGCGCAACTATGCTTACCGTCATTTGCACCGCGCATTCGCCGCCGCTCTGGTGTCTGAAAATCCGGCGGGCAAAAGCCTGATCGAAATAGGCTGTGGCGGATCGCGATGGCTGCCATATTTTCACCGCATCCATGGCTGCCGGATTTCCGGGATTGATTATTCTCCCGAGGGTTGCGCGGCAACAAAGGCGTTAATGAACCGGCTCGGCATAGATGGAAATATCATCGAGGGGGATTTTCTCACTCCGCCGGCGGACCAACTTGGCCGCTTCGACATCGTCCTGTCGAATGGCCTTGTGGAGCATTTCTCCGATACGGCGGCGGCTGTGGCGGCCTGCGCCGCATTTCTGGCGCCGGGCGGTTTAATGATAACGCTTGTGCCCAACATGACCGGCCCGCTTGGGCGGCTGCAAAAACTGTTTGATGGCCCCCTTTACGCGAAGCACGTTCCCCTGAGCAGCGGACAACTGGCGCAGGCGCATGGCGACGCCGGGATGACGATTATCTCCAGCAGCTATGCGCTGATCGCGCATCTTGGCGTCCTGCAATTTGGCGCGGTCGAACGCGCGCTGGGCAGCCGCCCGCTTCAGGTCCTCAAAATAGCCTTGTCAGGCCCCTTTTGGGCGCTGGGCGCATGTTTCGGCCTGCGGCCGAACCGCATAACCTCACCCTTCGTCCTGTGCCTGGCCCGCAAGCCGGAAAAGTAATCGCCCTAATTACCCGGCATGGGCATGCAGAGCGCCGGAAAGCCGGGCGATTTCATCCTTCAGGCGCAGCTTTTCACGCTTCATATGGGTGAGTTCGAGATCGTCGCTGCCGGGATGCTTAAGCTCCCGGGAAATGAGACCGTCCAGGCGGTCATGCTCTTTCTGAAGCTCATTGATGTCTGATTCAAGGCGCATTGCCGATCCTCCTGCATGGTTCAGAGCGTCCATAGAAACATGATTCCGGGAATAAGTCAGCCCCTTTATTATTTGACATTATTTGAGAAATTCTCATAATAATTCCATGGACGCCAGATGGATCAGACAAAGGCTCAAATCAATCGGGGCGACGCAGGGGCATCTGGCCCAGGCCATTGGCCGCGATCGCGCGGTGATCAGCCGAATTCTACAGGGCAAGCAAGCCCTGCGCCTTGACTGGGCCCAGGCCTTCGCCATTGTTTTAGGGACCTCAACGCCCGATCTGCTACGCCATTGCGGTCTGGGCCAGGGCAGCTTTGATCCTGTCCCGTCACCTCAAAAGCCCCGCATGATTATCGGGATCAGCGGGGCGACGGGTGTCGTTTTTGGCATAAGACTGCTGGAGCTGTTAAGGGATCTGGGGGTTGAAACGCATCTGGTCATCAGCCGCGCCGGTGTGATAACCATTGCCGAGGAAACCGATTTCAAACTGTCTGAAATTACCGGCAAGGCAGACCGGCACTACCGGATCGGGGATATTGCCGCGCCCATCGCCAGCGGTTCCTACCGCACGATGGGGATGATCGTGGCCCCCTGTTCGGTGCGCACAATGGCCGAGATTGCCACAGGCGTGACCTCAAATTTGCTCACGCGCGCAGCGGATGTGGTGCTGAAAGAGCGCCGTAAACTGGTGTTGATGGTGCGTGAAACGCCCCTGCATACCGGACATCTGCGCACCATGACGCAGCTATCGGAAATGGGCGCGATCATTGCGCCGCCGATGCCGGCGTTTTATACCAGACCTGCAAATGTGATGGATATGGTGGAACATAATCTGGGGCGGGTGCTTGATCTGTTTGATCTGGATGTGCCGTCGCTGCCCCGCTGGGGCGGCTGAAAGATTGAAAATTTCATGCTTATGTCAGTACCTGGAAACGAATATATGCTAGATTCCGGCAATGGAAGACAAGGAAGCCCTAATCGCCCGTTTGAACGTTTTGCGCCAGGAACATCGTGATCTTGACGCCGCAATCGATGCGCTCCAGAGCACCGTCCGGTATGACCAGTTACAGTTACAGCGTCTGAAAAAAAAGAAACTTTCCCTGCGCGATGAGATAGCCCGAACCCAGGACCAGATCTATCCAGACATCATTGCCTGAATCACCCCTCCGTTAGATTGATTTCGAGATGACAGAACCCCTTGGCGGCCAGGAACCGGAAATTTCATCCGGTTTTTTCTCACAGACAGGCAACCGGATTGCCCGTGCCTTGCGGGATCTGACAGGCGCCGCGCGCATAGCCATTACCAGAACCATTCGCCCTAACCTGCCCGACGATGATTTGAAATGGCTGCGATCCCGCATTGATGCGTGCCTGGCCGCACGCGGCGGCGAGGTTTCCGCGCGAAATATCGCCGCCGAAATTGGCCGCTATTATCTGATGATGAACGACACCGGGCGCCAGCGTTTTCTTAATTTGCTGGCGGCCCAGTACGGCGTGGATCATGGGGCCGTACGCACCCTGGCTCTCGATCTGGCGCAGGCTGAAGGCGACGCCCTTGTTACGGCGGAGGAAGCCTTGCGCGATCTGCTGGAATCGCCCCGTTTGCGGTTATTGAAACGTTTCAACGGGATTGCCGGGGGCGTGAAATTTCTGGTCGATCTGCGCGCCGACCTGCTGCGGCTGGCGCGCAACGATAACAGGCTGGCCCCGCTTGGGCGCGAGCTGCGCATTTTACTGGCTTCATGGTTTGACGCGGGATTTCTGGAATTGCGCACGATCGGCTGGGATGCCCCTGCCGCGCTGCTGGAAAAACTGATTGCCTATGAAGCAGTGCATGAAATCCGCTCCTGGAGCGATCTGAAAAACCGGCTGGATTCCGACCGCCGCTGTTTTGCGTTTTTTCATCCTTCCATGCCCGGTGAGCCGCTTATCTTTGTCGAGGTTGCCCTGGTCATCGGCATGGCTGCGAATGTGCAGAAACTGCTGGATGAAGCGTTGCGTTCCGGCAAGGCGGAAGAGGCCGATACGGCCATATTTTATTCCATCTCCAATGCCCAGGCCGGACTTGCGGGCGTAAGTTTTGGTGAATTCCTGATCAAGCGCGTGGTAGGTGAATTGCAGGGAGAATTTCAAAAACTGAAATCCTTTGCGACGCTTTCGCCCATTCCCGGGTTCGCGGCCTGGCTGACCCAGACCTGCGCATCGGGGAAAGTTGGCATGCTGCTTCCCGTCGCGGAAACCCTGCAAATGACGGCAATCGCTGGTATTGATGAGGCTGAAAATGCGCTGCAAAAGCTGCTGGCGGACAGAGAATGGCCCAATGACCCCCGTAAGGCCATGGCCTTACGCGCGCCGGTAATGCGCTTAAGCGCCCATTACCTTTTTCACGA
>JBEBFX010000308.1:0-1561 GCA_040081735.1 Alphaproteobacteria bacterium | reverse complement strand
CTGCCATTCAATCGGATGAATTCAGCCGAAGCGATAAAGCTGGCGCCACCACCGTGCCATAATCCTGTCCCCGGTCCAGTTCACGCACCCAGTAGCCCAGTCCTTCAACATCCGGCGCCCGGTCAAAGGCGGCGCGGTACAATAAATATCCCTTGCCCGCCATGTCGGTGCGCAAATTATCGAACGCCAGAATGCCGTCGCTGAATTGAAGCCGTTCTACGGCAACCAGACTATCAATGCCGTCTCGGCCCGCTGTCCTGTCGGCAAGCGTCCTTTCGCTGGTGTTGCCGGTAAAGGTGTACCCGCTGCGGGGGCCGCTATAACGGGCCATATCAATACCCGTGCCGCCGGCAATGTCGTCATTCCCGCCCCCGCCAAAAAAGCTGTTCGAGAATTCGTTACCCTCCAGTCTGTCAGAAAAAGCGGAGCCTGTCGCATTCTCGATATTTCCCATCAGCCAGTAGAGGCTTAGGGGGCTGGTCAGTGACGCTTCGTTCACCAGGGTTGCAATGCCCAGACGGGTGTCCGCGATCAGCGAGGGCTGGTAGATCGGCAGGGTTATCGTCCACCCGGCGGCGGAAGCCGAAACATCGACGACATCAATCCCCCCCGCGTCCCAGATGGTCTGGTAGCGCGCATTCTGTTGAAGGATATGAGACGTATTACCGGCGTTTGTCTGAAGATTGGCCCCGTAGATATATTGCAGCCCCAGCACATCCATCGCCATGGGCGTCGCCGGGTCAAAAGATAAAAAATTAAAGTTAAAATCATCCCGGTACGCCATTACCGAAAACCAGTCCGTATTCAGAACATCAGCGCCTAATTGTTCCAGTGTCGGCCGGCCCGTGCCACCGCTGTCAAATGGGTGCTTCAACCCCAATACGTGGCCAAGCTCGTGAATGAGCAGCGCGTATCCGGCTGATCCTGGGGCATAGGAAGGCAGATCATACGCCTGACTGTTGACGTTGATGAATACGTCCCCCGGCGCGCCCCGATACCCCTGGGTTCCCGCGTTGCCCGGATAAAAATCCGTCGTAAAACTGGTTTCCGGGAAAAGCCCGATTGCCCAGGTGGCGTTGCCGCCAAATCCGCTGACAAATACCCTGTCCAGGGACACGGTAATATCTGATCCGGCATAATATGCCTCGGGCGGATTGGCGTAAAACCCTACATAATTGAAGTTAATATTTGCGAATGCGGATACATTGCTGAATATATTTGTAAGATTGGCAATAGTACTTTGGGAATCCAGCCAGGTCTCGCCTAAAAGACCCTCCGCCAGGGCCCAGTTTATGGTGCGGGTGCTGCCTAACTGCCAATTAATGCCATGGGTGGCCGCGTCAATAATCTTGTCGCCCGCCAGAGGCCCCGGATTATTAACAGGCGTAACACCGTGCGATGCTGTCTGCCGGATAGCGCCCGTATCTGCTGCGCCGAGCCGGTATGTGCCGGCGCCGGATACAACAGCCGATGAAGAATTGAGATAATAGACGCCGCTGAAGATGGGGGCAAACGTCCCGCTTGCATTATTCCCGGTCCCGTCATTGTCATCAACAAATTC
>JBEBFX010000307.1:0-1563 GCA_040081735.1 Alphaproteobacteria bacterium | reverse complement strand
AGGCGGCGCACCGGCAGCTGGACCGTCTGCCCCAGGTGGCGTCACAATATCTGCATCGCGAGAAAGTGGAACTGGCGGCCCGTCTGGCGCAGCATATGGAAAGTACCTTTGGCGAGAAGGGTCGTATTCACTTTAATGTTGGCGGTGCGCAGGCGATTGAGGATTCCCTAAAAATTGTGCGCAACTTCTCCGATGGCAAAAGCCTGATGTTCGCCTTTGAGGGCGGTTATCACGGACGCACGCTAGGCGCTTCGGCCATTACCTCCAGCTACCGTTATCGCCGCCGCTTCGGGCATTTTGGCGACCGTGCCCAATTCATTGAATTTCCTTACCATTTCCGGGGCCCCAAAGGCATGGACAAGGAGGAATACGGACATTATTGCGTTCAGAAATTCGCCCGCCTGTTTGAAAGTGAATATAACGGGCTGTGGGATCCCAAAACGGGCAAATGCGAATATGCCGCCTTTTATGTGGAACCCATCCAGGGCACCGGCGGCTATGTCATACCGCCGAAAAACTTTTTCATTGAACTGAAAAAAGTGCTGGACGAACACGGCGTTTTACTCGTCGTCGATGAAATCCAGATGGGGGTCTACCGGACTGGAAAGATGGGGTCGATTGAACATTTTGGCGTGACGCCGGATGTGCTGGTGTTCGGCAAGGCCATCACCAACGGCCTCAACCCGCTTTCTGGCCTGTGGGCGAAGGAAGCGATGATCAATCCTACAATTTTCCCGCCTGGGTCCACCCATTCCACCTTCGCCAGCAATCCGATGGGAACCAGTGTGGCGCTGGAAGTGATGAAAATGATCGAGGAGGAAGATTTCGAGGCGTCGATCATGCGCAAGGGGGTCTATTTCCTTGCCGGACTGCAGGATCTGAAGAAGCGGCATAAGATTGTCGGGGACGTGGATGGCCTTGGCCTGGCGTTGCGCGCCGAAATATGCAGCGCGCATGATAGCTATACGCCGGACAAGTCGATGCTGAACTGGATCGAGGAGGAAGCCATGAAAGGTGATCTGGTCGCAAATGGCCGGAAATATGGATTGGTGCTTGATGTCGGCGGGTATCATAAGAATGTCATTACATTGGCCCCGTCTCTGACGATATCCGAACCAGAGATTGACCTTGCGCTTGAACTGCTGGATCAACTATTTACCCGCGCCGGGAAAAAATAATCATGCAGCTTTGTCTGCTTCACCTTGATGATGCTCTCAAATCGCAGTCTGAGTTCATGCTGACCTGCGAGCGCGACGGCGCGCAGCAGATCGAGGCTATGCAGGCGGGCGCCCGGATCAGATTGTGGGGCAGGGAAAACCAGCTGGATATTCTGCATACGATGCTGGCGGAGCAGTTCATCATGTCCACCGGCGAACCAAGGCTCTGTTTCATGGGTTCCGGGGATTTTCACCATGTGACGGCGATGTTGCTGGAACTCACCCTGGAAAAACAGTCAGAGCCCGTTACGGTCATCCATTTCGACAATCACCCGGACTGGTGCCGCTTTCCCCGCACGTTCAACTGCGGCGGCTGGGTCAATCTGGCTCTGGCCTTGCCGCACGT